>DAOTYG010000327.1:0-1948 GCA_034435155.1 Anaerolineae bacterium | reverse complement strand
TACCCGCCACCCTCCCGCAGGTTAGAAAGCGGCTGGCAAGAGAGCGAGCAGCTCATTGCGGCGCACTTCAGTGCGGAGATTGCGCCCGAACCTGCGGGAGGGTAGGCAGTTACCTGGCTCTAACATATTTTCGTGGATATGGGTCATTCCCCGCCAGCCGGGGCCTGCACCGGCCGAGGACCGCTCTTCAGCACCGCCAGAGCGGTCTTGCCGTCGGCTGTAACCACGAGTACCTGGTCGCCGGCCTGCAGGCTCTCCACACCCGTGTCCTTGCCCACGCGCACGACGGTGTCCTCTGTGATGGCGAAGGGGCCGCCGGGCAGGTTTGGGTCATTGGGCGTGATGGTGATGCTCGTGGCGCTGGCCGAGACCATCAGGCCGGGGATCGTCTGCACCGTGACCAGGTTGCCGTCTTTGTCCTTGTAGCGGAAGGTAGCTCCCAGGGTATGGCTGAACTTCTGGTCCGGGGGGATGTCCTTCCAGCCCGGGAGCCGGTTGAGCCGGGCCAGGCGTTGGGCCACTGCTCGTCGGGCCATCACCTGCTGTTCCAGGCGTTTCTTGACCATCGTCAGTTTGACCCGGGCCGGCATCTCCACCGGTGTCACCATCACCGTCTGTTCCGCCGCGCCACGCCGCACCGTGATGGTCAGCGGTTGGCCGATGGCCGCCCTGGCGATAGCCCAGTTGGCCTGCCGGGCCTTCTCCACCGGTTGCCCGCCGATGGCTTTCACGATGTCCTTCTCCTGCAAACCGCCCTGTTCCGCCGCGCTGCCTTTCAGCACCCGCACCACCACCACGCCGGTCTGCCCCTCCAGGCCCAGCCGCTTCGCCAGGGCCGGGGTCAGGTCCGCCAGGATCGCGCCGATCCAGGCGGCCGCGGGCTTGTCATCCTGGGGTAGTGGCACCGCCTGGGCCAGGCCCACTCCGCCGATCACGCTGACCACAGCCATCGCCGCGCTCAGCAAACCGGCTACCGTACCGACAATGAGTTTCGTGAACATCTCGACACCTCCTCGTATAATATGTGCTCGTAATGTGCTCGCCGGGGGTCTGCGAGCGTGACACACCCGCCGCGAGCGTTCTGCTCACGCGGGGTCTGCGACCCCGCGCCCGGCGGCGGATTCTGTGCTCACGCGGGGTCTGAGACCCCGCGCCCGTCGGTGACACACCCGCCGCGAGCGTGAACCTCTCCAGGGCGAAAAATCCTGTTCGCTTGCTGATTACCGACTGGCTTCATTATAGCTCAAAGATGTTGGAACTTCTTTTGAAATAGATTAGAGTCCTCAAAGAAACAGCGATCCTGTGTTGACAAGAACGGGCCGGGGGGATATTATAGGATGCAGGATACAGGATGCAGGATGCAGGATGATGGATGCAGGATGATGGATGCAGGATGCAGGATGATGGATGATGGATGATGGATGATGGATGATGGATGACGGATGACGGATGACGGATGACGGATCAGTGGAAGGTGCGCCAGGTGGTCATCAGCGTCCATAGCATGGCGCTAACTTGCACGTAGCCAGCAGTAAGCCGCTTATGCTCATCGGCTGAGATGTACCCACAATCCAGGGCAAAGTCCAACCACAACTTTGTCTCTTCCGACTCGCCCAGGGAATCGTTTAACGCGTTCTTGAAGACCTTTTCGTATCGCCGCTTGGCAAAGCCCTCCACGATGCAACCGCACACGCTCCGGGATGAGCGACGTATTTGGTCTACCAGCGCGTAACGCTCTTCCTTGGGAAAACGACCCGTCAGCTCAAACACCTCCATAGCCAGCGTATAGGCCAGGTTGAAGGCATCCAGATCGCGGTGGGACTTGATCTGCCGCCGATCATCCCCTCTCTCCGACACCCACCGCTCTCCATCGAACTTCCATATCTCACATCCTGCCCATTTTTTCACCTTTTACCTCTCCCTTCCTTCCCTCCTCCCCCTTCCCTCC
>DAOTYG010000326.1:0-29645 GCA_034435155.1 Anaerolineae bacterium | reverse complement strand
TACCCGCCACCCTCCCGCAGGTTAGAAAGCGGCTGGCAAGAGAGCGAGCAGCTCATTGCGGCGCACTTCAGTGCGGAGATTGCGCCCGAACCTGCGGGAGGGTAGGCAGTTACCTTCCTTCAAATTGTTGTCTGGTCGAACGTAACCAGCCGGCCCCATCCTCCCATCCCCCCGACACAGCGGGAGATGAAGAAAAGACGGCCGCACAGTGATCGCTTTACATCATAGCACTTCAGGTCTGCTTTGTCAAACACCTTACACCAGCGACATCCGTCCAACCGCCTCGAAAGCCCGTTGGACATAGTCGGTCGCGGTTTGGTTGGCCGGTGAGCCGAGGGGCCGGGGGCCGATCGTCACGCAGAGGTGTGCCAGGTGTCTCATGCCCCCTCCACCAGCGCCCGGTAGGCCGGCTCCTCGCGGATGGAGGCCAGGTCGGGGTCCTGCCGCGACCAGCCAGCCAGGCCCGGGTTCAGCCGGAGGGCCTCGGTCAACGTGGCTATCGCCAGCTCTTTCTGGCCGGACAGCGCGTAGAAGCAGGCCAGGTTGTAGCGGATGAGGCCCTGCCAGTCCGGGGCGTCGCTCAACACGGCCAGCGATTGCGCCGCCGTCTCCTGGAGCCGGGCCGCCTGCTCTGCCTGGCCGTGCTCGACGTACCACTGCGTGAGGTGGGCCAGGGGGTGCAGGTACTCGTTGCCCACGATGAGCCGCCACAGGGCGCGTCCTTGCTGCCAGGGGTAACGGCTGGTATCCAACAGAGCGGCTTCCGTCATCGCCTGCACGTGCTCGACCGATTCGGCCTGAGCGTGAGCCAGCACGTCGAGCACCTCAGCCCAGGGCCGGTCGTGGTAACGCGCAAAGATCTCGGCGTTCGCCTGGTCAATGTCATGGTAATACCGGGGCGGCGGTTCGCCGCGCCGGGCTGCCGCCAACGACTGCGCGCTGCGGGCCTGCCATTCGGCCAGGTGTGCGGCCAGGTCCTTGGCCGACCAGTGTTCCAGCGTGCCGACGGCAGCGCGCTCCTCGTCGCTCAGGCCGGCGACAAAGGTCTGCACCTCCTCGTGCGCGCGCTGGAGCAGGTCAACAAGTTGGGCTTTGATCGCCATGTGCTCCTCCTGGTTGTTTCTACCCTCACCCCGGCCCTCTCCCGCTAAAGCGGACAGGCCCTCATAGGGAGAGGGGGTTATTGTGGCTGACAGGCCGGGCACACGTAGCACGTGGACCTGAGCACATTCAGAAATCCACCGCCTGGTACTCCGCCTGGCAGGGATACCCGGCCGCGATCTCCAACTGCCGGTCGCCGGGCCGCCCCACCCGGCATGGCACTGAGGACCGCAAATCCGAGCGTCTCGGTGTAGTACGCGATGGCCTGGTCCATGTCGTCCACGATGAGCGTGGGGGTGAGCTTTTTCACGCCCATTTTGCTTCCCTCCCGTAAATAAACCCCTCTCGTAGGGGCGACCCTCGCGGTCGCTCAGGCCGTCCGATCGGGCAGGCGCAAGGCCTGCCTCTACGGATTTTTCTACCAACGGGATGTGCCAGGATGCGTGAGGATCTCCCTGAAATGTGGCGATAGCATCGGGTTTCATATCGTCAATCCATCACAGGCCACCTCGTAGCCGTGTTGCGCGGCAAAGGCTGCCAGTTCCGGGTGGACGGGGTTGCCTTCGTGGGCGATGTGCGCGGCGAAGACCCGGGCCTGGTCGGTCAGCAAGCCCTCCTCGCGCAACCGCGCCACGTGCTCGATGACCTGCCGCGCGCTCAGGTGGTCGCTGCCCGATTCGCCGGGGCCGTAGGTGTGATCCAGGATCGCCACGTCGAAGCGCAGGTTGTAGCGGTGAAACGCCTGCCAGGTCTCCTCCGGCAACGCGGCCGTGTCCAGGCCGTAGAAGACGCTGCGCCCGGCGGCCTCCACCGCGTAGAGCAGCGGTTCCACCGTGGGGTCGTGGTTGGCCGGGAACGCTGTCACCTGGTAAGGGCCAACGGGGAAAGACTGCAACGCCTCGATGGGGTGCAGCTCCAGGTTCAGCCGCTCGCCCATCGCCGGGTCGAGGAAGCCGGCCGGGGCGCAGTCGCGTTCCAGGCTTTGGGCGGCCGCCCGCAGCGTGCCCGGCGAGGCGTAAAAGTGCAGCCGGGGCGCGCCGACCACGCCGAACTCCGGGCTGCGCGAGAGGAAATGAGACGTGTCCAGGTGATCCGCGTGCGCGTGCGTCTGCAGGCAGTAGCGCACCCCGGTCAGCGGGCGACCAAAGGTGAACGAGGCGGTCAGGACATCCGGCCCCAGGTCGATCAGGAGGTCGTCGTTGATGAGCGCGGCGGAGCGCCGGCGCAGGCTGGGGCCGCCAAGCGCGCGGGCCTGCTCGCAATTGCCGCACTGGCAGAAGGCTTCCGGGTAGGCATTCGCGGCGGCGGTGCCCAGGAAGGTGATATTCATCCTTGCTACCTCGTCTGGCACCCTGGCCGAGTGGTGGCGGTCAGGATCACTTAGCACGGCCCGGCGTCCGTGTGGCTCGTAACGGCCGGCGGCACGCGCAATCGCTCGTCACCGTAGACGGCGCGCAGTTCGCCAAAGGCGTCGTTGTCCGCCTGGGTCAGCGCCATATCAGTGCGCTGCACGCGGCCAGGCGCACACGGACCGGGAGCGGGTTGGGGCGTGTAGCGCGGCGTGAGGTCGAACAGGGTGGGGTAGCGCCGCAAGGGTTCGCTGGCGAGCGCGGGGATGCCCTTCTGGGGCGTCGGCCGCAGGGCTGTGTCGCGCAGGTTCCAGGCCACCAGATAAGGGGCGCGTTGGGCGCGAGCGGTGGGCGGGGCCAGGCCGATCACGGCCAGGGGGCTGCCGCCGGCCGAGACGACCAGCCCCTGGACCGGGGCCGCCAGGCCGGGAGCGTTGGGGACAGCGAAGGCGTCGGCGACGGCGAGAGGGCCGGTGGGCATGGCTGCCTTCAAGATGGCAAAAGCTTCCGCCTCCGGCGTCATCAGCTGTTCTCCCCCGCCAGGTCCAGCTTTTGCCGCACCCACACACGTACCTGCTCGGCTTTGGACAGCGATTGCATGGCGGCTGTTTCGTCGCTCCACTCTTCGGGGTAGCGAAAGATAACCGCAAATTCAGTCAGCCCCTCCACCACGGGTTGGAGCTGTGCAAAGGTGGGATCCACAACCGCGCACATCTCTACCAGCACGTCCACGTCGTGGGTACGCGGCGGCACTTGCTCAGAAGCAATGAGGAATGCCTTGAGATATTTCTCAGCCGTCTGCTGACAGAAAAAGCCCATCTGGTCGGGCAGCGGTTCATCCCCTTCGGCCAGTCGTCGGGCCGCCGCCAGGTCCATTTCCGCCTTACGGATCCAGTCCAGCACTTCAGGGCTGACGTTCATAGAGCACCCTCCCCTGCTCCAGGATCTGGCGCAGGAAAAAGCTCCCCTGTTCGAGCCGGGCCGCCACCTCTTCTGGCGTCTTGACCAGCACATCCATGGACACAAAGCGCGGTCGACAGACCCGTTTCACGTCCACCGCGCGCTGGATGGGGGAGCCGCTGGCCTCCATGATTACCAACAAGTCCACATCGCTATCGGCGCGGGGCGCACCTGAGGAATGAGAGCCAAACAGGATCACTTTCTCCGGGGCAAAACGTTCTACGATCCGCCGGGTGATCTCTTGCAAGAGCGCATCTGTCACTGGCACCGGGTACTCTGCCATAGGCCGTCTCCTTACAGCAAAAGCCCACGTGCGCCATGTTGCCCATCCGGTCCACGCTGAAGCGCAGGGCTGTGGGCGATTCCTTCTGCCAGTCGCGGAGGAACTGGCGGGCCTTGGCGATCTCGAAGTAGCAGCCTCTTTCGGTCAGGGCATAGATGCCGCCCAATAGCGCCACGTCCACATGAACGGCGAGACGATGACCAGCGTCTCCATTGTACCATCACCCGCGCTACCCGTCAAACCCCGTTTTGAGCGCCCACCACCCCGGCCCACTCGCCGATGTTCCCCATCCCGTCCTCCGCCCGCACGCGCACGGTCCACGGTCCGTCCCCGGCCAACTGGCAATGCCGCACGTCGGCCGGCTCCGGCCCCTGTGGGAGCGGCTCAGCCGCATGGGTCTGGTCATCTATTGCCACCGTCACCCGGCGCACGCCCACGTTATCCCGCACCTGAATGCGCAGATCGCCGGTTCCCTCCCAGCGCACCGCCGTCACCTCCGGCGCGCCAAAGAAGTCGAACACCGCCGTGTGATACGCGCTGCGCTGGCCCAGCCGTTTGCGCGCGGCCTGGTAATACGCCTGCCCGCCCTCCGTCGCCAGCACCGCCTTGGCCTGCGCCGCCGCCTCGCGAATACGTTCGCGCTACCGGGCCTCGCCGGGCGTGGGGATGCGGTCCGGGTCGCGGACCGGCCGGCGGCTCACCACCACCTGGTCGCCGTAATGCTTGAACACCAATTCCCCGATCCCCCGCTCAGCCCTTGCAGCAGGACGTTGGTCTTGACCTTGGCCACGGCTCCTCCGTACCACCGATATGCTTCCCATAAGCATACCCTATTCATACCCTATTCCACCTTCGGACTTTATAGCTCCTCCATTGCAGTTCCGCTCAAGATACCTTGCGCAGCGGTGTCAGGTCAATTCCTTCGGCCTGGATCCCCTGGTACAGAGGCACTCGATAACGTTCCATGCGCGCCCACTGGCTGGCCCCCACGGCCCGCACCGAGAGCAGCACGTCGTGTTCCAGGGAGACGCGAGCGGCCAACAACCGCACCGCCCAGCCCAGTTGCCAGTCGTCATCGGCCAGGCGCACCAACACGTCAATGTCCGAGTCGGGGCCGGCGTCGCCCCGAGACTTGGAGCCAAAGAGGGCTACCGCCACAACTCGTGGGCCATGCCGTTCATATAGAGCCTGCACGTATGCCTGCAGCGCCTGTCTTTCCTGATCGGTCAACGAGGGTGATCTTTTAGCTCTCATCTCGCTTTTCTCCTGCCAGGTAGTTCGCGATCCGTTCAACGAACCGTTGCGCGTCAAAGATGGCTTTCTGAGCCACACCGCGATCCGCTTCAAAGGCCATCTCGTAGTCACTGTCCATTCGAGCGTCCATAACCGCCCCATAAATGTCGCTATATTCCGGTTCGATCAGGCCGGGCTTGACAAAACGCTCCCGAAAGACGGCGATCACGCCCGTATGCTTGCCACGTACCAATCCGTGCGCCAGCAAGAGGGCACTGGTCGCGTAAAAGATTGCATAGTAGGCCCGGTTGATAGCGGTGCCGTAGAACCCGTGCTCCATATTCAACCCGGCTGCCTGCAACGCCTCCCTGGCGTGTGCCAGGTAGAGTTCAAGCTGATGTTGAAGATCATCGCTCATGGCATCTAACCTCCAACCCGGCTCAATACGCCCGCGCGAAGACGGCCCGCTCCGCCGCCGGTCGCCCGCAACGCACGCAGAGGCCCGGCCCGGTCTGCCCCTCGAAGGGAAGGCAGCGGATGGTGGCCCGGGTGTCTTCCTGGATGGCCGCCTCGCACGCCGCGTCGCCGCACCAATGAGCCACGATGAACCCACCCGGGTCGTCAATGACGCGCTGGAACCCGGCATAGTCGGCCACGGTGTGGGTATTGGCGTCGCGGAAGGCACGAGCGCGGGCCAGCAGGTCGCGCTGAAGGTCGTCCAGCAGGGCCGGGACGCGCTCGCCCAGGCCGGCCAGGGGCGCGGGGGCCTTCTCGCCGCTGTCGCGCCGCACCAACACGGCCTGGCCGGCCGCCAGGTCACGCGGACCGATCTCGATCCGCAAGGGCACGCCGCGCATCTCCCACTCGTTGAACTTCCAGCCGGGGGAGTATTCCTCGCGGTCGTCCACCCGAACGCGGACGCCCCGCGCCCGCAAGTCATCGGCCAGGGCCTGGGCGGCCTGACGCGCGCCGGCTCCCTCGTCGCTGCGGCCAATCGGCACGATGACCACCTGGATGGGGGCCAGCCGGGGTGGCAGGATGAGGCCCTGGTCGTCACCGTGGACCATGACCACTGCGCCCACCATGCGCGTGCTCACGCCCCAGCTCGTCTGCCAGACGTATTGGAGCTGATTGTTCTGGTCCAGGTATTGCGTCCCGAAGGCTTTGGCAAAGTTCTGGCCCAGGAAGTGGCTGGTGCCGGCCTGGAGGGCGCGCTTGTCGCCCATCATGGCCTCGATGGTGTAGGAGCGCACGGCCCCGGCGAACCGCTCGCTATCGCTCTTGCGGCCGGGGATGACCGGGATGGCCGCGTCGTTCACAGCAAAGTCGGTGTAGACGTCCAGCATGAGCCGGGCGCGGGCCTCGGCCTCCTCAGCGGTGGCGTGGGCGGTGTGGCCTTCCTGCCACAGGAACTCGGTGGTGCGCAGAAAGAGCCGGGTGCGCATCTCCCAACGCACCACGTTGCACCACTGATTGAGGAGCAGGGGCAGGTCGCGGTAGCTCTGGATCCATTGCGAGAACATGGAGTTGATGACCGTCTCTGAGGTGGGCCGGACCACCAGGGGTTCCTCCAGCTTCTCGCCGCCGCCGTGAGTCACCACGGCCAACTGCGGCGCGAACCCCTCCACGTGCTCGGACTCTTTCTGGATAAAGCTGTAGGGGATAAAGAGTGGGAAGTAGGCATTCTGGACGCCGGTGGCCTTGAAACGGCGGTCCAGCCCGGCCTGGATGTTCTCCCAGAGGGCATAGCCGTAGGGCCGGATGACCATGCAACCCTTGACCGGGGCATAGTCGGCCAGCTCCGCGCGCTGCACCACGTCGGTGTACCAGCGGCTATAGTCTTGGCTGCGGGGGGTGACTTTTTTGGACATAGGGGTCTCCTTATGGTGAGTCTCAGGTCTCAGGTCTCAGGTCGCAAGTCACAGGTTGCAGGTCGCAGGGTGCTGGCGACTGGCGACTTGTGACTGGCTTGCGGCCAATGACGATGAACTCGGTGGGATAGGCGCGAGCGTCGGCCTTGGCGCACGAGGCAAAGCGGCCGGTGGCAGCGTCGCGGACGGTGGGCAGGATCTTGACCGGGATCTCGCGCTTGATGACGCGCTCTAATTCCAGGCCGGCCAGTTGCAAGCCCTCGGCGAAGGCTTGGGCGTTCAATATCTCCACCCCTCGGAGGGTAGTGTTGCCGATGACATAGCAACAGCGCGCGCCGGGTTTGAGGATCCGTGCCGTCTCCTGGAAACACTCCTGCATGTCGGCAAAATAGGCCCGGATTTCCGCCGCCACGCGCGGGTCTCGCGGCTCCATCGCCTCAACGATGCGGGCCGCGATTTCGGAATGCGGATTTGTGACTTGTGACTTGTGACTTGTAACTGGGGGCTTGACACTGCCTGTGCCAATGAACTGCCGCCGATACTCGCGCATGTTTCGCGCTGCGTCCGGGGCCAGCCAGAGCGTGGTCAACTGATGCAGGTCGGCGTACTCGTAACTGGTGACGTAGGGGCTGGAAGTGACCTGCAAGTCCACGGAGTTATCCTCCACTGGCTGTTGGCGGGCATCGCCGCGCTTGATGTTCAGGTAGGCCGTCGGGTTCTGACGCACGGCCGGCGGCACGACCTTCCACAGGGCCAGATTGCCGCGCATCATGCGCCGGAGGTGGGCCAGGAATACCGTAAAGGGTGGCACCGGCCGCTTGTTCCGGTCCCGAATCGGTTTGGTGCTGCCCATATCCCAGCGGGAGACGGTCTTGAGGATGTGGCTGAAACAACAGAGCAGAAAGTCGCGCACGTGCTCGTCCGGCTCGGCGCTGATCCGCCCCAGGATGAAACCCAATTCGTCGCGCGTGGCCGGGTCGAACCAGTAATTGATCCGGGCCAGGCTAACCTGGGGGATGAGACACCGCAGTCGTTGTGCTGGCGGCCACAGGGGCAACGTGCGCGAGGTATCCAACGCCAACAGGTCCATGGTCACGGCCTGGATGCGTTCGGCCAGGTAGCCCGGCTCGATAGGGGTGGCCTTGACCCGGGTGATAAGTGCGGCAGCATAGTTGATGTCGGTGCCACTGGCCCGGTAGCCCCGGGCGATGGCACAGGCGATGGTGGTCCCACTGCCCATGAACAGATCGTTTACGTGGATTTCGGAATGCGGAATGCGGCATTCGGAATTATTCCCCACTCCGCATTCCACATTCCCCACTCCCCATTCCGCATTCCGCACTCCGCATTCCCCATTCCCCATTCCCCATTCCCCATTCCGCACTCCGCATTCCCCATTCGGCAGGTACAGGTCAAACAGCCGCTCCACGAGTTGCGGGATGAACTTGGCCGGGTAGCGGTGGTAGCCGTGAGAGAGCTTGCCGGTCTGGCGGGGGCCGCATTCGGCAAAGCTCCAGTCTGGATCCACCTCTGTCTGGGCAAAGAGTTCCAAGATCTCCTCACCGTCTAGCACGCGTGCTCATCCTCCGCGCGAACCTGCCACTGCCTGCTGCCACTCCACCCGGCGCCCGGCATCCGTCTGCTCCTCGAGGACAAAGCCTGGAGGGAGAGACCTCATTGCTCCTCCACGGTGAACATGCCTCGGGTCTCGGCCGCGACTTCAAAGCGTTCCCGCCAGGCCCGGGCTTCGGCCTGCGACATCCACCGGCTTACCAGCCGGGCCTCTTTGAGCGGGACGGCCGCGCCAGGCTCCGCAAAGGTGAGGAACAGGAATGCGCCGGCCACCGGCAGCGGGAACTCCTGGTCCAGGAACCGCACTGTGTACGTCGCATCGGCCCATAACAGGACCTCAAAGCCGCCCACACCGTGCTCCGGTTTGTCGCCGCTGGTGGTGATCCAGTGATTGCCCCACGGGTCGCTGATGCTGATGGGGATGCCGGGGCGGGGAAGACTGCCGGCGATGGCCCGAGGGCCAGGACGGACCTCCAGCCGCATGACCCACCCGGTCAGGCCCGGGCCAGCCTGAACCAGACGGATACCGGTGTAATAGTGTTGCAGGATCTCCTGGGCTGTGGCCCCCTGTTCCGCCATGACCCGCGCGCCAGCCTGACACAGCCCCACGCCGTGACCATATAGTTGCGTGTGCCCACAGGGGCACGGGACCTGCCGACAATAGGGCACCAGCGACGAGGAGGGCCATACGTCCTCAAAGTTGCGCGTGTGACCGTCGCAATGCCCAAAGTAGAACGCCGTGGCGATGGTATCACCATAAACCAGCACCAGGCCCGTCGTCGCCTGTACCGCCTGGTCTGGCAGGGGCGCCTGTTCTGCGCTCCAGGCCTGACAATGCCGATGATCTGTACAGACATGGGCTTGCGAGCCGTGTTTCCGGGCCGCCAGGGCGAAGGACCGCGCGGCAATCGCCTGGGCCTTCAGGGCTTCCAGGGGCCCCTGTGCTCCCATCTCGGCCCGCACCACGCCCTGGAGATACTCGTCCAGCTCCATCTCTTCGACGACCTGCGTTTCGTGTTTGAGCACCCGTATACGCGCCGGCACTTCGACCGGGGGCATGCGTTGCCTCCAGCAGGTAGTTTTTCTCGCCCAGAAACCGGACAGGTTTTTGCTCTGGCGGGATGCTGGCCGTGAATGGCTCTGCGCGTATTATCATACCATAACTTGCCGCCAATTGCCAGTCTCGACCTGACACCCGTGCGTAATTAAAAACGCATGAGGGCCCTGCCCCACTCCCCACTTCGTCGCCGCCACGCGATGCGGGGAGGGGAAGCTTTCTCCCTCCTTGTTCCCTCCCTGAAAGAAGTTATGCACGGATGTCAGCCTCGACGACTGGTCAAACTTGCCTCCTCCTGGTATAATAAGTAGTGCGGTCTTGAGCCTGGAGCTTCCTTACCAATCTTTGAAGGGGTGTGAATTTGCCATACGTATATATCCTGGAATGCGCTGACGGCACGTTATATACCGGCTGGACGACTGACCTGGCCCGGCGCGTGCGGGCGCATAACGAGGGGCAGGGCGCGCACTACACCCGTTCTCGCCGGCCCGTGCATCTGGTCTACTGGGAAGAGGTCTCCTCACGACGCGCGGCCCAACAGCGCGAGTTGGTGCTCAAGCGACTGAGCCGCCGGGGCCGCCTGGCGCTGATCCAACGCTGGCGAGAAAGCGACACCGCTGGCCCTGCCGGGCCGGGTGTCCCAGACCCGGTGCGGCCGGACCCAGACCAATGCCGCCGGGTAGGGGAGCGACTGGCGACCGTGACGGTGCTGCCGGACCCCCTGTTACAGCCCCCCCGCGATGAGGACGAGCGCCAACGGCTGGCGAACCTCTGGTTTTACGTCGTCGCCATCTGCCAGCACACGGTCAGCCTGGCCGGCGTCCTGGATGGCGTCTGGTATCGCGGTTGGGATTATCTGGCCCGGGCCGCCCTGCGCGCCGAGGCAGAGACACCGGGCTATTTCTCGGCTCATCGCCTGGCCCGGTTCACCCGGCTGGACTTGCAACGGCTGTTCTCAGATAGCGGCAACCTGGCCACCTGCACTCTGGATCGTCTGGAAGAGCGACTGGGCCAGCTTCACGATTGTGCCCGGCAACTGTTGGCCGCCTATGAGGGCCAGGCGATGGGCCTTTATGCGGCGGCCGGCGGCCGGGCCAGGGGACCCGGTGGGCTATATGAGCGACTGGCTCAGTTCACCGCCTATGCCGACCCGGTGGAAAAGAAATCCACCCTGTTGTTGGCTTTCCTGAACCAGGCCGGTATCTGGCCGCTGCTGGACCCCGAACACGTGACCATGGCCGTGGATTATCACGCCATGCGGGTAGCCTTGCGCAGCGGGATCGTGGCGGTGACGGATGAGACCCTGGCCCGGGCCTTGCGAGGGCGCGTGCCGGTGGACGAGACCATCAATACCACCGTGCGGGTCGCCGTGCGGGAGGCTTGTGCCCTGCTGGCGCGCATATCCGGGCACAGCATCTACGACCTGGATCGGATCATCTGGTTGCTGGGCCGAAGCTGCTGCTTCTACGACCACGAGCCGATCTGCGGCGGCCGGACCTGTTTCAAGGCTGACGAATGCACGTTCGTGACGGGGGTGGCTTACCCATGCCCCGGCGTGTGCCTGCTGGACGGCGTCTGCCGGGGCAGCCGGGACCCGACCTATCGAGCCTTCTGGGAAACCAATATCTACACGACGCACTACTAAACAGTCCGCAATCTGCAATCTGCAATCCGCAATCTGAGAGGTAACAACCTGTGATTAACGCGGTCAACAGCATCGCCTTGCGTCGCGCGGTGCTGGCACACTGGATCGCCGTGCCCGGCTGCTACCTGCTCCTGCGACTGAGCCGGCCAACGTATCCGGTGGGTCTGGATATCCTGCTGATAGTGGCTTTGGCCACGCTCCTGTGGTTTACCCTGCTCACCTACACGCGCTGGGTCTCTTCGGCCCTGGTCAGGCTGGCCCTGGTGCCGGTGAGCCTGGTCCTGGGCCTCATCGCCATGGTACTGGCCGGTGGTCTCCAGAGTGACTTTTATCTCCTGATATGCGGCTTGATCTTGCTGCTGGTCGCCTCTCAATGCTCCAGTCGGTGGGTCCTGGGTCTGACCTTCCTGTTAGGGTCTGGCTCTGGCGGCCTTTTACTCTGGCCCGGCGTGGACAACCCGGCCACCGGCCTGGGGCGAATCGGGGCCCTGCTGGTGATGGGCCTGGTGCTCTGGTTCTACGTTCGTCCACGTAATCGGCCGCCACTCCAGACCGCCGAAGCGGCGAGCCAGCAACGATTGACCTGGCTTCAACAGATCAGTGAGCGTATCACGTCACAGACCGATCCGGAGAAACTGCGCGAGTTTGCCGTGCTGACGGCTCGCCAGATGACCGGGGCCCAGGTCGGCGGCCTGCTGATCCTGGATGAAGATGACCGCGCCGTAGGATACCTGTATTCCAGCATCGGGAACGAACCGGTGCGCCGTAGCGTCTTGAAGCTGAACTATGGGGGCAACGGCCTGTGCGATCAACTGATCCGGGAAGGGCAGGCCATAATCGCCCACGGGCCGAGCCTCGATGTGGGTACGCCAGGGCTGCTGGTCTATTACCCGCCGATCTACTCGTTCCTCGGCGTGCCGCTTCAGAGCGGGCAGCAAGTCTTTGGGGCCTTGTTCGCCGCCAACCGGCGCAACGAGCACCCCTTTTCCCATGAAGATCGGCTCTCCCTGACCTTTTTGGCCACTCAGGTGAGCATGGCCCTGGAAAACCGTCGCCTGGTGCGCGAGGTCCGCACGCGCTTTACCAGCACCATTGAGGCCCTGGTCACAGCCATCGAGGCCAAACACCCCTATACACGCGGCCATTCAGAGCAGGTCATCCGCTATGCCGTGGCCACGGCGCGGGAGCTACACCTGAGTGAGGAAGAGATCGAGAACATCCGCGTGGCCGCCGTGCTCCATGACATCGGCAAGATCGGTGTGCCAGAGGGGATCTTGAACAAGGCCGGGGCTTTGACGGAACGGGAACGAGCCTTTATCATGAGCCATCCCTATATCGGAGCCAAGATCGTGGAGGCCATGGATCCGCGCGGCGAGATCCTCTACGTGATCTACTATCACCACGAGAACTATGACGGCAGCGGCTATCCTAAAGGCTTGAAGGGCGATCAGATCCCCCTGGGGGCCAGCATCATCCGGGTCGCCGATGCCTTTGAGGCGATGACCTCAGAGCGACCGTATCAGCGTAAACGGACGGCATTAGAGGCCCTGCGGGAGTTGCAGGCTGGGGCCGGCCGCCAGTTCGACCCGGTAGTAGTTCGCGCCTTCAGACGGGCGCTGGAGCGATTGGCAGAAGATGAAGCGCGACGAGGATGAACCACTGACCATATTGAGGCCGGAACTGCGGGCTTTGCTGGCCGGCCGGGGCCTGCGTCAGGTCGGCGCCTGGGCCCTGGACATCAGCCAGACCATGCGCCAGGGGCTGGTCATCTTGGACCCCCAGGGCGTGGTCCTGGAGTTCAACGATTTTATGCGCGAACGTTATGGCTGGACCGATGCGGAACGGGGCCGCAACGTCTTTGCCGACCGCCCCCTGTTGGTCGAACAGGGGCTGCTGGAGCGGTTCCAGCGGCTGATCGAGACCGGCGAACCGCAAGAGTTCCTGGCCGTGCGCAATATCTACGACGGGCAACCGATATATCAGAACTTTCGGGGCTATCCCCTCCAGGTCAACGGCCGGGTGGTGGCAGCCATCATCCAGATCGAGGATGTGACAGCGGCAGTAGCCAAGACCCAACGCCAGATCGAGAGCTTGAATCGGCTCTTTGAAGCCTCGCGGGTGCTGACCAGTACCCTGGACCTGCCGCGCGTGTTGGAGCTGGTGATCGAGGCGGCCGCTCAGGCGATCCCGACCGCCGAGCGGGGCGCGGTGGTGTTGCTGGACCGGGAGCGCGGCGAATTGTACGTGGGCGCAGCCTGGGGGTATCGCTCCCCACAGATTCAGCAGTTCCGCTTCCCTCGGCACCAGGGTTACGCCGGCTGGGTATTTCAGCATCGTCAGCCCCTCTTGGTAGAAGATGTGGCGCGTGATCCCCGGGCGCAACTGACCACGGACCTGGCAGAACCACGAGAGATCCGCTCGGCCATCGCCGCCCCGCTCATCGCCCGCGACGAACCCATTGGCGTGTTAGACCTGGCCAGTGTCAGCCGGACGGCCGCCTTTACCGAAGAGGACCTGCAACTCCTGGCCGCGTTTGCCAACCAGTCGGCCGTGGCCATCGAGAACGCCCGGCTCTTTAAAGAGACCCAGCGGCGCATAGCCGAATTGGGCACATTGGCCCAGATCGGCCGGGCCATCAGCGCCGCCCTGGACCTGGATCAACTCCTGGAGCTGGTCTACCAGCAGGTCAGCCTGGTCATGGACACCACCAACTTTTTCATCGCCCTGTACGAAGAGGGAACCGATACGGTGCGCTTTCCCCTGGCTATCGAGGGGGGTGTCCATGTGGAGGAACGTCCGGATTTCAGGCCCCGACGCGCCGGCCGGGGCCTCACCGAACACGTGATCCAGACCCGGGCTCCCCTGCTGCTCCGCACCGAGCTGCCCACGCAGGACCTGGACATCGAGTTGATCGGCCCGCAGGCCCGTTCATGGCTGGGTGTGCCCCTGCTGATCGGCACGCGCGTCCTGGGCGTGATCGCCGTACAGAGCTATGAGCAGGAAGGGGCCTATGACACCGGGCATCTGATCTTGCTCAATGCCATCGCGTCCCAGGCGGCCATCGCCATCGAGAATGCCCGATTATACGCGCAGGCCCGGCGGGCCGAGGAGCTGGCCGCTCTGAACCGCATCTCCACCCTGGTCACCTCTTCGTTGAACCCGCAACAAGTCCTGGATACCGTCGTGGCGGCCACCGTACAGGTGATGCACTGCCAGAAGGCAGCCATTTTCATCCACGATGAGCAAGCCGGCGTCATCCGCCTGATGTCAGCCCAGGGCCTGAGCCAGCATTTCGTGGGCCAATCCCAACACATCTTGTTAGCCGATGAACGGGCGCTGGCGATCCGCGAGGGCCAGGTATTGGCGATAGAGGATGTGCTGACGTTGTCAGATACGAGTAGTATCCGCCGGCTGGGCCACGAAGAGGGTTTCCGGGCTGTGCTGGATGTACCCCTCCGTGGTCGGGGGCATGTCCTGGGGGTGTTGACGGCCTACTATAGTGACCCGCACAAGTTCTCGCGCACCGAGATCGAGGTGCTGACCACCTTTGCCAACCAGGCTGCGGTAGCCATTGAAAACGCCCGGCTCTATGCCAGCACTGACGAGCGCCTGCGCGAACGGGTGGCGGAACTAAGCACCTTGCAGCAGGTCAGCCTGCGCCTCACGGCTTCCCTTGATCTGCCAAAGGTCCTGGATATCGTTGCCGAGGCTGCTTCACGCCTGGTGAATGCCAGCGATATCCATATCTATCTCTATGACGAC
The DNA here is from genome assembly GCA_034435155.1 of Anaerolineae bacterium. Taxonomy (GTDB): domain Bacteria; phylum Chloroflexota; class JAHJIN01; order JAHJIN01; family JAHJIN01; genus DAOTYG01. The sequence continues at coordinate 14,812 of DAOTYG010000326.1, read as the reverse complement.
CAGAGCGATACATTCACCTTTGGGGCCGGGCTGTGGGGTACCGGCACCGGATCAGAGCGATCAATCAATGCCCCTCGCAAAAACGGCATCACCGCCCTGGCGGTCAGCCAGGGCCGGCCGGTCGTCATCAACGATGCCCAACAGCATCCCCTCTTTGCCACCCCAGAGTTCCAGACCTGGGGCATGAAGGCCATCGCCAGTTTCCCGCTCAAACGCGCTGACCGGGTCGTGGGCGTGTTCAACGTGGCCTTCCTGTATCCCCACGAGTTCACCGAGGATGAGCTGCGCGTCCTGAGTTTGCTGGCCGACCAGGCGGCCATCGCCATCGAGAATGCACGTCTGTACCAGGAGGCCCAACGGCTGAGCATCACGGATGGTCTGACCGGCCTGTATAACAGCCGCCACTTTTATGCGGTCCTGAAGAAGGAAATGGCCCGGGCGGATCGCTATGACCGGCCCCTGTCGTTGGTCATGATGGACATTGATAACTTTAAGAGCTATAATGATACTCACGGTCATCTGGCAGGCGATGATCTGTTGCAGGAGCTGGCCCGGGTGTTGCGGGCCGAGATCCGGGAATCGGACCTGGCGTTTCGTTACGGCGGCGAGGAGTTTGCTCTGCTATTGCCAGAGACCGAACGCCAGGCGGCTGGTCTGATGGCGGAACGTATCCGGGCGATCCTGGCTGCTCGCCAGTTCACGGTCAAAGAGACCGGCCGTTCAGGCCATGTGACCGTGAGTATGGGGGTGGCCATGTATCCTGCCGATGCCCACGACGAGCGCGGGTTTGTCTATGCGGCTGATATGGCCCTGTATGCGGCCAAGGCCGCCGGCAAGAATCGGGTGTGCCTCTACCATCCAACCCTGGGCATGACCGGCGCAACGCATGTAGTCACCTGAAGCGGCATTTAGACTCTCTCCTGGGAGTTCCCGTGAACCATTCGGAGCATCATCTTTTTTACCGTTCTGCACCCCCTTCGACTGAGGTCCCGTGGTGGGGGAAGCTGCTGTTCGCCCTGCTGCTGGTGCTGTTTTTCTGCGGCGGCTTGTTCCTGAGCTACGAGTTCTACATCACGGTACGCACGACGGTGGCCGGTCTGCCGGCCGCCCCCACGTTCGAACTGCCGGCGCTGCCGCAGGTCCCCTTGCCGGTGATCGTCAGCGCCCCACCGTCGCCCGGCCAACCCCCCTATCAGTGGCGAGAAACAGAGCGGGTGAACATTTTGTTGTTAGGCATTGACGCCAGGGAGCAGGCCGGTAGCCTTACCCGCACGGACATCATGATGGTGGCGACGGTGGACCCGGTGGGCAAGACGGCCGCCGTCCTCTCTATCCCCCGCGACCTCTATGTGGAGATCCCCGGCCGGGGCGAGGACCGCATCAACGCCGCGCATGTCTATGGCGAGTTAGACAAGTATCCCGGCGGCGGCCCTGGTCTGGCCAAAAAGACCGTGGAGCTGAACTTTGGCATCCCCATTCATTACTATGCCCTGGTGGACTTTCAAGGCTTTGTGAAGATCGTGAACACGGTGGGCGGGGTGACGGTGGATGTGACCCGGCCGGTGAAAGACGATGAATACCCGGTGGGGATCCGGGGCATGAAAAGAATCTATATCCCGGCGGGCTTGCAGCACATGGATGGCGAGATGGCCCTCCAGTACGCCCGCTCCCGCCACAACGATACCGTGATCAACCGGGCGCGCCGGGCCCAACAGGTGCTCCTGGCCCTGCGCGCCCAGGCCCTGAAGCTGGACCTGGTGCCCAAATTGCCCGTCCTCATCGCCACCATGCAGGACACGGTCCAGACAGACATCCCCCTGGCTCAACAGGGCCTGGCCCTGGCCCAATTGGTCGCCGAGATCGATCCGGCCGCCATCCGGGCGGTGGTGATTGATGAGACCATGGTCATGGGCTATACCACGGCCAGCGGGGCCCAGGTCATGCTCCCCAAATGGGACCGCATCCGGCCGCTGATCCAGGAGGTCTTTTATCCGCCGCGCGAACCAGGCCCGACCCCCACGCCGGTGGAGACCGAAGCCACCCAACGCATCCGCTCCGAGGCGGCCCGCCTGGAAGTGCAGAACGGGACAGCTAACCCGGACCTGGCTACCCAGGCCACCGGCTTGTTGCGCAGTTGGGGTTATAACGTGGTGGCGACGACCCCGGCGGACCGCTTCGATTATGCCGAGACCATCATCATCGTCTATACACCCGGCAAGGATTATACCCTGGCTCAATTGATTGCCCTGTTGGGAGTGGAAACTCGCAACGTGCGTTGGGCAACCAACCCCCGTAGCACCGTGGACATGCGGGTGATCCTGGGGCAAAACCTGAAACTGCCGGGCCCGTAATGCTCAGGCGGCAAACGTCAGGCTCGCCAGGAATGACTTTTTGACGAAAAGCCATGTTGCGTGAATTCATCGCCGAATTAGACGCCACCGGCGATCTGGTGCGGATTCGCCAGCCCGTCTCGCGGCATCTGGAGGCCGCCGGCCTGCTGAAGGCCCTGGACGGCCGGCCGGTGCTCCTGGAACGGATCAAGGAATCGGCCTACCCGGTGGTGGGCAACCTGTTCTCCAGCCGCGCCCTTGTCGGCCGGGCCTTGGGCTGTGCTCCAGACGCGCTCGTGGGGCGTTTGGCGCAGGCTATTGACCACCCCGTAGCGCCGCCGTTGGTGGAGAGCGGTCCCTGCCAGGAAGTAGTGCAGACGGAGCCAGACCTGGATGCACTACCCATCCTCTTCAATTGCGCTCAGGACGGCGGGCCATATATCGCCTCGGCGGTGGTGTTTGCCCAGGACCCCCAATATGGCCGCAACCTGAGCTTTCACCGGCTGATGGTACTGGACGAACGCCGCCTGGCGATCCGCATCGTGCCCCGGCACCTGCACGCCTTCCTGGAGCGGGCCGGCGGGGAGCTGGACGTGGCCGTCTGTATCGGGTTGCCCATTCACGTGTTGCTGGCTGCGGCCACCAGCGTGGAGATCGGCGTGGATGAGCTGGGCCTTGCCCAGGCCCTGGCCCCGGTGCCCACAGTACGTTGCCAGACGGTGGAGCTGGCCGTGCCGGCCGAGGCCGAATGGGTCCTGGAGGGGCACATCTCGACCCGCGAGCTGGTCGCTGAAGGCCCTTTTGTAGACCTGACCGAGACCTATGACCTCGTGCGCCAGCAGCCGGTGCTCACTGTCCAGCGGATCACCCACCGGCATGACGCTATCTATCAGGCCTTGCTCCCGGGCGCCAACGAGCACAAGCTGCTTATGGGTCTGCCTCGTGAGCCAACCATCTGGCGGGCAGTCAATGCCGTCTGTCCCTGTACCGGCGTCCATCTCACCCAGGGCGGCGGGTCATGGTTACATGCTGTGGTGGGCATCCGCAAGCAACAGGAGACCGACGGCCGGGCTGCCATCATGGCGGCGTTCCAGGGCCATCGGTCTTTGAAACATGTCGTCGTGGTGGACGACGACATTGACGTCCATGATCTCACCGCTGTGGAATGGGCCATCGCTACTCGATTTCAGGCCGCCCGCGATCTGGTGGTACTGCCCGATGAGATCGGCTCCTCGCTGGACCCCTCGGCAGAGCCGGTGACCCGCCGCACGGCCAAGATGGGGCTGGATGCCACTGCCCCCCTGGGTCAGGCGCGAGCGGGATACACAAGGGTCCGCTGGCCGGAGGTAGACGTGACCGCCTTTTTCCGGTGAGAACCAGGGCCTGCTCCCAATGCTTTTAATCAAGGTACCGGAGTAGAGGCTTCAGTACCTTGAACCCTCCCGCAGGTTAGAAAGGGGCTGGCAACCGATGCAGCCGGACCTGGGCGTGTTCTGGTCTGGTCATTGCGCCCAAACCTGCGGGAGGGTGGGTAGTTACCCTGAAGGCTCGATTCCGACGTGAAAGGTATTTGGCTTACCCCCCAGGTCCAACGCGCCAAAGGCCCGCACGGGTATCCCGTGCGGGCCTTTAGTGTGCTTGCTAACCTGCGGGAGGGTGGGCAGTCTACAGGTACAGAATATCGTCCCACGGGTGGCGATACAACCCCTGCTTCAGCCGCTTCTGGTCAAAGTAGTGCCCCATCATGCCGATGCTCCGGCCCAACACAAAGATGCCGTTCAGGTAGCCCAGGTCCACGATCTCCTGGATCTCCTCGGCCCCGTAACCGCAGCTCCGCAGCATGTCCACGAAGCAGATGCCGATGCACCCGTCCACGTTCAGGATCAGGTTGTTGCGCTTGGCCGTGGTGATCTGCTCCACTTCTAAGGCAAAGTCCAGCAGGTCGGTGCTGGCAAAGTGCTGTTTGGCGAACCGCTTGAGCAGGGTCACGCGCATGTCGGGGTTCTGGACGCTCTTGATGCGGTGGCCGATGCCGGGGATGAGGATACCTTTGGCCTTCATCTCGTCCACGAATTGCTGAGCGGTGAGGCCCCGGTCGTAGGCGCCTTTGAAGTAGCGGGCCGCATCGTCAATGGCCCCGCCAAAGCGCGGGCCGATGGTCAACATGCCGCTGACCACCGACGAGATCAGGTCTTTGCCGGCCCGCGCCGCCACGATGGCGTTGTGCGCCCCAGAGACGGCCGGCCCGTGGTCGGCCGTGAGCATGATCCCCAGCTCGATGAACCGCCGGGCGAACTCGGGCAGCTCGCGCTTGAACCACAGCAGCCCAATGACCCCACCGATGCCCAACTCTTTCTCGATGACCTCAGTGATGGGCATCTTGTTGTAGGTCAGCTCCTCACCCCGATCATCGGAGATGGTGCTGATAAAGTTGGCCGGCTTGCGGATGAGGCCCTGCTTCATCGCGTCGGCGTAGTCAATGGGCAGCTTCGGAACCGTCGGCTCGACGATGGGCTGGATCTGGCCCTCGGCCACGAGTTTCTGGAAGGTCTCCCTGATCTTCTCGCCATAGTCGTCGAAGGAGCGGGGGACGATGGCCCCGGCCGCGCGCAGGGCGGCGTTCTTGGCGTCAGCAGTCTCCTGGCCGGTGTCGGCCTTGGCCCCGGCGTGCCCGAACTGGACGCTGGTGGCGAAGAGCTTGGCGCAGGTCCCGCTGACCCAGATGACCAGCGGCTTGGTCAGCCGACCGTCTCGCAGCGCGTCCACGATGGCGTACTCATCCAGGCCGCCCAGCTCGCCCAGGCAGACCATCATCTTGATCTTGGGGTTGGCCTGGAAGCGCAGCAGGTGGTCCAGGAGGGTGGAGCCGGGGTAGGCGTCGCCGCCGATGGCGATGCCCTCGTAGATGCCATCGGAGTTCTGAGCCACGATGTTGAAGGTCTCATTGGAGAGGCCGCCGCTCTTGCCCACGTAGCCCACGCTGCCGGGCCGGTGCAATTTGCAGGCGATGATGTTCTCCGGCGTGCCGCCGGTGTTGCCGATCTTGAACGCGCCGGCGGCCAGGCCGCCCACCGTGGCCGGGCCGATGATCACCTTGCCCAGCTCGCGGGCTTTGGCGGCCATGATGCGCGCCTGCCGCTCCGGCACTCCCTCGGCGATGACGCCAACGGTGCGGATGGTGGGCTGGGCCAGGGCCTCCATCGTCGTGGGGAACGCCGAGCGGAAGCTGGCAAAGTTCACCATCACGTCCGCATCTGGATGGGCGTGGGCCGCCTCGGCGATGGTACGGTAGATGGGGATGAGGATCTCCTGCTTGCCGAAGAAGGCCCGGTGGTAGCCGCCCTCCCCCTCCAGGGTCGGCTGGACGATGGCCGCCACCGAGGGAGTGGGCCGCTGGCACAGGAAGTCAAAGTCCAGCATCCGCTGGATGGGCGCGGCCTGCATCCCGTAGATGATGGCTGTGGTATTGCGGTCAAAGAGTTCGTAGTCAGGTTTGGACATAGTTATATACCTCGTTGCTTGTGGCTTGTGGCTCGTTGCTCGTTGCTTGTGGCTCGTTGCTTGCTGCTTGTTGCTCGTGGCTTGTGGCTTGTTGCTTGTGGCTTGTGACTGGTCACTGGTTACGAGCAACCAGCTTCCAGCAACCAGCAACCAGCTACCAGCTACCAGCCATCGGCTCTACTCCGCCAACGCCATGGAGACGATGCGGGTCATGTGTAGCTCCGGCCCGTAGACCTCGATGGGGACGCCCAGTTCCTCACCTAACTTGCGCATCATCGCCAGGCCCTCCTGGTAGTTGGGGCCGCCCCGGCGCACATAGATCTTGACGTGGTTTTCCTTTAGCCTGTCCTTGTATTCCCGCAGCGCCTGGACGATGCCGGTGAACGTCTTGGCGACGTCGGTGAAGTTGGCGATGCCGCCGCCGATGAGCAGGAACTTGGGCCGGCCCTGCGGGTCCGGCTGGCGGGTCATCAGGTCTAGAATCGTCCGGGCATACTCGCGGGTCTCGTCGGTGGTGGGGTTGCCGGAGTACTCGCCATAGCAGCTCAGTTCATGGGCAAAGCCCAGGTCCGCCACCGTGTCGGCGTAGATGACGCTGGCCCCGCCACCGGCCACCATCGGCCAGACCCGGCCCTTTGGATTGAGCACCGTCAGCTTGAGGCTGGCGCCGCTCTTCTCGTCCAGGGAGTGGATGTACTCTTCCTCTGGTGTCAGGTGTGTGCCAAAGGCCGGCGGGAACTCCAGTTCGCCCCACTTGCGCCCGGCCTCAAAGGCCGCCGTGTCATCCACCTGGACCCGGAAGTCCAGCGGCACGATCTCGTCACCCACCAGGGCGAAGGGGTTGATCTCCAGGTAGACCAGGGCCAGGTCCACGAAGAACTGGTGCAGGGCCACGATGAATCGGGTCACCGTCTCTTTGCTGGGGAAGTCCGGCAGCCGGCCGGCCACGTCCACCTCACCAATGCCTTTCAGGACGGGCACGCGAATCTGCGTCACCGTGTCCCAGTTCTCCTCGATGTTGATGCCGCCCTGGGTGGAAAAGTAGACGATGTCGGCGTCGCGCTCGGTGCGGATCGCCACGAACATCTCGTCCTGCGGGTTGTGAGGCACGAACGGCTCGATGAGGAAGGTAGTCAGTTTATCCGTGACCTTGCCCATGGTGAGTTCTTGCCCCATGCGCTCGGCCACCCAGGCTTTGACGCCGGCCAGGTCCAGGTTCAGGCCCAAGAGGCCGTGCTTGCCCCGCTGGCCGAAGAGCTGGTCGGGCTTCACCACCAGGCGGTCGGTCTTGAGCCAGGGGTTATCGGCCACCAGCCTGTCCCAATCGGTATCTTTCGTTACCTGGGCCACCTTGCCGGGGTAGGTGAACCCGGCCAGGTAGTCCGGCAGGTATTTTGCCAGCAATCGCTTGGCGTCGTACTCGTGAATCGCGCGTTTTGCCATGTTTTCCTCCTGGTAGGTTGGTAACTTGGATCGGTAGATTGGTGGACGGGATCAGCGTCCAGTCAGCAATCTCCCGAGTACCAAGTTACGCGTGGAGATTGCTTCGCCCATAAGGTGCCAGGCACTTTTGAAGTGCCTGGCACCTGGACCTGCATCTTGCCCTCCAACCTGCGGGGGGAGGGTAGGCAGTTACCATGGTCGTTCGCAACTACAGCTTACTATCCAGCCGCTCTCGCACGGCCTGGATAAAGCCCTCGGTGGTGACAGACTGCTCCACCGGCGGGTCGCAGACGCGGGTCAGGTCTTTGGTCATCACACCGCCCTCGATAGTCTCGATGACGGCGGCTTCCAGCTTCCTGGCAAAGTCCACCACGTCCGGCGTGCCGTCCATATCACCGCGCCGGGCCAGGGCACCGGTCCAGGCGAAGATGATGGCCGTGGGGTTGGTGGAGGTGGGCTGGCCCTTCAGGTATGCGTAGTAGTGCTTCTGCACCGTGCCGTGGGCGGCCTCGAACTCCATCGGCCCGTCCGGGCTGACCAGCACGGAGGTCATCAGGGCCAGGCTGCCGAAGGCGGAGGCCACCATGTCACTCATCACGTCGCCGTCATAGTTCATGCAGGCCCACAGGACGCCGCCCTCGTGCCGCATGATGCGCGCCACGGCATCGTCAATCAGGGTATAGAAATACTGGACGCCGGCCGCCTCCAATTCAGCCTTATGCCTGTCCACTTCCTCCTGGAAAACGTCCCGGAAATAGGCGTGGTAGGTCTTGGAGATAGTGTCCTTGGCCCCGAACCACAGGGGGACCCGCTGACTGATAGCGTATTGGATGCAGGCCCGGGCGAGGCTGCGGATGGACTTTTCCGTGTTGTGGATGCCCTGAAGCACGCCGGGGCCTTTGAAGTCATGGATGGTCAGACGGATGGGGTCGCTGCCGTCGGCCGGGGTGAAGACCAGTTCGCCCTTGCCGGGGCCTTTCACCTGGATTTCCTGGTTCTTGTAGATGTCGCCGTAGGCATGACGGCCGATGATGATGGGCTTCTTCCAGGTGCGTACCGTGGGTGGGATGTTCTTGACCACGATGGGTTTGCGGAAGACGGTGCCATCCAGGATGCCCCGGATCGTGCCGTTGGGGCTGGGCCAGCATTTCTTGAGGCCATACTCCTCGACGCGGGCATCGTTGGGGGTGATGGTGGCGCACTTGACGCCCACGCCATACTGGGCGATGGCCCTGGCCGCGTCCACCGTGATCTGGTCGTCCGTCTCGTCACGCCGCTTGATGTGCAGGTCATAGTAAACGGTCTGCAGGTCCAGATATGGGCGCAGCAGCTCGTCCTTGACCATGTGCCAGATGATGCGGGCCATCTCGTCCCCGTCAATCTCGACGAGGGGGTTTTTTACCTTGATTGCCATAGGTTCTCTCCTCCAGATATTCAAAGCGTGATGCATCATGCGTCAAACGTCATGCGCGATACGTGACGCCTGACGTGTTGACGTTTGACGTATTGACGTTTGACGTATTGACGTTTTACGATACCACGTAGTTGAGCGTGCCCCCGGCCAGCAGGATGTCGCGTTGGCGGGGGGAGAAGTTGTAGGCCAGCGGGATGGTGATGCCTTTGGTCTTGTTGACCAGCAGCACCGGCTCGCCGCGTTGCAGGCGGCCCCGGATGTCGGGCAGCTCTACCTGATCGCCGGCCTCGATCTTGTCATAGTCCGCCTCATCCTGGAAGGTGAAGGGTACGATGCCAAAGTTGATCAGGTTGGCGATGTGGATGCGCTCAAAACTCTTGGCGATGACGGCCTTCACGCCCAGGTACATGGGGCAGAGGGCCGCGTGCTCGCGGCTGGAGCCTTGCCCGTAACTCTCGCCGGCGATGATGAGATTGTACCGTCCGGCGTCCCGGATCGCCTTCGCCCGCTGGGCAAAGCCGGCGTCCACGTTCTCAAAGACGTATTCGGCGTACCTGGGGACGTTGGAGCGGTACTTCATCCGCGCCCCGGCCGGGATGATATGGTCGGTCGTCACCTTGTCGCCCACCTTGATCGTCACTTCGCCGACGATGCTCTCCGGCAGGGCCGAGTTGCGTGGCGGCTCGCCGATATTGGGGCCGCGATAGATCTCCACCTCCTTATCAGCTTGCGCCGGGAAGATGAACATGCTATCGTCAATGAAGAACCGGTCGGGCATATCCACCCTGGGGTAGGGCATCCCCAGGTCGCGGGGGTCGGTGAACACACCGGTGATGACGGCGGCGGCAGCGGTCTCCGGGCTGACCAGGTAGACCTGCGCGTCCAGGGTTCCGCTGCGTCCCTCAAAGTTGCGGTTGCTGGTACGCAGGCTCACAGCTTTGGACGGCGGGCTTTGGCTGTTGCCGATGCAGAAGCCGCAGGCGTTCTCCATGATCCGCGCGCCGGCGTCCAGCAGATCGCTCAGAGCACCCTCGCGGGCCAGCATCTGGAGCACCTGACGGGAGCCGGGGGCTACCGCAAAGCTCACGTTGGGGTGGACATGATGGCCCTTGAGGATGCGGGCCACAGTCATCATATCCTTATACGACGAGTTCGTGCAGGAACCGATCTCTACCTGATCCACTTTCATGCCGGCAAAGGCGCGCACCGGCTTGATATTGCCCGGACTATGGGGATAGGCGGCCAACGGTTCAATGGCACTCAGGTCGAGTTCGATGACCCGGTCGTAAGTGGCATCCTCATCCGGCAGGATCTCCAGCCATTGCTCCTCGCGCCCCTGAGCACGGAGGAAGCGGCGCGTCTCCTCATCCGAGGGGAACACAGATGTGGTGACGCCCATCTCCGCGCCCATGTTGGTGATGGTGGCGCGCTCTGGGACGGTGAGGGTGGTGGCGCCGGGGCCGCCATATTCCATCACCCAGCCCACGTTGCCTTTAGTGGAAAAGATCTCCAGCATCTTCAGGATCACGTCTTTGGCACTGACCCAGGGCTGGAGTTGCCCGGTGAGGCGCACCAGGCAGACCTTGGGGTAAGTCAGGTAGAACGGCCCGCCACCCATGGCCACCGCCACGTCCAGGCCGCCGGCCCCCACGGCGAACATCCCCACGCCGCCGCCGGTGGGGGTATGGCTGTCGGAGCCGAGCAGGGTCTTGCCCGGCCGACCGAAGCGCTCCAGGTGGACCTGGTGGCAGATGCCGTTGCCGGCCCGGCTGAAGATGATGCCGTATCTGGCGGCCACCGTCTGCAAATAGCGATGGTCGTCGGCGTTCTCAAAGCCCACCTGGATGGTGTTATGATCCACGTAACTGACGGATAGCTCGGTGCGGACGGTGTCCAGCCCCATGGCCTCGAATTGCAGGTAGGCCATGGTCCCAGTAGCGTCCTGGGTCAGGGTCTGGTCAATACGGATGGCGACCTCCTGACCTGGGATGGGCTTCCCTTCCACGATATGCGGGTCCAGGATCTTCTGGACGACGTTCTTGCCCATAGTAGAAAATCCTCCTTTATGTTTGCTGCTTATCTATTATATAACAAAAAAGAATGCGCTGGTGATCTGGTACTCCACCAGCGCAGAAGAGCAATGTCGCAACCCGTTGCGAACGGTATCGGCCAGGTTTCAGGCGGTTCATATGTTTGCCTCTGCGTTGAGGGTCCATAATAGTCACTGGCCCGGTTCGCCGTTGAACCGGGTCTACCAAACGAGCCAATTATAACTGATCATGCTGATTTTGTCTACCGTCCACTGACATCCGTGCGTACATGAGGACCCTGCCCCACTCCCCACTTCGTCACCGCTACGCGATGCGGGGAGGGGAAAGAATGGCTGGGAGGGGGTTTTTGCGGCGGCTTCGCCGCCGCAAAAACCCCCAGAAAGGCCTTCTCTCCCCTTGCTCCCTCCCTAACAGTAGTTATGCACGGATGTCAGTCCCACCTGACATCCGTGCATAACCTTTCCCACGGTTTGTGCCGTCAAAAGTAGATGGGGCTCCGCCAGGATCGCGCGGACGGTGTCAAAGTTGTCAAAGGGATAGCAGGGCAACCCGGCAGCCTGGCAGCGCGCCAACAACATGCGCCGGGCAAAGACCACATCGGCCACATGGGCCGGGCATAGATCGCTCACGCCGTCACCCAGGTAGACGATGCGTGCGTCCGGCTCGGCGGCTCGCGCCTGTTCCAGCACCCACTGCTTGCAGTTGCCACAGCGGTCGCAGGCCGGGTTCTGGTGCTGGAACTGGAACTGCGGCGTGCCGCCGTCCAGCGAGAGGTGATTGACGGTGCGGGGCAGATGCGCCAGGCCCTCCTGGGCCAGCAGGGGTTCGATGTAGAGGTCAAAGCCATCGCTGAGAAGGTGCAGCCGGTGGCCTTCTGCCTGACACCAGTCGGCAAAGGCCCGGAACCCCGGCGTGAACGTCACTGCCTCCACCGCCAGGGTTCGCACCGCCTCGGCACTGGCCTGCACCAGGCCCCACTGGACGGCAGCGCGTTGGGCAGTGGTGACCTCGCCCCGGGTCCAGGCATCGTTGATGGGTCGCCAGGCGTCACCGGTGAAGTGGGTGATGATGATCTGTTGGGCGTCTTGCTCCGTAGCTGTGCCGTCGAAATCGCAAAAGATGAGAGTGCGCATCTGGTCTCCTGTCGCCAGTAACACGCCATGGACCTGCGCCGACTCTCACCCCCGGCGGCTTTGCCGCCACCCGCTCCTGCACGGCACGTCGGGAGAGGGGAGGTGGGCAGGGGGAAAAGTGAGGGGTGGGCCGCCGCAGGCGCCCAGGAAGTGGTGGCAGGCAGCCGGGTAGATGGTTACTACCCACGAGCGTCTGTCAAATATATCCTACCACACCGGGATCGGTTTTGCAACCAGGGGCGGGGGGCTATAACAGACCGGATTAGGTTGGCGGTGGCGAATGGGGATGGGGGGTGACGGGGAAAAGGAGGCGTTGGAGCGGGCGATCCGGCATTTGTACGGCTTACACCTGGCCCGCCCCCAGCACCTGATAAACTGATACAGGCTCCACCCGATACCGGGCCTGCCCCTCCTCGTAGGCATCTCCGCCATAGACGTCGTTGACCACGATGGCCGGCAAGCCCTCCACGCGCAGCTTTAGCAACGCCTCAGCCCCCAGGTCCTCATACGCGATGATCTGGGCCTCTTTGATGCTGGCGGAGATGAGCGCGGCCGCCCCGCCGGTGGCGGCAAAGTAGACCGCCCGGTGTTGTTGTAGCGCCGCCCGCACCTCTGCGCTTCGATTCCCCTTGCCGATCAGCCCCTTCACGCCCTGCGCCAACAGGCGCGGAGTATAAGGGTCCATGCGATACGACGTGGTGGGGCCGGCGGAGCCGATGGGCCGGCCCGGCCGGGCCGGCGAGGGCCCCATGTAGTAGATGATCTGCCCCCGGGGGTCGAAGGGCAACTCCTCGCCGGCGTCCAGGGCGGCGATCAGCCGGGCGTGCGCGGCATCACGGCCCACGTAGATGACGCCGGTGATCTGCACCTCGTCGCCGGCGCGCAACTGCGCAATGGCCTCGTCCATCAGGGGGGTGGTGAGCGGTATGGGCATGGCTGCGTCTCCTTACAGGATCGCTTCTTTGTGGCGCGCGCTGTGGCACTGGATGTTCACCGCGACCGGCAGGCTGGCGATGTGACAGGGAACGGTCTCCACGTGGACGGCCAGGGCCGTCACCCGGCCCCCCAGGCCCTGCGGGCCGAGGCCCAGTTCGTTCACCCGCGCCAGTATCTCGGCCTCCAGTGCGGCCACCTCGGGGTCGGGGTGGGGCTGGCCCACCGGCCGCAGCAGCGCCTTCTTGGCGCTGAGCGTGGTCTGCTCCACCGTGCCGCCGATGCCCACGCCCACGATGATGGGCGGACAGGGGTTGGCCCCCGATTCGTCCACGCACCAGGTCACCCAGTCCACGATCCCCGCCCGGCCGGCCGCCGGCGCGAACATCTTGAGGTAGCTCATGTTCTCGCTGCCGCCGCCTTTGGGGGCTACGGTGATCTTGAGCCGGTCCCCCGGCACGATCTCGGTGTGGATCACGGCCGGGGTGTTGTCCCCGGTGTTCACCCGGGCCGAGAAGGGCCGGCGCACCACGGACTTGCGCAGATACCCCTCCTGATAGCCCCGGCGCACCCCCTGCTGGATGGCCTCGTTCAGGTCGCCGCCCACGATGTGGACCTCCTGCCCCAGCTCCAGGAACACGACCGTCAGCCCGGTGTCCTGGCACAGCGGCAGCTCGCCCTGGGCCGCGATGGCGGCATTCTGGAGGATCTGGTCCAGCACCGCCTGTCCCACCGGCGAGACCTCCCGCTCGCGGGCGGCTCGCAGGGCGGTCAGCACGTCCTCGCCCAGATAGTAATTCGCCTCGATGCAGAGCCGGGCCACGGCGTCAGCGATCTCCTGGCAGCCGATCTCCCTCATATTCCTCAACCTCGCTTCAAATGCTCATCGAGAAAGCGCAGCACCCGGTCTACGTTCTCGGGGGCCTCGAATCTTGGGTCGGCGTGTTCCGCTCCTTCGAACAATTCCAATGTTACCCTGTGCGGCCCAAGCGCGGCCCGCAGTTTGGCCGCGAAGCCGATGGACTGCTGGACCGGCACCACGGCGTCCTTTGTCCCATGTTGCAGCAGAAACGGTGGGGCATTCGGCCGAATGTAGGTCTCGGGGTTGGCCGCCCGGACCAGTTCCGGGATTTCCGTGATCTTTTGACCCAGCAGCAGCGATTCGGGCGAATTGGCCCCGCTGTGCTCCATGCCGGGCAGTGGAGGGAATCCGCTCTCGGCCAATTGCTCGTCCATCTTGAGGAAATCGGTCGGGCCAAACCAGTCCACGACAGCCTGGATGTGGCTGGGGTAGTCCGGGTTGCCCAGGCTCAGGTCTTCCAATGCCGGGACCCCGGCCGAAGTCCCCAACATCGCGACCAGGTAGCCCCCCGCCGAGCCGCCCCAGGCCGCGATGCGCCCGGGGTCAAAGTGATAGCGCGGGGCATTGGCCCGGATCCAGCGAATGGCGGCCTTGGCGTCATGCACCAGAGCCGGGAAGCGGGCCTCTCCGCTGAGCCGGTAGTTGATGGCCACGACGGCATAGCCCCTTTTCAGGCCTTCCAACATGGGCAAGACCTGCATGTCGGCCTTGTCACAGCCCATGAAGGCGCCGCCGTGGATCGAGACGATGACCGGGAACGGGCCGTCGCCCTCGTCGGGCAGGTAGATGTCGAGTTTCTGCGCCGGAGAGACGCCGGCATACGGCAGATCCAGCCATTTCCGGCGGATGTGCGAGACATCCGCTGGCGGAATCTGGATGGCGGCTTCATCCACCTGTTCAAATCTCATAGACGGTATCATGTCATTCTCCGCTAATCTGGACAGGCCAGAACCGAACAAGGGTAATTTCGTTAACCACTAAGGACACCAAGGACACTAAGAATTTTGCATTTTACCTTTGTGTTCTTGGGATGGTTCAATTTTCTGGGGAAATTGGTTTACACTTTACGGGCGTTAAAATCCTCACCCCTCACCCTGCCCCCTCCCCTCTCCCGCTCGTCTGGGGCGGCGGGAGAGGGGAGGGGG
>DAOTYG010000325.1:0-6175 GCA_034435155.1 Anaerolineae bacterium | reverse complement strand
GCACGCCGCCGACCCCCAATCCTACATCGCCCAACGGCTGGCCGTGCCGTATCTCCTGGGCGACGCCATCCTGGACCTGCCGCCAGCCGATGAACGGGCTGATCAGCCCCTCATCACCCTGGCCGAACCGCCCTCACGGGGGACGGAACTGGGGCTGGTGAAAGGCTTTGTGGGCCGGGGACCGGAACTGGTGCAGATGGCCCGCTGGCTGCGCGACCGCCCCGCGCCCGTTGTCGCCCTCAGCGGTATGGGCGGCATCGGCAAAAGCGCCCTGGCCACGATGGCCGTCCTGCGCAACACCTGTCGCTTTCGGGCAATGGTAGCCCTCTCCGCCCGGGGCCGGCCCCATCTCAGCCCCGATGCCCTGGTGCCCCTGCTGGACGGCGCCCTGGGACAGGGTGGACGACTGGCCGCCGCGCCCACCGAAGCGGAGCGGCTGGAGCGGGCCGTAGAGGCCCTCAACGAGATACCGACCCTGCTCCTGCTGGACAATCTGGAGGACCTGAGCGATCCCGCCACCCGCGCCTGGACCGACTTCCTGCGCCGCCTGGACCCGCGGCGGGGTTCGCTGGCCATCCTCACCCTGCGCCCGGCGGTCAGGCATCCTCTCACCGACCTGGCCGGCCCGGCCCACCTGCCCCTGGAGCGGCTGAGTGAGCCGGATGCGCTCCGTCTCCTGGCCGACGGCCTGACAGCGCGGGACCTCTGGCCCAAAGTGCCGGCGGTGGAGCATCTGACCCTGGCCCAACGGGAGCGGCTGCAGGACCTGGCCCGCCGCGCCTATCTGACCGGCCTGCCCCTGGAACGGCTGGCTGCCCTGGACGAGCTGGCGCAGCGGAGCGGCTGCCACCCCTACGCCATGCGCCTGGCCCTGGGCGACCTGCGCTACCCCCACACGGACTGGGCCGGCGTGCTGCACAACGTGAGCGACCTGCGGGGGCGGGACTGGGAGGCCCAGGCCGAGGAGATGGTGGGACGGATGGCCGCCGACCTGGCCTGCGCCGAGCCGGAGGCGGTGGCCCTGCTCCAGGCGCTGCTCGTCTTTGACGGCGGGGCAACCCGCGACGCATTGCAGGCGGTGGCTGCCCCAGACGACGACCCGGCAGTTTTTGACGACCGGCTTCGGGCCGCGCTGGACGCCTCGCTGCTGGAGGTGCGGGGGGCCGGCGAAACGGCCCGCTACGACCTGCACCCCCTGACCCGCGCTTATCTCAGCAAGCATCGTCCGCCGGACGCCCGAACCCTGACCGACCTGCGCCGCCGCCACGCGGCTTACTTCCTTGATTGGGCGGCGAAGCACCAATGGGACTTTGACGCGCTGGAGGCGGAACTGCCCAACCTGCGGGCCGGCTTTGCCTTCGTCACCGCCGAGGGGACGCGGAATGAAGCGATGGTGCGAGGTTACGGCGGCGCGCTGTTTGACATGTTCCAGACGCGGGGGTACTGGGACGATGTGCTGGACTGGATGAGCCAGGCCGCCCATGCCTGTGAACGGCTGGGAGACCAGGAGACGCTGGCGATCTGCTACACCAACATCGCCGGGGTGCATTGGGACCGGGGCAACTACCAGGAGGCGCTGGTCTGGCAGGAGAAAGCGGCGGCCATAGACCAGGCGCGGGGCGACAAAGCCGGGCTGGGAAACAGTTATAACGCCATCGGCGTCATTTACAGTGACCTGGGGGAAATGGACAAGGCCCTGGAATGGCTTCACAAAGCCCAGGCCCTGCGCGAAGAGGCGAATGACCGGGGTGGCCTGGCTATCACCTGGGCCAACATCGGGATGATCCACCACGCCCGGGGCGACTACGCCGCAGCGCTGGCGATGTATGAGAAGGCGGCGCCGGTGCTGGAGGCGATCGGCGACCGGGCCATGCTGGCCGGGGTCTACAACAACATCGGAGCGATCCACTACGCCCGGGGCGACTACGACGCGGCGCTGGCGATGTTCCAGAAGGCGGCGCCGGTGCTGGAGGCGATCGGCGACCGGGCTATGCTGGCCAGGGTTTACAACAACATCGGAGCGATCCACTACGCCCGGGGCGACTACGACGCGGCGCTGGCGATGTTCCAGAAGGCGGCGCCGGTGCTGGAGGCGATCGGCGACCGGGCCGGTCTGGCCACGGTGGAAGCCAACCTGGCGGTGCTCTTTTTGCAACAGGGCAATGAGAGTCAGGCTGAGGCTCACCTGCGCCGCAGCGTTGCTCTTTTTGACGAATTGAAATTGGACACAGAGGAAGCCCGCACGGTGCGTGAAATGCTGCGTCTGGGACTGGAAGAAGGTTGGGAGACCATCAGGCTCTTCTTGAAGAATTGATCCACACGGGAGAACAAGCAGTATGACCAGCGATTTCATTCCCTACCTTAACCGCTACACCACCGCCTCGCCCGACCACGAGGCGGCCTTTGACGAGTTCATCGGCCAGATCCCGCCGCCGGGCGGCGCGCCGCTGCGCCTGGAGACCCGCACGGAGGTGTTCCTGCGTGCCACCTGTTCACTACTCGATCTCGACCTTGTGGCCAGCGGTCAGGTCTCGATAGCTCCCATCTGTTGGCCATCCCAGTTGCCCGGGCAGGTACAGTTCAGACATCTTGATGCTCATATTCGGTGTTGGCCCCGGTCCACTGATGGGACACGGATAGCACGGATGGGACGGATCAACACCAATTTTACTTTCGATCATCCTTGTCCTGTAAAATTTGAAAAGGGTCAACCGATTTTCGCCGATCCTTGAACCATCCCTGAAAACGGGTATAATTGGGCCCAGGAGGTGAACCGATGAGCAACAAACGGACGTGGGCCAGGACGCCCAATAATAAAACCACGACCGGTTTTCGGATTTCCGATGAACTGTGGGAGGTGCTCCAACCCCTTCTTCCCCAGCACCGGAACACTCACCCGCTGGGTGGAGGTCGCCCTCGGCGGCCAGACAGAGAGTAGAGTGTGCCGATGCCATTTTCTATATGTTGCGGACCGGATGCCGGTGGAAGGCCCTGGATGAGACCGATGTTGGGAGTTCAAATCTCCCCCTCGCCATTCCACCAGCCGAGGCCGACACTGATGCTTTCGGCGGGCCAGCGCCGCTTCCAGACCGTGCTCTACGAAGCGCTGGCATAGATTAGCGACGGTGTTGGGGTGATAGATGAACGCGTCGGCTGCCGCTATTATATACCATCACCTACTTTTTTACCACTACCCAGGACTTGGGAACGCACTTGACACCGACGAGGTAATGGCTATAATAAGGGCAATACACCCATAGGGAGAGCCACGGAGCAAGAGATGTCACGGCGAAAAACGCAGATGACGCTTTGCATCGGCGCCAGGAACGCCAATAATCATCTCCACGCGCACCTGTGGGTGAGGTGTCGATGAGGGTCGTCTGACCTGAGTTCAACCAAGCCACGGGTGCTCCTCGCCCGTGGCTTTTCGTTAGGGGTCACGGGCCTGGCTTTTGTCCCGTGGCCCTTTTCTTATCAGGAGGTGTGGTCATGCAGTCCCAGATCGTTATTCCGAGTGGTTATCGTCCGTTGCTGGATGCCCGGGAGACGGAGCTCGCTATCCGGCAGATCAAGACCTTCTTCCAGGAGAACCTGGCCTTTGAGCTCAATCTGATGCGGGTGACGGCGCCGCTTTTCGTCATGAGCGGCACCGGCATCAATGACGATCTCAACGGCGTCGAACGCCCTGTGACCTTTTCCATCAAGGCCATGAACGGCTCGCGCGCCGAGATTGTGCAGTCGTTGGCCAAGTGGAAGCGGTTGCGGCTGGCCGAGCTGGGCTTGCCGCCCGGTCGCGGCATCTACACGGACATGAACGCCGTGCGCCCGGACGAGAAGTTGGATAACCTGCACTCCCTCTACGTCGATCAATGGGACTGGGAGCGCGTCCTCCGACCGGAGGAGCGGACCCTGACTTGTCTGAAATCTGTGGTGCGGCGTATCTATGATGTCATCCGCCGCACCGAGAAATACATCAGTCACCATTACCCCGCTATCGTCCCCCAGCTACCCGAATCCATCACCTTTGTGCACAGCGAGGAGTTGCAGGCGCGCTATCCGGATCTGACAGCCAGGGAGCGGGAGCGAGTCATCTGCCGCCAGCACGGCGCCGTCTTTATCATCGGCATCGGGGCCAGGCTGCGCGACGGCATGCCCCACGACGAACGGGCGCCCGATTATGATGACTGGTCTACGCCGACGCTCAACGGCTACCGGGGTCTGAACGGCGACATTCTCGTGGATTACCCCTTGCTCGACACCGCGTTGGAGCTCTCGTCTATGGGTATCCGCGTGGACAGAGAGGCGCTGCTCCGTCAGTTAAAGCTCACGGGCGAGGAACACCGCAAGGACCTTTACTTCCACCGGCGGCTGCTGAATGGCGAGCTGCCGCTGACCATCGGCGGGGGCATCGGACAGTCCCGGCTGTGCATGTTCTATCTGCGCAAAGCGCACATCGGAGAGGTCCAGGCCGGGCTCTGGCCCGAGGAGATGATGGCGCGCTGTCGCGCAGAGGGCATTCCGCTGCTGTGAGGAGAGCGAGGTGAGAGTCACCTGCAAGTCCAAATCTCCAGCGCCCGCAGCGCGCTCCGCTCCTTGTCCTTGACCTCCAGCATCAGGTCAAAGTCGTGCGGGGCGCTCTCTGCCAGGAAGCGCCGGAAGTGGGCCTCGTCCAGGGTGTGCGCGTGGCTCCCCGGACGGCCGCCGGGAAGGGGGGAGGAGTAGTCCACCATCGGCGGGCCGTCCTGGGGGCCCCAGGTGGCCCGCGCCGCCGCCAGCGCCTCCGGCAGCGTCCGCCCGTCCGGATACACTTCGCGGTGGAAGACGTCCAGGAGCACCGGCAGGCCCGTCGCCCGGCTCACCGCCAGCACGTCGTCCAGGTTGAAGAGCCGCTCGTCGTTCTCCACCGCCAGGCGCGCCCGCACCGCCGGGTCCAGGTGCTCCACCTCCCGGACGAAGCGCTCCAGCGCCGCGGCCTTGTCCCCGTACCGGCCGCCAACGTGAATCTGAATCTTGGCCGTCCGGTCCAGCCCCAAGAGGTCCAGGACGCGGGCGTGGTAGGCCAGGTCGGCGCGGGCCGCCGCCACCACCTCCGGGCGGGGGGAGTTGAGCAGGGTGTACTGGCCCGGATGCATGGAGATGCGCATCCCCGCCGAGCGGATAAGGTCGCCGATGCGGGCCAGGTCCGGGGCGAACTCCTGGTCCCAGGGGAAACGGTTGGCCGGGTGGGAGGCCAGGGGGACCAGGTCGGAGGTGATGCGCAGGAAGAGGAGGCCCCGTTCGGCATTCCAGCGGACGATGCGCTCCAGGCAGGCCAGGTTTCCGGCCACCAGCGCCCGCAGGCGGTCCGGGGTGAGGTTGGCCAGCCGGAGGGTGCGGCTGGGGCGGCAGTCGAGGGAGAGGTTGAGGCAGGGGTAGCCGATGCGCATCGTCTGGGCCTACGGTTCCCCTCTCCCCGAATCCCATTGGGGCATCATTCCCTCCACCACACCTCCAGACGCGGGCGACCCTCCGCGTTCCAGTCCCCGGTGTCGGACGAAACAAAGTATTTGCCGCTGTGGTAGGCCGAATCGGCGCTGTAGAGCACCAGGCGCAGCGGCTCGCCCCGCGCGTAGGCCCGCGCCACCGCGTAGGAGACGTCCCAGGTGCGCGGCACCCCCGGCCAGCCCGGCCAGTCGGTGATGGGGTTCACCCAACTGCCGCCGATATTCTCGTAGGCCAGCGGCGCGTTGTTCCAGGTGATGGTCTCCTCACGCCAATCGGCCGAAGCAATCAGCACCTGAATCCACGAGGGCTGCGCCTCCCCCGCCCCGCCAGCGTTGCCGAACTGGTAGAGCGTCAACGTGGCCGAGATGATGACGCTGCCGGGCGGGATGCTGCCCAGCGGGAAGGTGACGTAATATCTGGCAAAGCAGGGCCAGTCGGCCACGTCGGACTGGTTCTGGATGTTGAAGTCGGGCGCGTGACCATCGTTGCGGTTGCCCCACACGTTCCAGATGTGGTACTCGTCGCCGGGGCACTGGTTGGCGATGGTGCCGCCCACGTCGGCGTCGGGGACCAGCGGGCTGGTCTCGGTGGGCCGGCGGATGAGCGTGTAGCCGGTAGCCGGGCCGATCGCGCGATAGGCCGGGATGCCGAAGGCCAGGAAGCCCCAGCAGGCCGGGTTATCGGGCCCGGC
>DAOTYG010000324.1:0-81376 GCA_034435155.1 Anaerolineae bacterium | reverse complement strand
TACCCGCCACCCTCCCGCAGGTTAGAAAGCGGCTGGCAAGAGAGCGAGCAGCTCATTGCGGCGCACTTCAGTGCGGAGATTGCGCCCGAACCTGCGGGAGGGTAGGCAGTTACGGTCCAGCGTCGTTCGATGCGCTGGATCTGGCGGCCCGGTTATCCGAGGCTATCCCTTGTTCCACAGCCTACAGGAGTTGTAATGATGGCTATTGAGGCCCTCAATCTGCTTCTCTGCGCCCTGGGCGGCACGCTCATGTCGTCGGTCATCTCCTGCATCCCGGCCCTGCACATCTATAACGTGGCCGGGCTGCTCATCGTCATCTCCCTGCGAATGCAGGGCCTCGTCCCCGACGAAGCCCTGGCGATGTGGATGCTGGGCATGGTGGTGGGCTACGCCATCCTGAACACCATCCCCTCCATCTTCCTGGCGGCCCCGGACGAGAGCGCGATCTGGATCGTGCTGCCGGGCCAGAAGTACCTGATGCAGCGGCGCGGCTTCGAGGCGTCTATCCTCACCGGCGTGGGGGGCCTGGGCGGGATCGCGTTCCTGCTGCTCCTCAGCCCCTTCGCTGGCGGCGTCTTCTCCACCATCCGCACCATCGTGGCCCCGCACCTGCACTGGATCCTCATGCTCGTCATCGTCTACATGCTCCTGTCGGAGTGGCCCAAGGGCGGAGATAGGGGGCCGACCAGCCTGGCGCGCCTCTGGGACGGCTGGCGGAGCCTGCTGGCCGGCCTGCTCACCTTCCTCCTCAGCGGTATCCTGGGGATGATCATCATGTACCGCAGCCTGGTGCCCACGGAGATGAGCTTCCAGAACCTGCTGCCGGCCTTCATGGGCCTCTTTGCCATCCCCTGGGTGCTCACCAACATCATCTCCGGCGAGGAGGTGCCGCCGCAACACGTGGCGACCTCGCTGGACGTGACGCCGTCGCTCATCGCCCGGGGGACGGCGGCCGGCGCGCTGGGCGGCATCTTTGCCGCCTTCTTCCCGGTGGTCACCGGCGGCATCGGCGGGTTCATCGCCGGGCACGCCACGGCCCAGCGTGACGACCGGCTCTTCCTCATCAGCCAGGGGGCCTCGAAGGTGGTCTACTACGTGGGTGCGTTGCTCTTGTTCTTCGTGCCGGGGCTGCACCTGACGCGCGGCGGCATGGCCTGGATGCTCAGCCTGGTCTATATCCCCCAGACGCCGGAGGTCTATGCCCTGGCGCTGGCCGGGATCGCCGTCTGCGCGGCGCTGGCGTTCTTGCTGCTCATCCTGTTCTCGCGGGCGGCCATCGCCCTGGTGAACCGGGTGAACTACCGCCTCATCTCCGGCGTGACGCTGGCGGTGCTGGTGGGGATCGTCTTCCTGTTCACCGGCCCCGGTGGGCTGCTCATTGCGACTGTCGCCACGGGCATTGGCCTGATCCCGGTGCTCTGGCATTCGCGGCGGATGAACTGCATGGGCGTGCTCCTGGTGCCCATCGTGCTGAACATGGCCGGTTGGGGCCCGACGGTGGCCAGATGGTTGGGACTGGTATAGCTTACCCTCAGCAGGTTGTTTGGAACAAATCGGCGGGAGGGTGAGCAGTTACGAATGCGGGATATGACATCGTACCAGGTGGATTTCGAGCCGGTGGGCCGGCGTGGCGCGTGCCCGGCCCACCGGTCATTGTTGGACTGCGCCCGCTGGCTGGGGGTGGACCTGGTGAGCATCTGTGGCGGCCAGGGGACCTGCGGCCGGTGCCGGGTGCAGGTGCTGGCCGGCGCAGTCACAGAGCCAACGGCCCGTGAACGCGAGGTCTTTACCCCGCAGGAGTTGGCCGCCGGCTACCGCCTGGCCTGCCAGACCATCCCCTTGAGCGAGGGCCGGGTCGCTGTGCCGCCAGAATCGCTCACCTCCCCCCAACGCACCCAGGTGGAAGGTCTGGCCGTGACTGTGCCGCCAGACCCGCCGGTGCGGGCGTATGCAGTACGCCTGCCGCCTCCCACTCTGGCTGACCTGCGCGCCGATGACGAACGCCTGGGGGCGGCGTTAGTTCAGCAACACGGGGTCGCCATGGACACGGTGGACATCGCTGTGCTGCGCCGTCTGGCGCCCCGATGGCGGGATTGGGGCTGGCAGGCCCAGGTGATGATCCGCGACCGGGAAGTGGTAGCCGTGGGGCCAGCAGGTGACCGCGCCCTGGGCCTGGCCGTGGACCTGGGGACCACCAAGATCGCTGGCTACCTGGTGAACCTGGCGACCGGCCAGACGTTGGCCGCCCGGGGGATACTGAACCCGCAGCTCGCCTATGGGGAGGACGTGGTCACGCGCCTGGGCCGGGCCAGTGAATCGCCGGCTGAGGCCGACCGGCTGCAAACCCTGGTCGTGGCCGCCCTGAACGAGTTGGCAACCGATCTGTGTCGGGAAGTGGAAGCCACGCCAGAGCACATCGTCGAGGCAGTAGTGGTGGGCAATACGGCCATGCACCACCTGTTCTTACGCCTGCCGGTGGGGCAGTTGGCCGTGGCGCCATACGTGCCAGCCGTCCGGGCCGCGTTAGACGTGCGGGCCAGGGATGTGGGACTGGGCCTGGCCCCGGGGGCATACGTCCATCTGCTGCCCAACGTGGCTGGCTACGTGGGGGCGGACCACGTGGCGATGCTCCTGGCCACCGGGGTAGCCCAGGCGCAGGGCGCGACGTTGGCCCTGGACATCGGCACAAATACGGAGGTCTGCCTGGCGTGCGGCGAGACGCTGACCAGCGTGTCGTGCGCGTCCGGCCCGGCCTTCGAGGGGGCGCACATCTCGTGCGGGATGCGGGCGGCGGCCGGGGCCATCGAGCGCGTGCGGCTGGATGGAGACCGGGTGCTCTGTCAGACCATCGGGGGAGCGCCGCCGGCCGGGCTATGCGGCTCTGGCCTCCTGGACGCGGTGGCGGAGATGCGCCGGGCCGGCGCCCTGGACCGTACCGGCCTCCTGAGCGATCACCCGCGCGTGCGCGAACGAGAGGGCCGGCGCGAGTTCGTGCTGGTGAGAGAGGACGAGGCCACGGGCCAGCCGGCCATCGTCATCACCCAGCGGGATGTGCGGGAGCTACAACTGGCCAAGGGGGCCATGCGCGCCGGCATTCAAGTACTACTGACAGCGCACGGTCTGGCGGAAGGGGACCTCGAGCGGGTCATCATCGCCGGGGCCTTTGGGACCTATATTGACGTGGCGAGCGCGATCACCATCGGCATGCTGCCGGCGTTGCCCCTGGACCGCTTCCGGCAGGTGGGGAACGCCGCCGGCACCGGCGCGCGACTGGCCTTGATCTCACGCGAGCAACGCGCCCAAGCCCAGGCCATCGCCGAAAGGGTGCGCTACATCGAGCTGGCCAGCGTCCCAGACTTTGCCCGCATCTTTGCCCAGGCGATGGAACTGGCCTGAAAACTGGCGTTCATAAGCGCAGACCGCCGACGGCTGACCGCAAGCGTCATGGCCGTCGGCGGTCGGTCGTCAGCGAGCCTACTCAGTCGGTCAGCAGGTTGCCCAGGGCAATGGAGACCATCTTCACCTCGTCGGAGCCGCTGCGGGAGGGCGTGACCAGCGGGACCCGGCCGCCCACCACGATGGCCGCCATCTCGCTCCTGGCAAAGTAGGTGAGCGACTTGACCAGCACGTTGCCGGCCTCGATGTCCGGGGTGATGAGGATGTCGGCCTGGCCGGCCACCCGGCTCTCGATGCCCTTTTTCTCAGCCGACTGGGCGGAGATGGCGTTATCCAGGGCCAATGGTCCGTCCACGATGCCGCCCTTGATCTGGCCGCGCTCGGCCATCTTGCTCAGGCTGGCAGCGTCCACCGTGGCCGGCATCTTGGGGTTGACGTTCTCCAGAGCGGTGAGGATCGCCACCTTCGGCTGCTCGATCCCCAGGGCCTGGGCCACGTCAATGGCGTTCTGGACGATCTCCACCTTCTGGTACATGGTGGGGGCAATGATGACGCCGGGGTCGCTGACGAAGATGAGCCGGTCCAGGCCCGGCACCTCAAAGACAGCGATGTAGGTGAGGGCTTTGCCGGTGCGCAGGCCGTGCTCTTTATCCAGGGCCGGGACCAGGATCTCGGCGGTCTCCATCTTGCCTTTCATGACCATGTCGGCCTTGCCGGCGTTCGCCAGTTCCACCGCCTTGCGCCCGGCCCCTTCGATGGTCGGCTCGTGGATGATCTCCATGTCGCTGATGTCTATGTTGTGCTGGCGGGCCAGTTCTTGAATCTTGAACACGTCGCCGATCAGGGTACACCGGGCGATGCCGATGTCCTGGGCGTGGCGGGCCGCCCACAGGGACTCGTACTCGTGAGCGGCGGCGATGGCAACACGTCGGGGGCCACGTGCTTTGGCCGCCTCGATGATCTCAGCAAAGGTTTTGATAGGCATACATCCCTCCTAAATCAGCTTCTATCTGCACGCTCCGCGTCCGCGTCCGATTAACCTGGCGGTTTGAGGCCGGCAGTTACGCGGGCAGAACCCGGCGAGGGATACCGGTTGTCTCGCCGGTGAGTCTGGTCTGGGCATTGCCCGGTTGTCTGCCGGGCGTTGCCGGGGGCACCTCGGGCAGAGCGCCGGTGACCACAGCCTCGAAAGCGTTGGCCGGGGTGAATACCCCCTCGATGCCGGCTTCGCCCACCACCACCACGTGACGCGGCCGGTGCGGTGACAGGATCAACTCCACCCCTTCCCGCACGTCGGCCTCCGGCGGCACCACCTGGACCGGGGCCAGCTCCAGTTCGCCCAGGTTGAGGCCGGCGGCTCCCCGGTGTTCAAGGGCCACCCTGATCGCCAGTTCCCTGGTCAGGAGGCCCAGGGGTTGCCGGGGACCAGCCACCACAACGATGCTGCCCACCTCCTGGTCCAGCATCCGGGCCAGAGCCTCGGTCAACGGTGTGCCCGGCGGGGCCGAGACCACGCCCCGGCTCATGAAATCACTGATCTTGCGCACATCGTCTCCACTGCTCGCGGCGGGTCTGCCAGGCCCAGGCCTGACTGGGTGACCCGCCACTCACCAGCGCGGGGTCGCAGACCCCGCGCGAGCATAAGAGGGTGTGCCCCTCGCTCGCGGCGGGTCTGCCAGGCCCAGGCCTGACTGGGTGACCCGCCACTCACCAGCGCGGGGTCGCAGACCCCGCGCGAGCATAAGACCCTCGCTCGCGGCGGGTCTGCCAGGCCCAGGCCTGACTGGGTGACCCGCCGCCCACCAGCGCGGGGTGGCACACCCTGCGCGAGCACAAGATAGCCGCCGGCGCGGGGTCGCAGACCCCGCGCGAGCAGGAATCTTTGACTTGCGGGAGGGTAATTACAGGCGACGAAAGTCTTCCACGCCCAGGACGAATACCGTAGCCCCACCCACCTGCACCTCCACCGGCTGCGGCACATAGAACTCGCCCGGTTCCAGGATCGGCGGCAGGGGTGTGACATATTGCTTGCGCGCCGAGCAGGTGGCCTGAATGATCCGCATCACCCCAGGCAACTCTCCATCTTCCACCCCCACAAGCACGGTAGCATTGCCTTCGCGCAGGAACCCGCCGGTGGTGCTGATGAGCGTGGCCCGGTAGCCGGCCGTCATCAGTTCATCCAGCAAGTTATTGGCATCATCCTCTTGCACGATAGCCAGGATCAGTTTCATCGAGATGCCCCCTTAACTGGCAGCCTCTGGCATACTTGTTGCCAGATTTGCCGTTCCACCGCCGCCAGGGACTGGGTGGCATCCAAGATCACCCAGCGCCCGCCAGCGGCGGCCATCTGCCGGTAGCCTTCCCGCACCTGATGGTGAAAGGCCAGCTCCTCCTGTTCAAAGCGGTCCCAGTCCGGCAGGCCGGCCAGCAACGCGCCCTGCCGTTTGCGGCGCAACCCCTCTTCCGTGGGCAGGTCCAACAGAAACGTCAGGTCAGGGACCAGCCCCCCCGTGGCAAAGTCCAACACCACCTGCAATGCTGCCAGGTCCAGCCCCCGACCATAGCCCTGATAGGCCAGGGTCGAATCGGCGTAGCGGTCACAGATCACCACCCTGTCGGCGGCCAGATGCGGTCGAATGGCTTCGACCACGAACTGGGCGCGGGACGCGGCAAAGAGCAACGCTTCGGCCCGGGGCGAAAGCGGCACATCGGCCGCGTGCAGGAGGATCTCCCGGATGCGTTCCCCCAGGGCCGTGCCGCCGGGTTCCCGGAGCAAGACCACCGGGTAACCTTTCGCCTGTAGCCGATGAAACAACACCTGGGCCTGGGTAGTCTTGCCACAACCCTCTGGCCCCTCGAACGTGATGAACAGGCCCACAACACCCCCTATAGCGCGTAGAGCATTACCGTCATCAGGGCCACCACCAGCCAGTGCGCCGCGATGGGGCCGGCCAGGTTGTCGGTGCGCCACCGCAACAGGCTCAGGAGCGTGCCGCCGAGCAGCACCACCAGCAGCGCGCCGACGTAACCCAGGAGATAGCAGGCCCCCGGTGGCAACAGGGGCAGCGCGACAGATTGCTGGCTCACGGCATCCCAGGCGATAACCAGGTGCCAGCCGCAGAAGATGAGATTGGTGCTCAGGATGCCGCGCCAGAGACCCAGGGCCCGCGTGAAATCCCGTTGCAACAGCCCCCGGAAAAGGAACTCCTGGAGCAACACCGTCACGATGGGCACGCGAACCAGCAGCTCCCACCAGAGCCGGGCCTGGGACATCCCGGTGATGGCCGGGTAGCGCACCGGGTCGGCCAGGAGAAATGGAAAGACGAAAAAGAGCAGTGGTCCGGTCGCCAGCCCCAGTCCCAGCAGCACGCCCCACAGCGCGCTGTTTACCAGTCCCCGCCGCTGCACCCCCAGGCCCGGCAACTCATGCCGGCGGCAGAGGATGAACCAACCGCCCAGGACGATGAGCAATACCAGGGCAGCCAGGTCGTACAGGGCGCGGTCAAAGCCGCCCCCCACAACCAGCAGGTCCGCCAGGTTGGCATAGATCAGCAGTAACGCGCCCCGGGCGACGGTGCGCCATAGCAGACGATGGCGGGCCGGGCCTCGCTCACCGGTCACGCTTATCGGTTCGTTCATCATCGCTGGCAAAGATCTGAACCCGGCGGTGCGGCTCTTTGCCCCGGCTGCGACTGCTCACACTATACCGCTCGGCCAACTGGTGCTGAAGACGCCGGATATAGGCGTTCTGCGGGGACAGTTCGATAGGGCGCGAACCGGCCAGGACCTGGGTGATGGCCTCTTCCGCCTCCTGCAAGGCCAGGGTTACCGGGTCCGGTCGGGCTGCCAGGCCAAAATAATCCGTCAAAAAGTGCTCCATTTGCAGTTGGGTGTTGCTGCGCAGCACATAGACGGCAATGCCCTGGGCTTCCGCCACGCGGATGGTCTTGGGCCGCTTGCGATAGTAGGCCCGCGAAGTCAGCACCACATCGGCCTGTTCTAATGTTCTCACTATTTTGATGGGCACTTCCAGGTCATGGGCGGCCTGCTCCAGCAGGTTCTGGCTCACGCCAAAGGTATAGATCGGCACGCGGGGCATGGGACCGGCGGGCTGGGCCTCCCGGGCCAGACGGGGAGTCTCGGCGGCAGCCGGGGCCAGGGCGGCCGGGCCACTGATAACCTGGCCGGTCTCCTCATCCCGATAGCGCAGTTCGGCGGCGATGGGCCGGCCGCGCAGGATGTTGTCCACGGCCTCGGCCACGTTGTGGTGCACGGCCAGCCGGTCCCAGTCTATGATCTCCACCACCACGTCGAAAGTGGGTGGGGCCTTGCGTTCCAGCACGGTCTTCTGGGTGCCGCGCTGCCGGGCCACCTCATCGCTCAAAGTGACGGCCTGGATGCCCCCCACCAGATCCGCCAGGGTGGGATTGAGCATGACGTTCTCCAGGCTGTTACCGTGGGCGGTGCCCACCAGTTGCACGCCGCGCTCGGCGATGGTGCGGGCGGCGGCGGCCTCCAACTCAGTACCGATCTCGTCAATGACGATGACCTCCGGCATGTGGTTCTCCACCGCCTCGATCATCACCGCGTGCTGAAGGGCCGGCGTCACCACTTGCATCCGTCTGGCCCGGCCGATGGCCGGGTGCGGGATGTCGCCGTCACCGGCGATCTCGTTGGAGGTATCCACGATGACCACCCGCTTGCGTTCGGCCAGGACCCGGGCCGTCTCGCGCAGCATGGTGGTCTTGCCGACGCCGGGCTTGCCCAGCAATAAAATGCTGCGGCCGCTCTCCACGATGTCGCGGATGATGTCTATTGTGCCGTAGACAGCCCGGCCCACGCGGCAGGTCAGCCCGATGATGCGCCCCTGCCGGTTGCGGATGGCGCTGATGCGGTGCAGGGTCCGCTCGATGCCGGCCCGGTTGTCGGCGTTGAACTCGCCGATGCGGCTCACCACATAGTCCAGGTCCTCGGCCGTCACGTCTTGATCGGAAAGGATCACTTCCCGGTCCAGGAAGCGGGCTTCTGGCAGCCGGCCCAGGTCCAGCACCACTTCCAGCAGGTTGTCGCGCTCCTCATCGGCTTCCAGGGGCGCGCGGATGCGCGGCGGCAAGACTTCCAGCAGGGCATCCAGGTCGTCGGTGATACGCTTGAACGGGCCGTTCGCAACAAATTCGTTCAAGTTACCTGTCCTTGTAGATAGCGATGGATCTGTTCCATGTAACGGGTGAATTCTGCCCGGATCGGCTGCACGCTGGCATAGACGAGTCGCTCATCAATGGTATCGTACTCGTGGACCAGGCGGTTGCGGATCGCCGTGGTGGGGGCCAGGGACTCGGCAAAGTCCGGCGACAGCACGCCCGCCTTGCCCAGAGCGATAAACGATGAGTAGTCTAGGGTCAGTTTCTCTTCAAGAGCCAACCTGTCGAGCACGGTAGACCTCTCCTCTCAGGAATGCCTCGATGAACGGGCCTTGTAATCGTCGGAAGCGCGCCGTATCAATGAAGCGTTTCCAGGCCCGGAACCGAAAGCGGTCGAAGGTGCCCGGCTCGCGCTCGTAGAGGGGCCGGCCATCACGCGCCGCCTGGTAGCACAACGACGGATTGGCCTGGTTCAGGATAATCACATCGAGGTCGGCCCGGCGCAGGGCGTATACCAGGTCCCGGATCAAGGCCAGCTCCCGCGCCGGTTCCACCGGGTACTCGTCCACCAGGATACCCAGGTCCAGGTCGCTATCCGGTCGTGCCATGCCCGTGGCCTGGGAACCAAAGAGCACGACCAGGGAGACCCCATGACGGTGGCACACGTCGGCCAGGGCCAGCTCGTTCACGTCTGTTCTCCCCCCGCTGGGGCCGTCGCCGGGGCCGCCGGGGTGGTGGGAGCCGGCTCCAGGACCTCTTTGATGACCGGCCGGCGGCGCGGCTCCGGGGCGCGCGCCCAGGCGACGGTATGCCGGACCAAGAGGGCCTGCGCGCCCACGTGCTGGAACCCGGCCCCTTCCAGCAGGCCGGTCACCCAACTGCCGTATTCGGGCACCAGGACGGTCAAGGTGCGCAGCGGGTCCAACCCGAAGCCCGGCAGCAACGCGCTCAGGGCCGGGCGGGCTTCGGGATGGGCCAGGAGCCATAGCCGGGCTTCGGCTGTCCCTTCGGTCACGCGGAAACAGCCCTTGATCTCGCCGGCCACGATGAGCACATAGGCCCGTGGCCCGTTGCCCAACCAACGCCGGCCCGTAGGTCGCCAGTCCCGGCTGGTCAACCCCTCGGATTGCTGAACGATGGCCGGGGCCAACGCCCGGTACAGGCTATGCAGGCCCCAGGCATCGGCCCCACGTTGCGGGCGTAGGGTGCCCGACGGCGGCTCGCTGGGGGGCGCGGCCGCCGGGCCCGGCGCGCGTTGCCAGAGCAGGTCGCGGCTATAGAGCACGAATCCGGCCCGGCGCAAGGGGTCCACCATCTCGTCCTGCTCATCCAGGCGGGCAAAGACGCGCAAGACGCCCTGGCGGCCGGCCTCCTGGCACAACCGTTCCAGCAGCGCTTGCCAGAGAGCGGTGATGGTATCGTCGCTCGCATCGGCGGGGCCGGCCAGGTAGACCACGTCCCACTTGTCGCGGCGGGGCCGGGGGCGGGCGTAGATCAGGGCCGGCCCATGGGTGTCGCTCTCGCCGAGCAGGCCATAGCCGGCCACCCCCCAGGGTAGAAACCCGGCCCAGGGGGGCCGGCGCGCCGGCGCCGACAGGCCGTCGGTGCTCAGGAACAGCTCGCGTCTGGGCTGACCCCGGCCCGTCAGCAGGTCGCCGGGCAGCAGCGGGCGGATGGTGAGATTCGTCATGGTCTCTGCACCTGGATCCTACTGCTGGCACATGGTCAGGAAACAGGCGTGAAAGCGCGCGTCGTCCGTCAGCTCCGGGTGGAAGGCGGTAGCCAGCAAATGGCCTTGTCGGACGGCCACGATCCCGCCGGTGTCCGGCAGGCGGGCCAGCACGTCCACGCCTGGCCCCACGCGCTCGATGAGGGGGGCGCGGATAAAGACGGCGCGGAACGGCGGCGGGCCAAAGGCCGGCACGTCCAGGTCCGCCTCAAAGCTATCCACCTGCCGGCCGAAGGCATTGCGACGCACAGTGATGTCCATGGCCCCGACGAGGGGCTGGCCGGGCGCGCCGTCTGTTGCCTGGCGAGCCAGGAGGATCAGGCCGGCGCAGGTGCCCCAGATCGGGAACCCCGTGCGGGCCAGGCGTTGCAGCGGCTCCAGCAGGCCATAGGTCACGGCCAGCTTGCCGATGGTGGTGCTCTCGCCGCCGGGCATGATCAGGCCGTGCAGGCCGGTCAGGTGGGCTGGCAGGCGCACCTCCACCGCCTCCGCGCCCAGCCGGCGCAGCATCTGCTCGTGTTCGATAAAGGCCCCTTGCAGGGCAAGTACGCCGATGCGGGTCATCGAATCCTACGTTGGCCTCGCCTCCAGAATGATCTCGCCGTACCTCTGAAAATCGGCGGGGTTGTATGTGACTAGCCGCCTGGCAGTTCAGGGGGTTCCAAAACCTCCAAACCCCGGTCGCGGCTGACCCGACCGCGCAAACGGATCGCTCTCATGGCACTCATCGGTATGCCTCCCTATTCTCGCAGCCGCAGCTCGTTGGACGCAAAAGTCTCGGCTGAGGGGCAAGGAATCAAGCATAGACCGCTTCTGGCATTCGCACATAACGATCCGGCTCTTGCTCATGCCGATAAATGGCAAAAAACCGCTGTTCGATGTTCTTGAGGACCACGGCATCATAGTATACCATCCCGCAATCCAGACATACTTCAACCGGCGTGTTGGGAACGAGCAGATACTCACCCTGGTGACTATAGAGATACTCGATCCGCCGCTCTTCATACCGATCACTACCGCAGAAATTGCAACGAACCTTGTTCATGGTCTTTCTCCTCGTGTCCAGGGATCAACGAACTTGGGAGGGCAAGGGATGTAGATGGTAATCAATGCGATTCTGTCGCCACGCCAGCCGCAGACCACATGGATCGGTATATCCTTGGCAAAACCAACTACCAAACAGCTTGCCCCACGCCCAGTATCAGGATACTGTTCGAGTATTTCACTGCTCAGGAGGGCTTCTTCTACCTGAGCGATGGTCAGTCCCTCTGCTTTGCGCTCAATATCTGCATGAAGGGTATACACATACTGGTTGTCGCGTATGCGGACCTTGATGTCGCTAATGTCCATTGGTCACCCTCAACACCGCAGCCGCAGCTCGTTGGACGCGACAAAGCCCAGGCTCTCGTACAGTGGCCGGCCCAGCTCCGTGGCGTGGAGGGCAAACACACATATCCCATCGGCGCGCAGGTGCTCCAGGACGGCGGTCATGATGCGCCGCGCCGCCGGTGCTCTGGCTCCACCCCAAAGGGCAGGTTCATGATATAGCCGATGCGCCCCGTGGGATTGCCAGGGCCTGGCGGGTGCTGGTCTATGACACAACCCGCGCTGGCGACCACGTGGCCATCCAGCGTTTCCACGACCCAGCCCTGGTACTCGCCCGACGGGATCGCCTGGGCGAAGTAGGTCATACAGGCTGCATCGGACCGGTCCAGAGCGGCGATGTCCGTCACCCCTATGCTCTCGAACATGCGCCGGCGCAGGCGCACCACCTCGGCCAGGTCCGCGATGGTCGCTGGTCGCAGGGCGTACTCGCTCACCAGCCGCGCCCGGCCAGCAGCTCGGTCACCGGGATGCTGGCGATCTCCAGGCCGGGCATGGCCTCGCCCAGGCCCCTGGAGACCTCGGCGATGATGGCCGGGTCGCGGAAGTGGGTGGTGGCCTCCACGATGGCCTTGGCCCGCCGGGCCGGGTCGCTGGACTTGAAGATGCCAGAGCCGACAAAGACGCCATCCATGCCCAACTGCATCATCAGGGCGGCGTCGGCGGGCGTGGCGATGCCGCCGGCGGCAAAGTTCACCACCGGCAGGCGGCCCAGTTTCGCCGTCTGCACCACCAGCTCGTAGGGCGCGCCCATCTCTTTGGCGGCGTGCATCAGCTCTTCCGGGGCCATGTTCTGGAGGCGCCGGATCTCGCCCAGCACGGCCCGGGCATGGCGCACAGCCTCCACCACGTTGCCGGTGCCAGCCTCGCCCTTGGTGCGGATCATGGCCGCCCCCTCGCCGATGCGCCGCAACGCCTCGCCCAGGTTGCGGCAGCCGCAGACGAAAGGCACTTTGAACTGGTGTTTGTCAATGTGGTGCTCCTCGTCGGCCGGCGTGAGGACCTCGCTCTCGTCAATATAGTCCACGCCCAGGGCCTCCAGCACTTGCGCCTCCACAAAGTGCCCGATGCGGCACTTGGCCATCACCGGGATGGTCACGGCGTCCATGATGCGCAAGATCAATTCCGGGTCGCTCATGCGGGCCACGCCGCCCTGGGCACGGATGTCGGCCGGGACACGCTCCAGGGCCATCACCGCGCAGGCCCCGGCCTCCTCGGCGATCTTCGCGTGCTCCGGCGTCACCACGTCCATGATCACGCCGCCCTTGAGCATCTGGGCCAGGCCCACTTTTACCGTCCAGGTTCCAGTTTCCTTTTCCATCTCAGATCCTCCTTGACCTGGATTGCGGATGGCAGATTGCGGATTGTGGATTGCAGATTGCAGATTGCAAATTGCAGATTGCAAATTGCA
Organism: Anaerolineae bacterium; assembly: GCA_034435155.1. Taxonomy (GTDB): domain Bacteria; phylum Chloroflexota; class JAHJIN01; order JAHJIN01; family JAHJIN01; genus DAOTYG01. The sequence continues at coordinate 68,316 of DAOTYG010000324.1, read as the reverse complement.
AATGGCACATGGCAAATGGCAAATGGCAGACTGCGTAATCAGATTCCGAAATCCGCATTCTCCATTCCCCATTCCGCACTCCGCATTCCGCATTCCCCATTCCGCAATAGCCGGTCTTATTCTATACCAAAAGCGGGGGGTTTGCAAGGAGTTTGTAATAGGTTAGAGGGGCAATACCTTCTGGTCTGGCCCATTGTACCCCAACCTGCGGGAGGGCAGGCAGTCACTGCTTATCCAAAATATGGCGACTTGGTGAGGAGCCAACGACGCACCGTGGGTCGAAAGGTCTTGATCAGGTGCAGCCGATACCCCAATGCCGCCCGGGTGTCGCGGATATAGTCCTCCAGGGTACGCTGTTGGTAGCGCAGCAACCGCTGGCTCTCTGTGGTGTCCAGCCAGTCCACGCCGTAGGGGGTGGTGGCAAAGGCGCGATCCGGCAACATGCCCACGCCGGTGGCAGAGAGCACTCGTGCCACCAGATCGCGGTAGTAGAACTGGCAGCGAGGCCCGCCACCGATGAGCAGGGTCTTGCCCCACGCGGCCGGGCAGTCCAGGGCATTGGCGATGGCCAGCCCCACGTCGCGGGTGTGCACGTACTCGATACGATTGCTGAGGGGCACATCGAACATCCCCGGGTCGAGGATCAGGCGCACCGGCAACGCTGCTGCCAGCCGCAAGATCATCCAGTCCAGGCCGGAGGCCCTGACCAGCTCTTCACACTCGACTTTGTGCTGGGCATAGTGCTCCACCGGCCGGAGCGGGTCATGGACGGTACGGGGCGGCGGCTGATCCTGGGTCCGGCCGTAGACGTGGACGGAGGAGATGAAGATGAGCCGGGGTGGCTGCGGCAGGGCACGCATGGCCTCCAACAGGTTCCGGGTCCCGCCCACGTTGATCTCCCGCGCCCAATCCGGGCGTTCCTCACTGGCCACGCCGATGGAGGATAGCCGGGGGAGCACAAAGGCCATATGCACCACGGCGTCCTGATCGCGCACGGCCGCGGTCACGTCATCCGGGCGCCGCAGATCGCCCCACATGGTCTCGATCTGACCGACCAGGCGGCTCGCCATCTCCTCATTCCGCCGGGTCTGCAAATCAAAGCAGCGCACGCGATGCCCATGCCTGACAAGCTCTCCCAACGTGCTGGTGCCAATATTGCCGAAAGCACCGGTCAACAAGATTCTCATTGTCCTTTCCTCCCCTTAGTACACTGGCCCCCCCGCAGGTTAGAACGGGGCTGGTGTGCCCAAACCTGCGGGAGGGTAGGAACGTCCCCCGATCACGAATGCTTTAGAGCGGCAGGGTGATGATCCGCTCCGGGGGCAACACGGCGTTGGCCCAGCCGGCCAGCTTCATCAGCACTCCGCCCTTGAGCAGGCTGCCGGGGTTCAGGCCAGCTTCCAGCCGGTCGTTGGAGGCAAACTGCCGGGCCTGTCTATCCCGGTTGGCCTCCAGCTTGCGCACCAGGCCCCGCATCAAACGCTGATACTGTTCTGCGGCAGGGCGACCATCGCCCTCGGCGGCGACGAGAGCCTGCACGACCAGGCGGGCACTGAGGGCCGCGTTGTCCATGCCCAGGCCCCGGCGCGCGTCTACCAGATTGGCCGCGTCGCCCACGAGCAGCACCCGTCCTGAACCCAAAAAGACGCCACCGGTAAGGGGCGACGAGAACCCTTCCTTGCGCACGATCTCGCCCCGAAACCCATACCGCGCCTGAATATAGGCGAAAAAGCGGTCGGCATACTCGCGGGGGCAACGGTCCGCCGCCGTGCCGATGACCCATTGGTCATCCTTCAGGTAGGCCCAGGCAAACATCTGCGGGCAAAAGTCCCGGTTATAGACCATGTAGAGCGTGTGCGGGTTCAGCGTGGTCTCGCCCACGCAGTAATAGTTGACCGTGCCGCCGCTGGCCCGGGAGCCAAAATCGGCGGGGCGCAGTTGTTTGCGGATCCGGGAGTACAGGCCATCGGCGGCGATCAGATAGCGTGCCCGAACCAGTCGCTCCTGGTCAGTCTGGAGACGCAGAGTCACGCCAGCATCCTCCTGGTGAAAGTCCAGCAGGCGAGTCTGATCTTGAAAGTTGGCCCCGGCCTCCGCAGCCAGGCTGTTGAGCCAGCTATCGAGGGTGGAACGCCAAAAGTTGAGCATCTTCATCCGGCCATGGAGCGCGCGCCCGCTGGGTGTGACGATCTCGACCTGATATAGCTCGTTCCGGCAGAGCCTGTCCGGGGGTATCCTGGCCCCGATGAGCTTTTCAAAATAGGGGAACTGGATGCCGGAGCAGGATTTGTTCCGGGGCGTCTTTTTCTTTTCGATGAGCAGGGTGCGAAACCCCTGCCGGGCGGCGAGTCGGGCCGCCACGGAGCCGGCGATCCCACCCCCCACCACGACCACGTCGTATTCTTCCATGATCATTTACCTCCAAGTTATCACGTGTCACGGTTCACGTTTCGCCATCCCATGCAAGAACAGCTCCACCAGCACCGGCACCACGGCGTCGAAATCCAGGGGACGCACACGCCGGGCCTGCAATAGCTCCTGGGTGATGATAAAGATGAGACACATACCCACCAACGCTTCTGTCACCACCCGGGCATCCAGGTCTCGGAACGCGCCTGCGGCGATGCGCTGCTGCACATAACCCTGGAAGGCCGGCCCGATCTGCTCCTCCAGACGCAGGTACACCTGCTGGCGCACGTCGTCATCCACAGACTGGATGGCGCCCAGGAACAGGCGCAGGTAATCCGCGTACTGCTGCCCCATCGCCAGGGCCGCCCGCAGGGCCTGACTCAGGATGGTCGCATCATCATCGCCCAGGCTCTCCGCATCTCTGGCGATCTCCAGGAATAGCGAGACGGTAGGCTGGGTAAGCACGGCCACCAGCAAGTCTTCCTTGCTCGCAAAGTAGAGATAGATAGTGCCCTCGGCAATGCCAGCCTCCTGGGCGATCTCTTTGGTGGTGGCCTGGTGAAAGCCCTTCTGGGCAAAGACGCGCGCAGCGGCCTCAATGATCTGGGCACGACGCTCGGCCAGACGCCGCATCTTGCCCAGGTCTTTGTACCGGGGCCGGTGCTGGCGAATGAGGTCTCGGGCCAGGGTCAGAGCCTCGCCCTCGGTAGCTGTGGCCTGGAACTCGATGCGCAGGTCGTCGGTTCGGTCCAGACCATAAAGGTGAAGGGCCACGCGCCGGCGCAGGTTATCCGCGTGTCCCACATAGACCACCTGGCCGGCCGGGTCCTTCAACAGGTAGACGCCGGGCTGCGCGGGCAACGAGGCCATCTGGCTCGCCAACGCCGGTTCGATCATCGGCTGCTCCTCTCGTCTCCTTTATGAGTGCTCGCTCATTATACTGAGTATTCACTCATTTGTCAAGGGCCAGCCATTGACATCCGTGCGTGATTAAACGCATGAGAGCACTGCCCCACTCCCCATTTCGCGGCCCTTCGGGGAGGGAAAGAATGCCCCGTAGGGGTTTTCTCCCTCCTTGTCCCTTCCCTGACAGAAGTTGTGCATGGATGTCAGTTGGGGAACCTTTGACAGCGGGGAACGAATGTGCTACACTTGAGCGGCCAGAAATGAAGGTGAGGTAAGCACATGGCCGAACGCAAGTTTCGGGGGAACATCACGCCGGGGGACCTGGCCGAAGCCCTGGTGACGCAGTTCAATCGCGGCGATTACCGGGCGCACAAGGTCGGACGCGGGACGCAAGCGGTGGTGCAGATCAGCACCAACAGGCGGATCCGAGGGGAGCCGGATACCGCCATTACCGTGACCATCGCACCCACTGAGGAGGGGGTGAAGGTGGACATGGGCGAACCCCAGTGGTTGGAGGTGGCCGCCGATCTGGTGCAGACCGGCCTGGGCGCGCTCATCAACCCCTGGTCCCTGGTTCACCGGGTGGACGACGTGGCACGCAATGTGCAGGACCTGAACCTGCCCCAACAGATCTGGACCGCAGTGGAGCAATACGTCAAGACCGTGGGCACGCGCCCGGCCTTGCCGCCGGAGCCGACCATGGTCACCTGCCCGTATTGTCGCACCGGCAACCAGATCGGTGAGGGGCGTTGCGTGGCCTGCGGCGCGCCCCTGGGCGATGTGCAGCCGGTGCGGTGCCCCTCGTGTGGCCGACTGCTGGCGGCCGGCACGGCTCAGTGCCCCCAATGCGGCGAACGCCTGGCGACATAAACCCGACCGCCGACTAACGACCGCCAACCAACGACCGCCGACCGCCCCGAGATCACGCCAGGGCAAAGACCTCCACTTGGCCGGATTCCGCGTCCAGGTAGAGCAAGCGATGGCGCAGCAACTCCCCGCGTCCCGTCAGGAACTTGATGACCTCCTGCACCTGCCAGGCGGCCACCATCATGGGAGTGGCAGCCGGGTTGCCCCACCGGCTCTCGATGCCGCGCTCCGGCACGGCCCCGGCGCCATAGATGGCCCGCAGGCCCGTGTCGCCGGGGAACACCGTGGTGACCTGCCCCACGTACCCGGCGATGGCCCCATGCACCATGGGGATGCCCAGCGCCGCCGACGCTTCCTGGAGCGTCAGGCGCAGGGGGATGGTATCCAGGGCATCCGCCACGATCTCGGCGCCGGCCAGCAGAGTCGGCAGGTTTTCCGCCGTTGCCAGGACCGGATGGGCCGTCACCTGTACCGCGCTGTTCACCAGGGCCACCCGGTCCCGGGCTGCCAGGGCCTTGCTCCGGCCCAGCGTCTCCTCCGTGCACAGAAGTTGCCGGTTCAGGTTGTTCTCCTCGAAGGCATCGCAATCCACCAGGATCAGGTGCCCCACGCCCATCCGGGCCAGCCCCTCGATAATCCAGCCACCCAGCCCCCCACAGCCCACCACTGCTACCGTGGCCTGCAACAGGCGCAGTTGGCCGTCCCAGCCCACCGTGCCCAGATTGCGGACATAGCGGGCCGGCAGGATACGCATCGTCAACGCCGCCATCTCCACCTCACGCACCGATGTGCCGCACTCGCGGGCCAGAGCGTGGGTGTCCGCCAGGGACAGCAGGCGAATATCGCCGGCTGGCCGGGCCATCTGCTCCAGGCGCATCGTCAGGTCCATCATCACCTCCAACTGGAAGCTAGTTGCTGGAAACTGGTCAGCTACGAGCAACCAGAGTATACATCGGGCCGGGTACTCTGGCAAGGCCGGGCAGGATCGGATATAATACGTGCCGTACATGGATAGCCTTGATGGAGCGAACGAAGGCATGGCCGAAAAAGACCGTTTCACCCCTCCCTGGACCGAGTCTCCCCCGCCACCTGGCTCGTACCGCGCGCTCCTCAAATGGGGCAGCCCCACGGAGTTCAAGCACCCCAACCGCCGGCTGTAGGAGTGAGGGAAGCAAGTGCGAGCCTATGGCTTTGTTGACTGGTCAGGTGACACTGGTTTCAAATTTGCTCTCGGATCTTCGTCTCACCTCGTTCTGAGCCTGGTATCCAGCACAGACTATGCCGGGTTGCGACAAGGACTCATCCGGCTGAGAGCACAACTGGGGTTGCCGCAGGCGTTCGAGTTCCATTTCGCTCGCAACTCTCAGGTGGTGCGAACCGCGTTCTTCGCCACCCTACCACACTTTGCCTGGGAGGGGGCTTTGCTGATGGTGGACAAACGCCGCTTATCCGTGGAGTTTGCCAGGATGCACACCCCGTCTTTTTACGGTCTCTTCCTGGCGCAATTGCTGGCTCGCGCTCCCCTGGATTTGCTGACAGTCAAACGAATTCTTGTAGACAGTGAGGTGAAAAACAGTCCGTTGATACGCAACCTGCGGGTGGTCACTTCCCCGGTGCTGTTAGCCCGTGGGTTGAAGCAGACTCCCAAGGTACGCGGGGAGCCAGCGCGCCGTTGGGATGGCTTGCAGGTGGCGGACATGCTGGCCGGGGCAATGGTAACGCGCGAGAATGGAGGTACAGATTACCTGCGGGGTCTGGGCAGGCACTTATGGGTCTATCACTATGAGGCCACCAAATAAAACCGCCTCGGCTATCCAGGTTGTGGTCCCTGACGGGACATTCAACCACCTGGCTCGCGCCCTACAGCCGGGCACTTGTTCGCCGAGGGGAAACGTTGGCCGCCTGGCTGCCGTGCACAGCAGCCAGTGGTCCGTTTTTTCGCCGGGGCCGGCCCTGGGGCCGCACAACCCGGTTCAGCTCCCGGCAGAGTGCCGAGAGGTCCCGGGTCACCCGGTTCGGATATATTGTAGCACGCTGTAGGCTGTGTGTCAACCGCGATTTGAGGAGGAGACTCACACGCGCGGGGCGCACCCCGTAGAACGAAAATATGCTGCGCGACCATGCTCGCGCGGGGTGTGCCACCCCGCGCCGGCGGCGGGTCAACCAGTCAGGCCCCCGGCCCAGGCCGGACTGGGTGGGCCTGGCAGACCCGCCGCGAGCAGTGGCCGGAGCGCTATTTACGAGAGAGAACAACATGCCCAAACGAGACCGTTTCACTCCCCCCTGGACCGAATCCCCTCCGCCACCTGGCTCATACCGCGCGCTCCTCAAATGGGGCAGCCCCACGGAGTTCAAGCACCCCAACCGGCGGCTGTACGAGCACATGAAGCAGGTCTTCGGCATGACCGATGACGACTTCCGGGTTCGCACGAACACCGGTGAGACGCCGGTGCGTGTAGAGCAACCGTGCCGCCTGTCGGCGGAGACGCTGGCCGGGCTGGCCGCCATCGTGGGGCCGGAGAACGTATCCACGGACGATGGGTCGCGCGCGGCCGTCTGCTACGGCAAGACGATGGTGGACGTGCTGCGTCTGCGGGCCGGGGTCATCGAGAACCCGCCAGATGCCGTGGTCCATCCCCGCCATGCCGACGACGTGCGCCAACTGGTGCGCTTTTGCGACGAGCGGCGCATCCCCATCGTGCCTTTTGGGGCCGGCTCCGGCGTAACCCGGGGCGCAGAGTGCGTGCGCGGCGGCATCTCGTTGAAGATGAGCACCCACATGCGCCGCATCCTGCGCCTGGATCCGGTGAACCAGACCGTGACCGTGGAGCCGGGCATCTATGGCCCGGCCCTGGAGGAGGCGTTGAACCAGGCCCCGGAACGCTTCGGCGCGCCGCACCGCTACACCTGCGGCCACTTTCCCCAGTCGTTCGAGTATTCGTCGGTGGGGGGCTGGGTGGTCACGCGGGGAGCCGGGCAGAACTCCACCTACTACGGCAAGATCGAGCACCTGATCCTGTCCCAGAAATACGTCACCCCGGTGGGCGACATCGTGACGGTGGACGTGCCGGCCAAGGCCACGGGGCCGGATATCGATCAAATCATGCTCGGCTCTGAGGGGACCTTCGGCGTGCTGGTAGAGGTCACGCTCAAGGTATATCGCTACCGGCCGGAGGCCCGCCAGCGGTTCAGCTTTGTCTTTCGAGACTGGGAGTCAGCAGTGGAGGCGTGCCGTGAGGTCATGCAGGGGGAGTTCGGCTTCCCGTCGGTGTTCCGGCTGTCGGACCCGGAGGAGACTGACGTGGCCTTCAAGCTCTACGGCGTGGAGGACGTGCCCCTGGCGGACACGCTCCTCACCCGGCTGGGCTACCGGCCGATGGAGCGCTGCCTGCTCCTGGGCCACACCGACGGCGACGCGGACTATGGACGGCTGGTGAAACGCAAGATCAAGGCCATCTGCAAACGGTACGGCGCGCTCTACACCACCGGCTATGTGACCAAACGCTGGGAACACGGCCGCTTCCGTGACCCGTACATGCGCGAAGACCTGGGCGATTTCGGGATCATATTGGATACGCTGGAATGTGGCGTGAGCTGGGCGAATTTGCACCGGGTCTGGGCCGGCGTGCGCCAGGTCTGCCACGCCCGGCCCCGCACCATCTGCATGACCCACGCCTCGCACTTTTACCCCCAGGGCGCGAACCTGTACTTCATCTTCATCGCCCGCATGGAGGGCCTGGACGAGTACCTGGCCTACCAGGCCAGCATCCTGGACGCGATCCAGGCGACCGGGGCCACCATGAGCCACCATCACGGCATCGGCCGGAGCACCGCCCCCTGGCTGGAGGGTCAGATCGGCACGAACCAGCTTGAGGTGTTCCGCGCCCTCAAGCGGCACTTCGACCCGCACAACATCATGAACCCCGGCGGCATATTGGCCCTGGATTTATGAATTAGGAATGTAGAATATAGAATGCGGAATGCGGCGTATGGCCCCCCATTCCGCATTCCGCATTCCGAAATCCGCATTCCGCATTCCGAAATGGAGGTGTGATGGAGTTCTCACCAGTTACAAGAAACGCGAACATCGAGCGCATGAAGCGTGAGGTATTCGACGTGCTCGTCATCGGCGGGGGGATCACGGGGGCCGGGGTGGCCCGGGACGCGGCTCTCCGGGGCCTGACCGTGGCGCTGGTGGAGAAGGGCGACTTTGCCTCCGGCACCAGCTCCAAGACCTCGCGCATGGTGCATGGCGGGCTGCGCTACGTGGCCCAGGGGCAGTTCGGTGTGGTGGCCGAGTCATGCCGCGAGCGCGACCGGCTCTGGCGGCTGGCCCCGCGCCTGGTCTGGCCCACGCCGTTCACCGCGCCGGTCTACCGGCGCGCCAAACGCGGCCTGCTGGTGGCCCGGCTGGGGCTGTGGCTCTACGACATCCTGGCCCGGTTCAGGATGTATCAGCGCCATCGCCTGTTGCGCCCAGAGCAGGTGGTTGCCGCCGAGCCGATGATCCGCCCGACAGACCTGGTGGGGGGCGCAGTCTATTACGATTGCCGGGCCAATGACGCCCGGCTCACCCTGGCGGTCGTCCAGTCGGCCCACGAGCACGGCGCGCTCGTCGCCAACCACGCGGAGGTGCTGGGCCTGGTGAAGGAGCACGGCCGGGTCGCCGGGGCTGAGGTGTGGGACCGCATCGCCGGGGAGCGATTCACCGTCCGCGCCCGGGTCATCGTCAACGCCACCGGCGTCTGGTCGGACCGCATCCGGCAGATGGATGACCCGACGGCGCCACCGCTGATGGTCCCCAGTCGCGGCAGCCACGTCGTGATCCCCCGCACCAGGCTGGACATCCGGGCCGCCGTCACCTTCACCGGCCGCGACCGCGCCCGCTTTGCCCTGGAATGGGACAACACCTGCATCCTGGGCACGACAGACCCCCAGCACGAAGGTGATCTGGATCAGGTCTGTGCTACGGCAGAAGAAGTGGACGAGCTATTGGCGGCGGCCAACGAGGTCTTTGGCGTCCATCTGACGCGCGACGACGTGCTCAGCACCTACGCCGGGGTGCGGCCCCTGGTGCGGCAGGAAGGCAAATCGGCCTACCAGGTCTCCCGCGCCCACCGGCTCGTGGAGAGCGACGCCGGGCTGCTCACCATCGCCGGGGGCAAGCTCACCACCTATCGCCAGATGGCGGAGGAGACGGTGGACCGGGCCGTGCAGAAGCTCGCCCGCGAGCACGGCATCCGGGCGAAGCGGGGTTGCCAGACGGCGCGGCTGCCCTTCTCCGGCGCCACGCGGGACCCGGCGGCAGAGCTGGCCGACCTGACCGGGCGTTACCCCCAGGTGGAGCGCGATGTCCTGGCGCACCTGGCGCGCTTCTACGGCCCCGGCGCAGACACCGTCCTGGCCTTTGTCCAGGCCGAGGCCTCGCTGGGTGAGCGGCTCGTCCCCGGCCGGCCGTACCTCTGGGCCGAGGTGCCGTATGCCGTGCAACACGAGATGGCGTTGACCCTGGACGACGTACTGATCCGCCGGACGCAGGTCTTTTACGAGGAGGCAGAGCAGGGATTGGGCATCGCCCGGGCCGTGGCGAACCGGATGGCCCGGCTGCTGGGTTGGGATGAGGCCGAAGTGGAACGGCAGGTGGCGCGCTATCGCCAGCAGGTGGCCCTCTCGCGGGCCTTTCGGGGGCAGTAGGGGCAACCAGGCCAGCCGCTTCCGCTAGCGGATCGTCCCCTCGATGACCGCCTGGCCCTCTTGCAACTCAAAACGGCTGAGGATCACCGGCAACTGCTGGTCGCTCAGGTCGAACTGGGCGTCCAGCTCCTGCTGGATGCGCTGTCGGACGGCGTCCGGCACCACGAGCCCGGCCAGGCCCAGCTCCTCGACGATGACGACCGGCTTCTCATCCCGCAGCTCAACGCGCGCCCGGCCGTGCAGGTCAATGCGCAGCCCGGCCAGCCGCGCCTCGCCCCACGCCTCCACGTAGCCCGGATGAATCTGCACGCGGGGATTGGCAAAGGGGACGTTGGGGTGGCCTTGCAGATACCAGGCGATGGTCTCCTCCGCCTCCTGGTTGGTGATGACGATGGTGAACCGCTCGCCGGAGTGACCGCCCTCGATGAGCTTCTGGCGCAGGTCGGCCAGGTCCGGCTCCAGGCGCGGCTCCACCACGCGCGTCATCTGGGGAGTCAATGCAAATATCCACGCCGCGCCGTTCGCCGCCAGCAGCAGGATCACGATCCACAGGTTGGGCTTGTTCAATAGATGTGAGAGGCGTTGCATAGGGCACTCCTTCGTCGGCCGTCAGCGGTCTACAGAATCCACCACGACCGCAAGATCGTCAAACCCACCGGCACCAGCACGGCCAGGCAGACGACGGCCCAGATCGCCAGTGCCCGCTCGACAGGCATTCCCTCGTGCGCGGGCCGGGCTTCCCCGGCCGGGAGGAGTCGTCGGGACAGCGCCCGCGCCCCGATCCAGATGGCCGCGCCCTCCACGGCCAGCAGCGCCAGCAGAAGGCCCACCTCCGGCAAGCCCAGGAGACTTATCTCCGGCACCGGCCCGAAGAAACCGGCCAGGATCAGCGCGATCACCAGCCACGAGCCGCCGTTCCACAGGGCATGGATGCCCACGGCCAGCCCGTAGCGTTCCAGCCAATGCCGGCCGGCGTCTGGCCGGCGCTGGAACACCTCCCACCAGCCCATCGTCGTCAGCCCGGCCCCCAGCGAGTGCAGGGGCGCGCCCATCGCCCGCAGCAACAGGATGCCGGCCCAGACCGGCAACCCGAAGCCGGCGTACAGCGCATCCTCCAGGGCCGCGAACCCGGCCCCGGCGCAGGCCCCCAAGAGCAACGCATCGCGCCGCCCCAGCCGCTTGAGCAGCGGCAACACCACCATCGGCTTCAAGAACTCCTCCCCAAACGGCGCGATGATCGCCAGCTCCACCAGCGCGAACAGGAAGCCCCGCGAGGTCAGCGCGTCGGCCACCCGGCCCCCGGCCAGCGCGTCCAGCAGCTTCTCCAGGGCCGGCAACACCTGGTCGGCCAGGCCCCACACCAGGGCGAGCAGCAGGCCCGGCAGCAGGGTGTTCAACACGATCGCCAGGCTCGTCGAGACCGTGGCCCCGGCGCAGAAGGCCACCAGCGCCCGGCGCCAGGTGAGCGCGCCGGGGTGCCGGTCCACCATCACTGCCACCCCCGTCACCGGCGGCAACGCCACCGCCAGGAGGAAGAGCAGTGGAAATATCAGCGGCGCAACGCACACGGCCTCGTGCATCAGCAGGCCCGCGACCAGCGCCAGGACGAAACTCCCGCCCAGCGCCCAGGCCGGCGGCAACCGCAGCGACCCGGAGGGCCGGCCGATCAGCGCGCACATCCCGTGGTAAAAGGCCACCCCGCCGCAGCCGAAGGTCATGGTCAGGAAAAGGGCCATGCTCAGGCTGAAAGACAGCGCGTCAAGCTCGCCCGCGCCTCCGGCCAACGCCAGCATCAGCACGCAGACCCCCAGCAGCATCGGCACGCCCAGCAGCATCAGGGCCAGGCCACTCAGGGTCACGAGCCACTTCAGATACTTGTTCATGGGATTCTAGCTCCTGGCAAATTGCGAATTGCGAATTGCAAATTGCAAATTGCGAATTGCAATCTGCAATCCGCAATCTGCAATCTGCAATCTGCAATCCGCAATCTGCTACTTGCGCTGTCTCTGTTGGTGCGCGGCCGTGACGAGGATCGCGACGATCTGGCTCAGCAGGTCCAGGCGATGCTTGATCACGGCCGGGGGCAACAAACGGCGGCTTCGATAGTACCAGCCCCGGGTCTCGCGGGCCGAGCCGAGAGAGATGCGCAGAAAGTAGGCGTATCCCTTGCCAAAACCCCGGCCAAACCCTTCCTCTATGTTGGCCGCCACCGATCCAGCGCTGCGGATAAGTTGCTCCACTATCGCCCTGCCCCGCGCATCCCTCATTAGCGTCTCGCAATCATCCCAGGCCAGGTCGTAGAGATACAACGCCAGCCGATACACATCCATCTGCCACAACGCATCCGCCTTGATCTCCCCCGCCACCTGCCGCTCCCACTCCTCATACGTCATAGCCCCTCCTTCCATAATTTGCAATCTGCAATCTGCAATCTGCAATTTGCAATCTGCAATCTGCAATTTGCCATTTGCAATCTGCCATTTGCCAATCCGCTCACTCCCACCCCTCCAGCCGCTCCCGCAGTTCCCTCGACAGCCGCTTCACCGCCTCCAGCCGCCACTCCACCAGGAGCGCGAACAACAGGATCGCCAGGCCCACGACGCCCAGCACCAGCGCGGTGCCCAACCCGCTGACCGACCGCAAGGTCTGGCTGAGCATCTGCCCGACGACGGCCAGCACCACCCCGGCGACGCCGGCATACAGGAACCGCCGCAGCCGCCGCGCGCTGCCCCACACGAGCACCGCCAGCCCCTCGCCCACCATCAGCAGCGTATACAGCCAGCGATCCGGGAACAGCGATTGCAGGAAGACGGAGCCGAACAGCACGACCAGCGCGGTCCAGTCCACCCAGCGGGCCAACGCCCGCCGCCCGACCCGCCACTCCCCGTAGCCCACGCCCAGCAGGTAGACGCCGGCCGGCACCGCGTACCACTGCGCCTCACGCTGGCCCAGGAACAGCAACGCCCACAGGCCATAGGCGGCCAACAGCAGCGCCACCGCGCCGTAACCCAGCCACTCCCACCGCTCCACCAGCGCCGCCGCCAGGTAGACCAGCCCGGCCAGGGCCAGCACGGCGATGGTCATCCCCACGGCCGGCGACTGGGCCGACGCCACCGGCTGCTCGAACAGGGCGCGGATCGTCAGCCCAAGCACATCCCATCCGCCAACCAGCACGGCCCAGAGCAACGCCAACGACGCGAAGGCCAGCCCAACCCGGCTCAGCGGCTTCTCCCAGACGCCAAGCCAGATGGGCAGGGCTTCTCGCTCCCGGCGCGCGAAGGTCAGCCCATAGCCAGCGATCCCGCCGACGGCCAGGAACGCCAGCCAGACCGGCCGGTCGGTCTGGGAGACCTGATAGCGGTCCAGCCACTGGAGCAGCGGCAGCAACGTCCAGCCGGCCGCCGCGTAGGCCAGGGCCGGCAATGCCCAGGCCGAGGCGAACACCGCCAGCAGCAGGGCGTGGCCCAGCGAGACCGCGCCGCCCGGCCCGCCATCGCCCAGGGCCGCCACCTGGCCCACGAGCAAGTCCACCACCAGCAGGGCATAGAGCGGGCGCGACCAGCCGACCAGGGGACTCAGCCAACCGGCCAGCGGCGATACCTCGCCCAACCGTCGCTCGATGACCAACGCCAGGAGTGCGGTGGCGACCGTGACCGGCAGGAAGGCCAGCGCATAGTCGGCCGGCCGCCACACACCTGTGAGGTAGTAGATCAGCATGAGCGCGGCCAGTTGGGCCGACGCCCCGGCCGCCAACAACCAGACGCGCAGGCGGAAGCGATACGCCGCCAGGCCACAGGCCGCTGCCGTCAACCCCAGGGTCGCGGACACGTGCAGGGCCGTGCCCCACCGCCACGACAGCCCCACGGAGACGATAGCCCCCAGGAAGGCGGCCACGTAGAACGGCAAGCCCGGCCAGGTCAGCCAGCGTTCGGCGAGGGTGGGCAGCCAGCGGGCCGGCTGCGACCAGGGAAAATCGCGCGGCGCACCCAGGCTGGAATCCAGCACGTGGGCGATGACCAGGGCCACGGCGATGCCCGGCCAGAGCCACAGGCCATAGTCGGCGGTCGGGATGGGCAGGCGATACAACACCACGGCGTAGGGGACCGCCGAGAGCGCCAGGGCCGGCGTCAGCAACAGCGGCTGCCGCAGCCAGGCCGCCGAGAGTGCGTAGATCGTTGCGGCAAACGCATACCCCACGAGCGCGCCGTCCAGGTCACGACTGGAGGGCGGCAGTCCCAGGGACACGGCCACGTAGGCCACGGCGATCAACGGCGCGGCGTAGTGGCGCAACTCAAACGAGCGCAGCGTGTGGGCCAGCACCAGGTAGGCCGCGCCCAGGGCGATGAGCGCCCAGCCGTGGCGATTGGGGGCTATATTGAAGTGGGCCAGCGCCAGCCACAGCGCGCCGACCGGGAAGGCCGCCGCCGGGTAGCCCCACAGCGGCTTCCGGTGCAGCCAGGCGGAGAAGACGCACAGCCCGGCGTCGAACAGGAGCGCGGCGATGAGCCAGGGCCGGTCGTGGGCCACCAGCATGGTCCCCACCAGCGCGCTGCCATAGGCCGCCAGGTAGGGGGGCAGCGCATCGGCCTGCCCGCCAGCAGGCGCGCGGCGCAAGAGAATCCCGACCGCCAGGCCCGTCGGCCCACAGGCCAGCAGCAGCCAGCCGTAGTTCAGGTGCGTCGCCGTCGGCGCGAACTGGGCCAGCAGGTAGACCGCCCAGGCCGGGGTCAACATCGCCGCCGGGTAGATAAAGCGCGAGGCCAGCGGCCGGCCGGGCATCCGCAGATGGTCCGCCACGGCCGAGGCCACATAGAAGGCCACGCCCAGCCCCCAGGCGACGTAGGCGATAGGGACGTCGGCCACGCACCAGAGGAGGCTGAACGGGACGAGGACGTGGGCCACCACACGGGGCGCAAAGCCGCAGGCGCGCGCGCCGCGCCATTCCAGCCACAGTCCCACGGCCAGCAAGAGGTAGGCCAGGATGAGCCAGGCCAGCGCGTAGGTCGGCAGGCGCGGCTCCGCCGGCCAGACGAACCACCCCAGGTGGGTTAGGATCGTCCACGGGGCCGCCACGAGCGCGGCCGCCAGCCAGGCGAAGACGGCGCGGCGGAACAGCCGGGCCGCCAGCGCGTATAACCCCACGATGATCCCCAACCCGACAACGGCCCAGATTTGCTGCTCGCGCCCGGCCCCCAGCAACACCAGGTTGCGGAACAGGGCCAGCCCGATGGCTCCACCCGACACGGCCCACCCGGCCACCAGCAGCGGCCGGCGATATAGGGGCCAGGCCGCAGAACCATGCGTCCACCGATTGCGCAGGGCATACAGCACACGCTCCGCCAGCACGTAGGCCACGGCCAGCAGAGCCGCCTTGGCCGCCGACGAGCCATGCCCCTCGCTGAAGGCTGTGGCGACGATCCCGCCGGCCGCCACGCTCAACCAGGCCGCCACGTGACCCCACCGCTCGCGGCGCAAGTCCCAGGCCACCAGCCCATAGACCGCCGCCAGGAGCAGTTGACACCCGGCAGCCCAGAGGCGGTCGGTATCGGCCCATTCGCCGTGCTGGAGCAGGCTGATCCCCAGCGGGGCCAGGCTCCACAGCAGGGCCAGCGCGGCCAGTCCGTGGGCCACGCAGTTCAGCGGCAGCAGAAAATCCCTTTCCACGCGCCGGACGCGCACCAGCAGCAACCCGGCCAGCAGGTAGGCCGTCGGCGCGAGGGCCAGCAGCGCGCCGGTGACGGCGACCGGCATCCCGCGTTCGGACAGGACAAACAGCCAGGCCACCGGCAGCGTCAGCCCGGCCGGCGCCAGCCACACCCGCCGTCGGAACATCCACGCCGAGACAAAGTAGAGCGCGGAGATAAGCGCCAAGACCGAGGCCACCAGCAGCCGTTCGCCATTGAAATACCACAGCCCGGCGAGGGGCGCCAGCGCGCTGGTGATGTAGCCAACCACGTACCACGGCCAGCAAATCGGCAAATCAACGAATTTGCAAATTTGCCCATTTGCCGATTTGCTTTGCAACCTGCGACCCAGGAAAACCAAACCCCACGCCAACAGCGCGAATCCTATCCCCAGCCAGGCCGGATCGAACCGCCGGTAGGGCCAGTTGTGCATCCAGACCAGCCAGAGCCAGGCCGGGATGGGCAGGGCGGCGGCCCAGTGCGGCAGGCTGACTGTGCGGCCCCGCAGGATCGCGTTGAGGCCGGCGTGCCGACCGGTCCCGACCAGCCAGGCCGTCCAGCCGGCCAGGGCGATCCAGTTGCCCAGGGCGTAGATCAGCACGGCCCGGTTCAGCGTCACCAGCGGCGGGACCAGGGCCAGCGCGGCGACGATGAACCCGGCCAGGTAGACCGGCGCGGCGTAGGCCGGCCGCTTCTGGAGACCCACCGCCAACGCCAGATGCGCCACGGCCAGCAGCGCCCAGCCCAGGCTGAGGTGGGCGAAGGCCAGGTCGCGCGCCCACATGCCGGCCGTCAGTGAGACCAGCGCGCAGAAGCTGGCGACCAGGAGCGCGCGTGGCCGCTGCCACAACGCCGCCGCCAGGATCGCCGCCAGGGTCAACACGGCATAGGTCGCCGTCGCCGCGTCCAGGGCGCGGGTGAAGCTGATAAACGACCAGGGGGCGGATACCATCGCCAACGTTGGGCTTGCCACGAGGAGAGTGCGCGCGTGGCGGCTGTTGCGGGATTGCAGCCTCCGGCCGGCGACCAGGTAGAGCGAGGCCAGGAGCGCCCAGCCCAGGGCGTGCCAGGCCAGCGGCACCTGCCAGCGGTCAAAGAGAGGCGACTGGGTCAGGTAGACAGCGGCCGGCAGCGCGAGGGCTGCGCCCACACCCAGCGTCCGCGAGCGGAATCGCCGCGCGCCCAGGGTGTAGACCGCGCCGCCCAGCCACCAAGCCAGGGCCAGCGAGGCCCGGAACTCGTCACCCCCGGCCAGCCCCACCGCGTACAGGCCCAGGCCCACCGGCAAGATAGCTGTCACCGCCAGGAGCGCGGAATACCACAGGGGAAGGTGGAACACCCGCCAGCGGCCCGCGCTCTTCGTCCATTGGGCCAGGGGCGCGACGAGCAGGGCCAGCAGACCCAGCGCGCCGGGATACCAGTCTGGCGAGAGACCGGCCACCCGCATCGCCGCGCAGAGCAGGCTTCCGGCCGCCGCCGCCACCAGGTAGCCGAAGAACTCGGCCTCCACCGCGTAGGTCGTGGCCGTGTAGACCAGCAGGCAGAAGGCCGAGGCGATGAGCCAGAACTGCGCCGGCGTAACGTAGGATTCCAGATGCCCGCTCAGGTAGATCGCATAAAAGTCCAGCGGGATGAGCAGCGCGCCGATGGCCGTGAGGGCCAGGCCAGAGTTGCGCAGGCGCATCTTCATGCGCACGTACCAGCCCAGGGCGAAGAAGGAGAAGGTGAAGGCGGCCAGGAAGAGCAACTGCGCCAGTGGCGGGAAACGGTCCCAGTTAAAGACCACCAGGATCAGCCCGGCGGCGAAGAGCAGGAACACGCCCAGGAACAGCATGGCCCGCAAAGTGCGTTCCGAGAGGATGGCTTGCAGGACGCGCTCCCCGGTGATCGGCTGGCGGGGCCTGCGGGGGGCAGGGGCAGGAGCCGGCCGGGCGGCTTCCACGGCGGCCGGTTTGGGGGCCGGGCCAGGTCGCCGGCCCAGCTTCACTTCCACTGCCTCGATCTCGGCGTCTAACTCCGCGACGGCGGCGGCGTAGGCGGCCTCGTCGGCCAGATCGCCCCGGTCGTACAGGTCCTTCAACGCCCGGCGCAGGTAGCGGAGCTGGGCCACGGCGTCGGGGGCCGGCTCCAACGCCAGGGCGCGAGGCGTTGCGGTCAGGCGGGCTTGTAGTTCCTGGCGGCGTTTCTGCGCCCCGGCGATGAGCGTGTCTGCGACCTCCGGGCGCACCCACCCCTTCTGTGTCCAAGAGGGCAGCCGGGCCAGCAGCACTTCCAGGTAGCGGACCTCCTGCCAGGCCGGGCGGACCTCGTCTGGCGTGAGGGGCCGCTGGCGCAGGCCCAATGCCACCTCCAGCTCGTTGCGCTGCTGCGTATACCGGTCGCGCAGTCGCCTGACCGCATCCGGCGGCAGGTCCCCCCACGTGTCCGATTCGGCCAGCAGGTAGGCGATGTGGGCCAGCTCCTCCAATTGGGCTGCGTCGCCGGTGAAACCGCAGTCCGGGCAGGGGGCCGGGGGGTGCAGGTTCTCGTGACCGCACTGGGGACAGCGCATAGGCCGCTCCTCTCCGCTTTCCTCACCTGGGGGCGAGGGCTTTCAAACCTACTATACTGGACTTTGGACAATTCTGGAGTCGAGCCTGCAGGTCTTGTGGGCACGACCGGCTAAAGCCTCTACTCCTCCTTGTGGTGTGGTCCAAAGTCCAATAATTCACACCAAGCGTTCAGGTGCTTGACCCGGCGCAGCGTATCATTCCAGCTTGATGAACGCCTGGGGCACCCACCAATCCACCGGGCCGCCTTGCTGGGTATCATCCCGGGCATAAAGGCCCTGTCCACTCGTCAACTTGAAGCGCACCTGGGCGTACCTCAACTGCGGGTTGTAGGGTATCACCACCCGGAACCGGGAGACCTGCCCCGGCGGCAAGGGAACGCGGTCAAGCCGGGATTCGCCATCAAAGGTGCGGGTATCCTCTTTGGCCGCACAGAAGCAGGCGACAACGTCTAGCTCCAGGGGCGACCCGGTGAGGTTACTAACCTCCCCCTCCACGACGCAACCATCGGACGCTGAGCTGTGGCCTCGCGCCGACAGCAACGCCACGTAGGGCACGACGGGCGTCGGCGTGGGATAGGGCCGGGAAGCCACAGGCCGGGACACGATGCCGGGCGGTCTGACCCCAGTTCTACCAAGCACATATACCATGCAGGCCCCGGCCACCCCCAACACGGCCACGACTGCCACGACCAACCCGGCCCCGATCACCAGGGGGCCGACGATCTTCCGCCTGTCGGCGTGGCCGGTGGGGAGGGACGGGGCTACGGCAAGTGGTGACGGCCCGGCCGTCTGGAGCCGCTCCAGCTCGCGCCGGGCGCCGGCGTTCTCCGGCTCGATCTCCAGCACCCGCTCCAGACACGCGCGCCGCTCCTCGTCCGTGTCCGCCACCGCGAACAGCCACAGCCAGGCCCGGGCATCGCCGGGGTTGGCCTGGACGGCCTGGGAGAGAAGCTGATACGCCTCGGCTCGCTCGCCATCCTGGGCGGCGGCCACGCCGCGTTGGGTCAGGTCATCCGTCTCGTGCCCGATCATAGATTTCCTCCGGCTACAGAAACCACGGCAATTATACTACACATCCTCTTCGGTGACAATTCGGCGGCTCTGCGGTTCGACTTCGGTCGGTCAGGTCAGGTGACGGTCACCTGGGAGGTGACCGTCACCTCACCGTCAGAGCGTACGCCGCTGAAATCGGCCTCCTTTTGCATGAATCGTCGTTTTGTGGTAAACTATTGAGGTCACCTGGGAGGTGACCGTCACCTCACCTCAGGAGGACCAGAGATGTTTGCTCACGTACAGCGCGAGAAATGGATGCTTGTGGTTTGCCTTTTGGCGAGCCTGTCTATCCTCGGTTGTCTGCCCACCGGGTGGTTCTCTAAGCCTTCCCCAACGCCGACTGCTCAGCCACAACCGCCTCAGCCACAACCGCCTCAGCCACAACCGCCAACCGCGATAAATGTGGTGGGTATTTGGGAGAGCCGGATCGCAACCGACTATGGGCCGATGTACACCCAGATGATCTTGCAGCCCAATGGCGGCTATTCCTACCAGGTCGTCTGGGGCGACCTGATGACCTGGGAAGTCGGTCTCTATGAGGTGGGCGAGGGGTTCATCCACTTTGCAGTGCAGGACTATGAGCCGAAAGAATACAAAGGGCAGCGGTTGTCACGACCGACGAGCTGGACCGTCTTTTACACCGTGCTGGATGAGAACACGATGATCTGGGAGGATCGGGTACTTGGTACCCGGTGGACGGTCTACCGGCAGAGATGAGCCTGCACGGGCCATGCTCGCGGCGGCGACCACCGGGAGTGCCCCCGCCGTTGGGCGTGGGGGCCTGGCAGACCGCCGGGGAGTACATAAAGGCTCATGCCGGGCGTGATCTCGGCTCGCCAGAACCACCAAGCCCCTCCGCAGGGGATTGACCTGCGAGAGGGGCTTACTGTGACCGGCGCGCTGGCATGGATTGGGGGGTACACCCTACGAATCCGCGTTTAGCGGAACCGGCTCACGATAACCTGGTCACCTTACAGCTCGTCCGCTCGATGCTCCTGGTCTTGCCGTCTCCTTTCCTTGTGATGGCGTCCCTCCCGCAGGGTGTGGCCTGCGGGAGGGCTGGCGTTTACCGATTGCGCACCACCACGGTCAGAAAGAGAAAGAAGCGCTCCCCCCGCCAGGCGATGGCAAAGCATTTGTAGTGATAGTTAATGCCGGCAAACGAGTCGGTCCCGGTGTAGATGTAGGATGAAGAAGCTTACGTCTCCGAGTCGGGCGTAAAGGTGGTCAATGAGATAGCCGGGCAGCTCATTGCTGATATTGACGGTACGCACATCAACGTTTACCTGCTGGGCCGCGGCCGGGTGGGCGGCCAGCAGGCCGAAAACGGCAGCCAATCTGATGAGACGAATACGGAATCGCAGCAGCAGGGACAAAAGCGCAGCATGGCGGGCTTGACTGAGGGGGCAACCATGCCGGGGGCGACACCGGCGTCCAGCCGGCCCCGCCGCCGCGCGGCGTATACCCCCCACCAGCCACCTTGTACCCTTTGAGCGTGCCGAGCACGGCCTCATAGATGGCGGTGGCTCGGCCCCATTTCTTCTTGTGAGGCTTCCACCCCCTGACAGAAGTTATGCACGGATGTCAGATAATCACCGGTTGACGGTAGGTACAGCATAGTGTATATTAACTTCACAAATCTACCCTGTTCGCCCCCCCCAACCTGGGGAAGAACAGGCAGTTACGATACCTGATCTCTTAAGGGATAAGCCTATGCCCAACCGTTTGATCAAGGAGACCAGCCCTTACTTGCTTCAGCACGCCTACCAACCTGTGGACTGGTATCCCTGGGGTGAGGAGGCCCTGGCCAGGGCGCGTACCGAGGACAGGCCCATCTTTCTTTCCATCGGCTACTCGGCCTGTCACTGGTGTCACGTCATGGCCCACGAGTCCTTTGAGGACGAGCGTGTGGCAGCGATCCTCAACCAGCACTTTGTCAGCATCAAGGTGGACCGGGAGGAACGGCCGGACCTGGATCACATCTACATGACCGCTGTGCAGGTCCTCACTGGCGCCGGCGGCTGGCCCCTGTCCGTGTTTCTCACGCCGACGGGGCAGCCCTTTTATGGCGGCACCTATTTTCCTCCCGTGCGTCGCTATGGCCGGCCGTCGTTCACCGAGGTGCTGGAAGCCATAGCCCGGGGCTGGCGCGACCGGCGACCAGAGCTGGTGGAGAGCGGGATGCGGCTGGCGCAGATCATCCAACACCAGGACACGGCCGGGTCGGGCCAGGAGCATGAGGGGGTCGAGACGTTGGACGCGGCCTTCCAGCACCTGTGGCAACAGTTTGACCCTCAACATGGTGGTTGGGGTGGCGCCCCCAAGTTTCCCCAACCGCTGACCCTGGAGTTTTTGCTGCGCTACCATCACACCCGTGGCGATCAGCGGGCCTTGCAGATGGTGACGCACACCCTGACGGCTATGGCACGAGGCGGCATATACGACCAACTGGGCGGTGGGTTCCATCGCTATGCCGTGGACGCTCACTGGACTGTGCCCCATTTTGAAAAGATGTTGTATGATCAGGCCCTGCTGGCCCCGGTATACCTCCACGCCTGGCAGGTGACCGGCGGGGAGCTGTTCCGCACCATCGCCGAGGAGACCCTGGATTACGTCGTGCGCGAGATGACCAACCCGGCCGGCGGGTTCTACTCCTCCCAGGACGCTGACAGCGAGGGTCAGGAGGGGCGGTTCTATGTCTGGACCCCGGCCGAGATCCTTCAGGTGGTGGGACCAGAGGCTTCAGCGTTCATGGCTGCCTATGGAGTCACCGCGAGGGGCAATTTTGAGGGACAGAATATCTTGACCTTCAGCGGTGAGATGGAGCAGCGCGCAGTTCTGGCCGAGGCCCGGCACAAGCTGTTCGCAGCCCGCCAGAAACGGGTCCATCCCGGCCGCGATGCCAAGGTCCTCACCTCGTGGAACGGCCTGATGCTGGCCGCCCTGGCCGAGGCGGCCCGGGTGCTGGACCGCCACGATTACCTCCAGGTCGCCCGGAGCAACGCTGATTTCCTCTGGCGCGAATTGCGCCAGGAAAACGGACGATTGTGGCATACGTGGCAGGACGGGAGGGCAAAGCAAAATGGTTTCCTGGAAGATTACGCCCACCTCATCTACGGGTTATTGGAACTTTACCAGGCCACCTTCGAGCCATGCTGGTATGCTGCTGCCGCCGAACTGGCTGCAACCATGATCGCCCATTTCAGTGACCCGGGGGGCGGCTTTTTTGACACCAGCGACGACCACGAGCCGCTGATCACCCGGCCTCGTAACCTGCAAGACGGGGCTGTCCCCTCCGGCAACGCCATGGCCGCCACCGTGCTGCTTCGCCTGGCCGGGCTGGCCGTTGAGCCGCGCTATGCCGGGCTGGCCCGTGAGAGCCTGCGCCGGGTGGAACCACTGTTGGCCCAGGCCCCCCTGGGCGTGGGGCAGTGGCTCCTGGCCCTGGATTATGCCCTGAGCCGCCCCCGTGAGATCGCCATCGTGGGTGACCCGGCGGCGAATGACACCCGGGACCTGCTGGCGGTGGCGCTGGCCGGCTATCAGCCGCACCGGGTAGTGGCCGTAGGGGCCACGGCCGCAGTGCCCTTGTTAGCTGACCGCGCCCCCTTGAACGGCGCCACCACAGCCTATGTCTGCCTGGACGCCACCTGCCTGCCCCCGGTCACCCGGCCCTCTGCACTGCAGGCCCTGCTTTAGTGATGGAGTGATGCGCAATGCCAGAATCGGACCCCACCTTGCGTTTCTCCAGCCGGGTGGAGAACTATATCCGGTATCGGCCCGGCTATCCCCCGGCCATCATTGACCTGCTCCGGGCAGAGTGCCAGCTCACGCCCGACTCGACCATCGCCGACGTCGGCTCCGGCACCGGCATGTTGACCGAATTGTTCCTGAAAAATGGCAACCGGGTGTATGGAGTAGAGCCTAACCAGGAGATGCGTCAGGCCGCCGAGCGATTGCTTGCCGGTTATCCTCAGTTCGTGAGCCTGGCCGCCCGGGCCGAATCCATCCCCCTGGATGACGCCAGCGTGGATTTCGTCACCGCCGGTCAATCCTTCCACTGGTTCGAGCGGGAATCGGCGCGCCGGGAGTTCGCCCGCCTCCTCCGGCCCGGCGGTTGGGTGGTATTGATCTGGAACGTGCGACGCCGGGCTGCCACGCCGTTCATGACCGCCTACGAGCAGTTGGTGCGGAAATATGCCGTGGACTATGAGATGGTTAAACAGAAACACGTTGACCAGGCCGGCCTGGCTGCCTTTTTCGCACCGGCCGGCTACCGGCAGGCGACATTTGACAACCACCAGGTCTTTGACCTGGAAGGGGTGAAAGGCCGGCTCCTGTCTTCGTCCTACACGCCAGAGGAGGGTCATCCCAACTATGTGCCCATGTTGGAGGCGCTGCGAGCCATCTTTGAGGAGTATCAAGAGGACGGCCGGGTGACCTTTGACTACGATTGCCAGGTGTATTATGGCCAATTGCTCCCTGCCCAGGGGGTGCGGGGTTTGGCGACGGCGGAGTCGTCGCCAGACCCCTAAAAACCCTTCTCCCCTGCTGTAGAAGCAGCAGGTTTATCCCCACCGAACGGAGTGACCACCGAGGAATCATCGGAGGAACACAAGCCATGATCTACCGACACGCAGAAGCCACGCCCGTGGAGGTGCTGCCGGGCCTGATCCGACGCACGCTGGCCGATGGCGCATCCGTCATGATCTGCGAGTTCACCTTTGCTGCCGGCGTGGAGGTGCCCCGCCACACCCATCCTCACGAGCAGGCGGGGTACGTGGTCGCCGGGCGGATCCGATTGACCATTGACGGGGAGAGCCACGAGCTGGGACCGGGCGACAGCTACCACGCACCCCCCAACGTACCCCACGGCGCGTTCACCCTGGAGCCGACGGTGGTGGTGGACGCCTTCAGCCCGCCGAGGGAGGACTATCGGTAGTACCCCTGAGATTCGTGCGTAAATTAGACGCACGAGGGCACCGCCCCTCCGCCCCACTTCGCGTCCCTTCGGGGAGGGGAAAGACTGCCTCATAGGGGTTTTTGCGGCGGCTTCGCCGCCGCAAAAACCCCCAGAAAGGCTTTCTCACCTCTTGCGCTCGGCGTGCCCCAGCCGTCACCCCCTTGACAACGCTGGAAGATGCTTGTTCCCTCCCTAACAAGAGTTACGCACGGATGTCAAGTACCCCGCTTGATTTTCCCACCCCGGCGGCGTATAATGACCCCGGCTGGGCAAGCCCGGCTGCCCACATCTCCCGCCTGGAGCAACCCTGATGAGCAGCGCATTGGAAGGGATCAACCTGGGACAATATCGCCTGGTGGAACGCCTGGGCAAGGGGGGCATGGCCGAGGTCTATAAGGCTTATCAACCCAGCCTGGACCGCTACGTCGCCATCAAGGTCCTACATGCATATTTTGCCGAAGAGGAGGATTTCCGCAACCGATTCCAGCGCGAGGCCCGGGCCGTAGCCCGGCTGCGCCATCCCAACATCGTCCAGATCTACGACTTTGGCGTTGAGGGCGACATCTATTACATGGCCATGGAGTTCCTGGCCGGCGGTACGCTCAAGCAACGCCTGCGCCAGACCGAGGCCCTCCTGCCCCATCAGGAGGTCTTGCGCATCGTGGAACGGGTGGCCGCGGCCCTGGATTATGCTCATGCCCGGGGCATCTATCACCGCGATGTCAAGCCCGCCAACATCATGCTCACGGACGATAACCAGGTTATCCTCACGGACTTTGGCCTGGCCAAGATGGCGGAAGGCTCCCAGTATACCCGGTCCGGGCTGAGCGTGGGGACGCCGGAGTACATGGCCCCGGAACAGGGCCAGGGCTTGCCGGTGGACCACCGGGCCGACGTGTATAGCCTGGGCGTGGTGCTCTACGAGCTACTCACCGGCCAACTCCCCTATACCGCCGATACGCCCGTGGCCGTCATCTTCAAGCACATCAAAGACCCCCTGCCGTTGCCGCGCACCATCAACCCGGCCCTGGACGAGAAACTGGAGCGGGTCATCCTCAAGGCCCTGGCCAAATCGCCAGCGGACCGGTATCAGAGTGCCGGCGAGCTGGCCGTGGCTTTGCGCCAGGCGCTGGTCGTGGCGGGCGAGGACCTGCCGACGCCACCACCCGCCCCGCTGTCCGAGACCCAGATCGCCCGGCCTCACCTGGCGCACGAAACGCCGCCGGGCGAGAGTCCGGCTCTGCCGGGCGAGAGTCCGGCTCTGCCGGGCGAGCCGGGTGAGCGCATTGAACGCGGCCTCAAGCGAGCCTTGAGCCGCATCGCCGGGACCGAGCCGGAAGCGGATTGGGAGACCATCGGCCAAAAGATGGAAGAGCAGGCCAAACGCCGGGCCGCCCGGTGGGCCGGCGTGGAGGGTGAGGAAGACTGGGACGCCATCGGCCAACGGTTCGCGGAGCGCATCGAGGACAAGGCGGCCAGGCACAAGGCTCGCCAGGAGAAAGGTGAAAAGGACGAGAAAGTCGAGCCAGGGCGGGGAGGCCGGCGGTGGTTCCTGATCGGCTGCCTGGCGTTTATCCTGGTGACCGCCTGCTGCGTGTGCGGCATCTGCACCCTGAGTAACTGCGAGCGACGGGCGACACCGCCCATAACGCCGTTCATCCCTACCCCCTTCATTCCCCTCTGGCACACGCCGGCCCCTGCGTCCTGGCGCCCCTTCAACCAGCCAGATTGGGGCCTGACCATGCGCGTTCCAGAGGACTGGACAGAGGAGCCGCTGCAAGATCGCTTGAGCGAGGGGGTGTTGTTCGTCGGGCCGGGCGGTGTGGAACATCTCAGCTATGCCCTCTACGTTCGCCTTCATGAAGGTGTGCTGGACCTGGCGACCTTGCGCGCCAGGTTCATAGAGGACCGCCTCCGGCTCAACGAGTTCCAGCAAGATCAACTCACGATCGGTGGCGAAGAGGCGATGGGCGCCCGATTCCTCGGCCTCCGCCGTCAGACCGGGCAGGTTGTCCGGGGCGAGATATGGACGATCCAGCATGGCGACCGGAGCTATGTGATCCTGTATATGGCGCCCGAATCGGCCTGGGGAAACGCCCACCCCGTGTTCCAGGAGATGACCCGCAGCATAAAGTTCACCGGGTAAGAGATGCCGTTATCCTCCCTGCTGATCGCCACCGCAGTGACCACGGTGGCTCTATTTTTCGATTTCGTCAACGGCTTCCACGATAGCGCCAATGTGGTGGCGACCATGATCGCCTCGCGGGCCATGCCCGCCCGGGGTGCGCTGGTCATCGCCGCCTTGGCGAACTTTGTCGGCCCGTTCCTCCTGGGTGTGGCCGTGGCGACGGCCATCGGCAAAGAGATCGTCAGCCCGCAGACGGTGACCATTGACGTGGTCCTGGCGGCGTTGCTGGGGGCCATCGTCTGGAATCTGATCACGTGGTGGTTCGGCATTCCCACCAGTTCCTCCCATGCCCTTATCGGGGGCTTGCTGGGAGCCGTGCTCGTGGCCCGGGGGCCGGCGGTCATTCACCTGGAAGGGCTGGGCAAGGTGCTGCTGGTGCTGTTCACCTCGCCCATCATCGGATTCCTGGGCGGCTACCTGATGCTGAAGGCCATCCTGTTCCTGGCCCGGGGGGCCTCGCCGGGCATCAACCGCTGGTTCAAACGCGGCCAGGTGGTCACCGCCACCGCCCTGGCCCTGAGCCACGGCGCTAACGACGCCCAGAAGACGATGGGCATCATCACCATGAGCCTGGTGACGCTACGCCTGTTGCCGGATTTCCAGGTGCCGTTCTGGGTGGTGTTCGCCTGTGCGGCGGCCATTGGTCTGGGCACGGCGGCCGGCGGGCAGCGGATCATCCGCACCCTGGGAGTGAGCCTCTTTCGCGTCCGGCCGGTCCACGGCTTTGCCACCCAGGCCACGGCTGCTGCGGTCATCATCGGCGCCGCCCTGATAGGCGGACCGGTGAGCACCACTCACGTGGTCAGCTCCGCCGTGATGGGCGTGGGCGCTTCCGAGCGACCGTCCAAAGTCCGCTGGGGGGTGGCCAGCAACATCCTGCTTTCCTGGTTCGTGACCATCCCGGTGGCCGCCGGGATCGCGGCGGCCTTGTATCTCGTCATTGGACCGGCTTTTCACCTCCTGGGTCAGTGAATTTACGAATCTATGAATGGACGAATGCGCGACTGTTGAGCTGCTCGTCCATTCGTCTATTCGTCCATTCGTCTATTCGTCCATTCGTCTATTCGTCCATTCGTCTATTCATCCATTCGTCCATTCGTCCATTCGTCTATTCGTCCATTCGTCTATTCGTCCATTCGTCTATTCATCCATTCGTCCATTCGTCCATTCGATTGGGGGAGCCATGGGAGTGCGAGACTTTTTCAAACCGCGCCAGAGCAATTTCCTCAAGATCCTGGCAGAACACGCCCGGCTGACGGCCGAGGGGATGGCTGCGCTGGAAGAATACATGCAGGCCGCCAACGAGGCCTGCGGCAAACGGGTCAGCCGGCTGGAAAAAGAGGCCGATGAGCAACGGCGCATCCTCATTGACGAGCTGAACCGCACCTTCGTCACGCCGATTGACCGGGAAGACCTGTTCGCCCTGAGCCGGGCCATTGACGACGTTATTGACTATGCCCATACGACGGTCTATGAGATGCACATCCTGGAGATCACGCCGGATGACCACCTGCGCGAGTTCACCAGCGTGCTGAACAAGGCGGCGGAGGAGATCTATCTGGCCGTACAACACCTCCAGGAGCGGCCCAATCTGGCCCTGATCCATGCCACGCGGGCTAAGGAACTGGAGAACCGGGCTGAACACCTCTACCGCCAGGCCATTGCGGACCTGTTTCATGGACCGGAGGATGTGCATCATATTGTCTACATGCTCAAGATGCGCGAGGTCTACCGCCACCTGAGCAACGCCGCCGACCGGGGCGACGAGGCTGCCAACATCATCAGCGACATCGTGGTCAAGATGACCTGACAGGCCGCCCGGCCGCCACGAAGTACGGCTCGGTCCGCTTTTTCAGGAGAATCGTAACTACCTGCCCTCCCGCAGGTTTGGGTGCAATGACTGGACCAGAGCGCGCCCAGGTCCGGCTGCATCGGTTGCCAGCCCCTTTCTAACCTGCGGGAGGGTTCAGGGTAGGCAGTTACGGAGAATCCCAGTTATGCGGTTTGCCTCCCGGCCAGATTCACCAGTATCGGCTTCCCCGGCCCGCCAGGTGTTCGCGGCCCTCCACGTGTCGCGTTGGATCAGCAACTTGGTGGTGCTGGTGCCCCTGATCTTTGCCCGGGGCCTATTATACCCGGCGTTGCTAGCCCAGGCCGGGGCCGCCTTCGTCTTGCTATGCGGCCTGGCCGGCAGCGTCTATATCCTGGACGACCTGATGGACCGACGGCGGGGGCTGACCGCGCAACCCGACGGGCACGCTGTCCCCCTCGCCCTGGCCCTGTCCCTCGTGTTGACGGCGGTATGCCTGCCGGCGGCATTTCTGCTGAGCATCCCCTTCGGCCTGCTGGCCCTGCTTTATTGGGCCCTTATGGTCCTCTATCCCCTCGTTCTCAAGCAGATCCTGCTCATTGATGTGCTGACATTGGCCAGTGGCCTGGTATTGCGCACAGTCGCCGGGGCCATGGTGATCGCGGTGCCCATTTCCCCCTGGCTCTATATCGTGACCTCGGCGTTGGCCCTGTTCCTGGCCCTGGGCCAGGTCCGCCACCGGCTCACCTGTAGCCCGGGTGCCGGCCCTGTGCCGGCCAGCGCCGAGTATTCAGCCAGCCTGTGGGAAGCCCTGACCGCTGTGACCACTGCCAGCGTGGTGATGAGCTATGGACTATACACGTTCTTTGCAGAATCACTGCCAACCGACCATCGCATGATGCTCACCATCCCCTTTGTGCTCTACTTTGTCTTCCGCTACCTGCTCTTGCTGGAGCGTGGCGCCGAGAACGGCATCCCCGAACGGATCATGCTGACAGATAAACCATTGCTGGCCGATGCGGCCCTGTGGGTTGTGACTACCCTGGTGCTACTCTATGCGCAGTCGCCGTGAGTTGTCAGGGGCAAATGACGCCTGACGTTTTACGTTTTTCGTTTGACGTTTTACCCGGCTGTAACCTTTTACGACCAACGGTGTTTATACCCATGACCGATCAGCCCTGTTCACCAGAAGCTGAACTGGCCCTGGTCCGGCAGGCCCAGGCCGGCGATGCCGCCGCCTTTGGGGTTTTGTATCAGCGGTACGTGACCGGCATCTACAACTATTGCTATCAGCGCACCGGCAGCGTGCCCGACGCCGAAGACCTGACCGCCCGGACCTTCCATCAAGCCCTGGCCAACCTGGACGGCTACGTTTACACCGGCGCGCCGTTCGCCGCCTGGCTCTATCGGATCGCCCACAATCTGGTGGCCAACTGGCATCGGAGCCAGCGGCGCCGCCCGGCGATCCGGCTGACCGAAGCCCTGGGACTGGCTACACCGGCCAACGGTCCCCAGGCCCGGGTTGAGGCCTGGGAGGAGTATGAGGCATTACGCGCCGCCATCCGGCGGCTGCCACCCGCACGCCAGCAAGTCTTGATCCTGCGCTTCAGCCACGGCCTGTCTAACCGCGAGATCGGTGAGCTGACCGGTCGCAGCGAGGGAGCGGTCAAGGTGCTTATCCATCGCACCCTGAGCGCGCTGCGCGAAGAACTGACGGGAGGCACTTTAGGAGGAGAGTAGCGATGACCCTGGATCTCATCGGCGAGGTCCTGACCCGCCTGGCAGACCACGTGCCGGACCTGGAATGGCCGGAGATGGTGCGAGACTGGGAGAAAGAACCGGCCCTGGCCGAACTGGCCCACCAGATCAAAGAGGCTCTGCGACCAGTGGAACCAGCCGCCGCCTTCCGGCAACGGCTGGAACGAGAGTTGGCGTTGGCACGGTCAGCCCGGCCGATAGCGACCCCGGCCCACTCTCTGATGAACCGCAAGAACATCCTGGTAGGGACGGCGGCCGTGGGTTCGCTGGCCTCGGCCTTTTCCATCCTGGGCCTGGCCATCCTGCTGCTGCGACGCCGGCTGACAGCGCGACCAGCGTCGCAGGGACCCAGCAGCGTGTCGCTTTAGAACATCTGCCCACCCTCCAGCAGATTGGGACGCTGTATCTGCTCACCCTGTAGACAAGGATGTCACTCTGAGCGCTCCTTCGCGGAGCGAAGGGGCGCGAAGAGTCACGTTTGACCAAAGCGGTCATTCTGAGCGACCGAAGGGAGCGAAGAATCTCGTTCCTGGCAGGTGGTTCTTTACCACGATAACGGGATTCTTCGGCGCTTCGCGCCTCAGAATGACACTTGAACAGGGCAGGTGAGCAATTACGGGGCGCTTTGCTAACCGGCGGCAGGGTTCAGGGCAGTTACGTCTGTACAGGTAAATCCCTGTTCCACAGCTCACCGAAGCTGACATCTACACGAGGAGGTTCGTATGCCACGTTACGCGCAGATCACGGGTTGGGGTATGTATGTCCCCGAAAAAGTCCTCACCAACCATGACCTGGAGCAGATGGTGGACACCAGCGACGAATGGATCACCAGCCGCACCGGCATCAAGGAACGGCACATCGTCGCGCCAGGTGAGGCCTGCTCCGACCTGTCCATCAAGGCCATGGACCAGGCCCTGGCTGTGGCCGGCCTGGCCCCCACCGACGTGGAGCTGGTGATCCTGGGCACCACCACACCCGACTATCTCATGCCCGGCGCGGTGTTTCTGGTCCAGGATCACCTGGGTGTGCGCTGCCCGGCCTTTGAGATCCGGGCCGGCTGCTGCGGCTTCATGTACGGCCTGGTGGCCGCCACCCAGTTCCTGGCTACCGGGGCCTGCCGTAACGCCGTCGTCATCGGCACCGAGATCATCTCCACCTACCTCAACTGGAAGGACCGCAACACCTGCGTGCTCTTTGGCGACGGGTCCGGAGCCGTGGTGCTGGAGGCCACCGACACCCCCAGCGGCATCCTCAGCTACGAGATGGGCGCGGATGGCTCCGGCCTGGACTGGCTGGTCATCCCGGCCTTTGGAACCCGCTATGGGGTAGACCCCAAAGCCTTCGAGACCGGCGACATCTACATCCACATGGAAGGCAAAAAGGTCTTCCGCTTCGCCGTGGAATCTATGGTTGACGTCACCCGGCGCGTGGTCTACAAGGCCGGCCTGACTATGGACGACATTGACCTGCTCATCCCCCACCAGGCTAACGCCCGGATCATCGAGTATGCCGCCAAAATGTTGCGCATCCCCATGGAAAAAGTCTACGTGAACATAGACCGCTACGGCAACACCTCGGCTGCCTCCATCCCCATAGCCCTGGTAGAGGCAGTACAGCAAGGCCGCATCAAGGATGGCGACAAAGTCGTCCTTAACGGCTTTGGGGCCGGGTTGACCTGGGCCACCACCCTGGTCCAGTGGGGCAAGGTGGAGACGCAGATGCTGGAGGCCGGATTCTGGCAGACGGTTCTGGGCCAGGCGCGCCTGACCACCGCCAAAGCCCGTGACTTGGTGAGCACGGTGAGCACGTTGATCGCCGCCGCCCGCTCCTCTTAGCCTGGCCCGCTGCCAGATCGCCAGCAGGCTGTCGGAGTGAAAAGTGTCGAAGCAAAACGTCACTCGCTTTGTCATTCTGAGCGAGCTGCCGCAGGCGGTGAAGCGAAGAATCCCGTTTTCCGACCGTGAATCGCCACCCTATAACGAGATTCTTCGTCGCTCCGACGGCTCCGCTCCTCAGAATGACCGTCCTCTCCGACAGCCTGCTAGGGACACGAAACAGGAGACGCGATGATGAATACAGCGCTGGATCGGGCATCACAGAAAATGCGCACCACCGCTACCTCGGCGGGCGAAGCCCGCGACCGGATCTTTCAACGCCTGCGGGCCATCATCGCCGAAGTCCTGGGCGTTGACGAGGCCCTGATCACCCTGGATGCCCATTTTCGCCGGGACCTGCGGGCCGATTCCCTGGACCTGGTGGAATTGGTCATGCGGCTGGAAGAAGAATTCGAGGGCGAGATCCGCGATACGGAGGTACAACAGATCACCACCGTGGGCGACGCGGTACGTTACATCGAGGCGCGCACGCTCTAGCAGGAACGCGCAGATTACCGTCCCCTCTCTTACCGGACTTGACAAATCTGGAGTAGAGCCTTTAGACGGCCTATATCTTGTGGTCACAACCGGCTAAAGCCTCTACTCCTGGTGGGGCGCGAGTGGTTGTCCAAAGTCCAACCTCTTACCGACGCACGGGTCGCCGGTCCATACCTACCGAACGGGGTAACTGCCGAAAAAAGGGAGAAAAATCATGGTTGTACGCATCGTGGCCGACAGCACGTGCAACCTGTCGGATGAGGACGTCGCTCGCTATGGGATCCAGATCGTACCTCTGGTCATCCACTTTGGGACGAATACCTTCCTGGAAGGCGTCACCATAGACCGGGACCTCTTTTACCACAAGATCGAGGTGGAAGAGATCATGCCCACCACCTCCCAGCCGGCCCCCGGCCAGTTCGCCGACGCCTACCGGCCCCTGGTGAGCGATCCCATCCTGTGCCTCACCATCACTTCCAAACACAGCGGGACCTACCAGTCGGCAATGCTGGCCGCCGACATGGTCCCTGGGGCCGACGTGGTGGTCTTTGACACGCTATCCATCACCATGGGCACCGGTTTCATGGTGCTGGAGGCGGCCCAGATGGCCGAAGCCGGCCACAGCCGGGAGGAGATCCTGGCCCGGCTGGAACAGATCCGGGCCCGGATGCACGTCGTCTTTACCCCGGATACCCTCAAGTACTTGCAGATGAGCGGACGGGTGGGCAAGCTCTCTGGCGTCCTGGGGTCCATGCTCAACCTGCGGCCGATCATCGTCATCGAGGATGGCCTGCTGGAGGCGAAAGAGAAGGTGCGCACTCGTGGCCGCTCCCTGGACCGCCTGGTGGAATTGATGGCCGAACAGGTGGGCACCGCTGCGCCGGCCCGCCTGGCCGTGATCCACGCCCGCACCCCGCAGGAAGCCCAGCACCTGGCCGCCCGGTTGTCAGACACGTTCCAATGTGATGAGGTGCGGCTGGTGGATTTGGTGCCGGCCCTGGCCGTGCATGGCGGGCCGGGCATCATCGGCATCATCGGGTATCGCCTCTGACCCGCCAGCCCCAACACACAAACAAACGGGCGAGCCATGACGGCTCGCCCGTTTCGCATGGGCGCGGACTGGCGGATCAGGGGAGCAGCGCAAAGCCCGCTGTCCGAAAGTGCTGGTCGAAGGCAAACGCCTCGGTGATCCCGCGCTCCTGCATCACGGCGAAGCTGACGGCATCGGCGAAACTGAAATCCTGGTCAGAGTAACGACGGAGGATCGCCTCGGCCTGTATTTCCAGGGCGGCATCGCAGTATATCTTGATCAAACGTGACGATTTCCGCAGGGACTCCAGAAACCGGATCCCGGCGGTGTGCCCCAGGCGGCGGCGAATCATATTGTAGGCTTCGGCGATGACCAGATCAGTTGTAACCTGGTATTTCCACTGCTGTAGTACCTGTGAGTACACGCCGACGGCATCAGAATGGAACTGATCGCGAATATCGGCTAAAGCCACCCAGGCTCCGCTATCTATGAAGATGGCTTTTTCCATGTCTGGTTATCCTCCGCCTCCCATTCGGCCAGGTACCGATCATGCTCAACGGACAGATCACCGAGGCCTGAATCTCCCAGACCCACGATGTCCCACAACGGGTCCTCTTCCACTGGCACCTCGACCAGGATGCGGTCTACCCCCTGGCGCACGAGTTCCGCCAGTGAGGTTTTCCGCCGTTGGGCCAGCGCCCGCAGCGGCTCGATTTGATCCGGCCGCAGGTAGACCTGGAGCGGTTTCTTTTTGGCTAAAGCGGCCATCTTATTACCTCCGTGAGTGATGTACATCTATTATACATCATAGTGATTGCCATAGCAAGCCGAAATAGCATTCAGCGTTCAGCTCTGTATCCCATCCAAAGCTGCCGGGTCTTGCAGCGCGGCCCGGCCGGCCGGCGTCAGCTCAAGCACCACCCCGCCGTGGTCGAGGGTACGCCCTTGCAGGAACCCGGCACGCTCCAGCCGGTCCACCATCTGCCCGAGGGCCGCCTCGGAGCGGCCGGCCAGCGCGCCGAAGCTGGCGTTGCTGCGGGCGCTGGGCGGAGCATCATCATCGCCGCGCAGGATGCGGATCAGGTTGCGCCGACCCCAGCCGTGCCCGGCCAGGCAGCGCAGGATGGTCAGCAGTTGCTCGCGCTCGTCAGGTGCGGGCGCGTCTGGAGCCGACGCGGGTGAACCTCCCACGCAGTTGTCGCAGTTATCGCACCGCTCGATGGCCCGGCCGCCCAGGTAGGCGTTGATGTAGCCGTGGCGACAGCGGCCGGTCTGGGCGTAGGCGGCGATCTCGTCCACGCGCTGGGCCTGGATGGCGGCGTAGCGCTCCAACAGGCCGGCCACCCGGTCGGCGGCGTCTTTGGGTGGCGGCAATAGCTCCAGCAGCAGGTCGCGCCCGGCCGGGCGGACGGTCAGCCGGCCGGCGTCGGCCCACTCCAACGCCTGGCGCTCCACGTCGGCCGGGGCCAGGCCGGCGCGCCGGGCCACGTCCACCAGGTCCACCGTGAGCGGCTGGCCGGGGCGCAGACGCGCGGCCTCGCAAAACGCAGCCAGTTCCGGCGGGACGCCTGATGCATCGCTGACCGTCAGGCAGACGACGGCGGCGCGGGGTACGTCGGGGCCGCGTTTCAGCAGGCCGGCCTCCTCCAGCAGGCTCAAGGCCACGCGTACGCGCGTATCGTCGGCCTGCGTGTCGCGCTCCAGATCGGCGCAGGCCACCCGGCTAGGGCCGGTCCCCCCCAGCCGATTCTTGACGGCGGCGTAGACGGCGCGCAGGAACTCCACCGGCAGCAGGTCCTCGTGGGCGCGGCGGGTCAGGGTGGCTCGGTCGGAGCGGGCGTACATCAGCAGGCAGCGGGCCGGCTGGCCGTCGCGCCCGGCCCGGCCGGCCTCCTGGTAGTACGCCTCCAGCGAGGGCGGCGGGACAAAGTGGACGATGAAGCGGATGTCGGGCTTGTCGATCCCCAGGCCAAAGGCCACGGTCGCCACGACGACGCGCACCCGGCCGGACATGAAGGCGTCCTGCACCCGGGCCCGGTCGGGGATGCCGGCGTGGTAATGGTTGGCGAGCACATCGTGTTTACGCAAGAGCGCGGCCAGCTCCTCACAGCGGTCGCGCGTGCCGGCGTAGACGATGCCGCTGCCGGATTCGGACTGGCAGAAGGCCACCAGGCGACGCAGCTTCTCGTCGGCGTTGCGGGCGTAGAACACCTCCAGGCGCAGGTTGGGCCGGGTCACGTCCCCGGCGACGACGCGCATCTCACCCAGATGATTGAGGATGTCACGCCGGATGCGGGGTGGGGCCGTGGCGGTGAGCGCGAGCAACGGCGGGTGGCCCAATGCCTCTCGCGCCTGGCCGATGGCAAGGTAGTCGGGCCGGAAGTCGTGGCCCCAGACGCTCACGCAGTGGGCTTCGTCAATCACCAGCCGGTTGACGCCGGCGCGCCGGAGCGCGTGCAGGAACGGCGGCTGGCGCAATCGCTCCGGGGCCGCGTAGACCAGCCGGTAGGCCCCCTGGGCGGCCTGATCCAGCCGCCGGCTCAACTCGTCGCCTTCCAGGCTGCTGTTGATGGTGGCAGCCTGCCGTCGCAGGCCCGCCGGCAGCGAGTCCACCTGGTCTTTCATCAGGGCGATGAGCGGCGAGATGACCAGGGTGACGCCTTTTTCGGCCAGGAGCGCCGGGAGCTGATAGCAGAGCGACTTGCCGCCGCCGGTGGGCAGGATAGTCAGCACGTCCTCGCCGCGCAACACGCAGGCGATGGTCTCCACCTGGCCCGGCAGGAGCGACTCGAAGCCGAAGAGCCGCCGGGCGGCCTCGACGATGCGCTGCCGCTCGGCTTCGGAGACGGGTATAAGCTCGAAGGTAGGCAGGGGTTCGGCCGGCTCGGCCACCGGGCCGGTGGGCGCAGCCGGGGCGGTGGCCGGGCGCACCCGGCGCACGGCCCCTACGGGCAGTGCGGCCTGCAATTCGGCCAGTTCCGCAACGTATCGCCGGGCCAGTTCCGCTTCCACATCGGCCACGCGGGTCTCCTCGCCACTGGCCCGGAAATAGTCGCGCAGATGGCGCAGGTACGTGGCCGAGAGCGGACCTTCCTGCTCGTCTGCGCTGCGCAGCAGGCGCACGGCGTAGCCGCTGGCGGCGGCCCAATCGCCGCGCGCCTGGTAGACGGCCATCATCCCCAGCAGATAGGATCGGCTGCCGGGGCGCAGGTCGTTCACCCGGCGATAGGCGATCAGGGCCGCGTCGGCCTGCCCGCGCGCCAACTCCACCTCGCCCAGCAAACCCCAGGCCATCACGCTATCCGGCTGGCCCTCAACCAGCGCGCGGGCGATCTGGTGGGCAGCGTCCGCGTCACCCCGGGCCAGGTGGACGTGGGCCAGGAGCGATTGGGCCGTGGCGGAGGTCTTGCGGGCCAGGCGGTCATGCATCACTTTCAAGGCGTCGGCGGGCCGGTCCTGGGCCAGAAACGCTCGCACGCGCAAATCCAGCAGCGAGACCAGGTCCGGGCTGATGGCGGCGAGCGCGTCCAGGCAGGCGTGGACCTCCTCGGGATGCTCCCAGCGCAAGAGAAAGTTGAGCAGGCGAGTGCGGTCATGGCTGGAGAGTTCGCGGACTTTAGGCGGCGACAGGCCGAGAGTGAGGAGGAGGGAGGAGCCGGGGTCAGAGGTTGGCATGGTCTACCTCCATCTCATAGTCCGGGACGACGTGCACGCCGACGACGAGCGGCCAATACTGCCCCTGCCAGGCCCGGCTCAGCCCCACGGTCAGGTAAAGGGTCTCAGCGCTCAACCGCTCGCAGAGGGCATCGTGGTCCAGGGTGAGCGTGCTGCCGGTCTCTGCCATCAGCCAGGCCCGGCCCAACGCTCGCCACTTCAAATCGGTCACGGAGATACCGCGCGGGCTGGCCGCCTGGGGGTGGCCGACGCCGCCTGGTAGTGTGAATCCCAGCCCGGCCTCGTACTTGCCAGAGTAGGCGTCCAGCGAGAAGCGCGCCCAGACCTGCTCCGGCCGCACCAGGCAGAGCGAGCGGGTCTGGCGCACCAACACGTCGGCCGGGGCGCGGTCCAGGTGCCCGGCCAGGAAGCGCGCCCGTTTCTCGCCCTCCAACCGGCGCAGCAGCCGGGGCCGATGCCGGACAAAGTCGGCCGTCCAATCCTCCACGTGGGGCAGGGCTGGACGCGGGGCCAGCAGGTTCAGCTCCACCACGTCGCCGCACTGGACCAGGCGGCCGGCCGCGTCGGTGAGGTCGCCGGGCAGGAGCGCGCCGAACTCGCGGACTGGACGGACCCAACGCAGGCCGGTGATGGGATCCGGCTCGCGGGTGAAGCCGGCCGTACAGATGCCGCTGAGCATCTGGCTCATTGCCAGGATGAGGACTTCCTGGGTGGGCATGGGGTATCCCTTTCGCTGACCGCAACGGATGGGAGCGTATAAGCAGATGAAAGCATAGCGTATCCACTTTTCCGCTCTTCATCCGCTGCCGCACTACAAGTGAACGATGATCAACCCCGGCGTGTGCGCCGCCCAATGCTCGGCCACCAGCCGGCGATGGCAGTGTTCGGCCGTCGGCTCCGCACAGAGAAGACACGGGGCGCGATACCGGGCCAGCACCTCCGACCCTACAGTCTCGGCGGCCCGTTCGCGCAGCAGCGGGAGGAAGCGAGCCTCGTAGTCTGCCCAGTCCTCGTCGGCGTGGTAGGCGTCCAGGATGTCATCGGTGGGGGCCAGCTCCGGCCGGTGCTCGTAGGCGATGCCAAACCCCTCGCGCAGCAGGAAGGCCAGGTCGTCCCGCTTGGTGTAGCCGGCCAGGTGCGAGGTATTGCGCAGCCGCACGTCAATCACCGCGTCCACGCCGGCCTCGCGCAACTGACCAATGAATGACTCCAGCGCTTTGCCCTTGTAGCCGATAGTGAAAATGGCAGGCATTCTTCCTCTCCTACTCGAATAGCGAGAGCTGCTGCGGGATGGATTCCCCTTCAACTGTCGTCCCGTCCGGCTGGATGTGTTGCACCCGGACGCCGCGTTCTAGCAAAGTCTGGGCGATGAGCCGGTGCCGGTGGCACTGCCGATGGTCGCCCTCGCTGCACAGGATAGCCACCCGGCCGGTCCGGGCCAGGGCCAGCAGTTGGTCAATGCCCTGCTGGTACGTCTGCGTCTGCGCCACGCGCCGGTAATCGGGCCGATCCTGGCCGGGGTCATACAGGGCCGGATCGGTCGGCCGGCCGCCCAGCGCGTCGCCCATGAACTGATAGCCAATGCCCGCTTCCCGCAGGTCCCGGGCCAGCGTCTCCCGGTTGAACTGCGGCGTCCACCGACTATACGGCTGGCTGCGCACGTCGGCCACCCGCGTGATCCCGTGCCGACGCAACAAACCCACCAACGTCGCTATGTCATGGTCACTATGCCCCACGGTGTAGATCAACAAATCCTCAGGCATGGTTCAGCTCCCAACCGGTCCCCGCTCATCCGCTGTTTTCCCGGCATCCGTGTTCTCCCACCCGATCATGCCACATTTCTGCGTCGGGGTCAAGGCCGGTTTGACAACCCTACAACACCGGTGCTATAATCACCCCGGCCACGTAACACGCAACACGAAACACGGAACACGTAACACGCAACACGTGTCACAGGAGTCCTCATGAGCACCCAGACCATTCGCCTCACCGTCAACGGCGTCCCCCAGCAGGTCAAAATCGGCCCGCGCACCACCCTGCTGGAAGTCCTGCGTGATGAGCTGGGTCTCACCGGGACCAAGAACGGCTGCGGCCAGGGGCATTGCGGGGCCTGCACCGTGATCCTGAACGGCCAGGCCGTGCGATCTTGTGTGACCCTGGCCCGACGCGCCGATGGCGCCACAGTAGAAACTATTGAAGGGCTGGCCCGGGATGGCGAGTTGCACCCACTCCAACGAGCCTTTGTGGAGCAGGGAGCCATCCAGTGCGGGTTCTGCACGCCGGGGATGATCATGGCCGCCAAGGCCCTGCTGGACCAGAATCCCGCCCCCACGGAAGAGGAGATCGAACAGGCCCTCAAGCGGAACCTCTGCCGCTGCACCGGCTACGCTAAGATTGTGGAGGCGATCCAGGTAGCCGCCGGGCTGCGGCCGGCCCCAGAACCCGTGGTCAGCGGTCGGCCATCGGCGGTCGTGGGCCAACGGTTGCCCCGGCCCGACGCCGTCGCCAAGGCCACCGGGGCCGCCCTCTTTGCCGCCGATTACCGTTTTCCGGGGTTGCTCCATGCCAAAGTGCTGCGCTCCGCCCATCCCCACGCCCGCATCCGGGGCATTGACACGAGCCAGGCCCAGGCCACCCCCGGCGTCGTGGCCGTCCTCACCGCCGCCGACGTGCCGGGCAACAAGAACCACGGCGTGGCCCGCAACGACTGGCCGGTCCTGGCGTATGACGTGGTCCGCTACCGGGGCGACGCCCTCGCCATCGTCGTGGCGGAGACGGCGGCCCAGGCCGAGGCCGCGCTGCCCCTCATCGCTGTGGACTATGAGCCGTTGCCGGCCGTCTTCTCGCCAGAGGAGGCCCGCCGGCCGGACGCGCCTCAGTTGCACCCCGGCGGCAACCTGCTCAAGCACACCCACGTGGAACGGGGCGACGTGGACGCCGCTTTCGCCCAGGCCGACGTGGTCATCGAGCAGGTCTATCACACCCCGGCCACCGACCATGCCTTCCTGGAGCCGGAGGCGGCCGTGGCCGTCCCGGCCGACGACGGTGGCGTGACGGTCTACGTGGGGTCGCAGATCCCCTTCAAGGATCGGGCGCAGGTGGCGGCCAGCCTGGCCCTGCCAGAGGAGAAGGTGCGCATCATCCAGCCGGCCGTGGGCGGGGCCTTTGGGGGCAAGGAGGACATCTCCGTGCAGATCCACGCGGCCCTGGCGGCCGTGGTCACCGGCCGGCCGGTGCAACTCGTCTACACCCGCCAGGATTCGCTACGCTACCACCCCAAACGCCACGCCACCACCATCCGCTACAAGACCGGGGCCACGCGCGAGGGCAAACTGCTGGCGGTGGAGGTCGAAATCCTGGGCGACACCGGGGCCTACGCCTCCCTGGGCGAGTTCGTCATGGCCCGCACGGCCACCCATGCCGCCGGCCCCTATGAAGTGCCCAATGTGCGCATTGATTCCTACGCCATGTACACCAACAATCCCCCGGCCGGCGCGCTGCGCGGCTTCGGCGTGCCCCAGGCCTGTTTCGCCTGCGAGACGCAGATGGACATCCTGGCCGAACGGTTGGGGATGGACCCGCTGGAACTGCGCCGCCGCAACGCGGTCCGGGTCGGCTCCACCATCGCCACCGGCCAGGTGCTGCGCGAGAGCGTGGGCCTGCTGGAGACCATCGAGGCGGTGGAGAAGGCGCTGAAGGCGGCCGGCCCCTCGCAGCCAGCCGATCCCGGCAAGCGCCGGGGCTGGGGTGTGGCCTGCGCCTTCAAAAACGTGGGGCTGGGCGGGCCGCTGCCGGATTCGGCCGGGGCTGAGGTGGAATTGACCGCCGACGGCCGCTGCATCGTGCGGGCCGGGGCTGCCGAGATGGGCCAGGGCCTGCCAGCCGTGTTAGCCCAGATCGCGGCTCAGGAATTGGGCGTGCCCTACGACCACGTGGAGGTCATCCTGGGCGACACCGGCCAGACCCTCGATGGGGGGGCCACCACCGCCTCCCGGCAGACGTTCATCACCGGCAATGCTGTGCGCCTGGCCGCCATCCGCCTGCGGGAATCGTTGGCCGGGGCCGCGGCCGAGGAGTTGGGCGCGCCGCCGGACACTCTGGTCTTTGATCTGTCCTCAGTCTTCAGTCCTCAGTCCTCAGTCGGCAGCGGTCAGCGGTCGGCGGTCAGAGATCAGACCTTGACCCTGGCGGAAGTAGTGGCCCTGGCCCACCGCGAGGGCCGGCCCACCCGGTGTCAGGCCATCTACACCGCGCCGCCCACCGTGCCGGTGGAGACCCCCGGCGACACCCACTTCGCCTACGGCTATGGCACCCAGGCCGCCGAGGTGGAGGTGGACCTGGCGACCGGCCAGGTGCGAGTGTTGCGGGTCATCGCCGCCCACGACGTGGGCAAGGCCATCAACCCGTTGGGCGTGGAAGGGCAATTGGAAGGCGGCGTGCTCATGGGGCTGGGCTATGCGCTCCAGGAGGAGCTGGACCTGGAGGAAGGGCTGGTCCGCAACGATTCGTTGGGCCGCTACAGGATACCCACCATCGAGCAGCGGCCCCAGATCACGCCCATCATCGTCGAATCGCCGGCCGCGGCCGGCCCCTACGGGGCCAAGGGTGTGGGCGAGATCACCAGCATCCCCACCACGCCGGCCATCACCAACGCCATCCACGCCGCTACTGGCGTGCGCATCACCCGGCTGCCGGCCACCCCGGCGCGCCTGCTGGAAGCCTTGGGCCACTAGGGACCATTCGCGGCAGGCCCCATTGACGTGCGGTTACCTCCTGACCCGCCCTTCACTACTGGACATTTTCGCAAGTTTCATCACGAATGACCCGAATCTGGCAAATCTCACGAATGTTTTTTATACCAATTCGTGCCATTCGTCCATTCGCATCATTCGTGATTGAAAAGTGTCCGGTAGTAAAACCCGCCCCGGCCTGAAAAATGGCTTCAAGAGACCAGTCCCCTGGTACTATTTTCCTATTGCTCGTTACACCAATATGATATATAATATACCTGCAAATTGGATTGTTGTTAGTCATTACCCCAATCCCCGGAGTCCCTTTCTAA
Source organism: Anaerolineae bacterium (assembly GCA_034435155.1). Classification (GTDB taxonomy): domain Bacteria; phylum Chloroflexota; class JAHJIN01; order JAHJIN01; family JAHJIN01; genus DAOTYG01. Next base: position 26,294 of record DAOTYG010000324.1, on the reverse strand, counting down.
CCTGCGGGAGGGTTCAGGGCAGGCAGCAGGGAAAGGACAATTCAGAGCCAATGAGCGGATGCCAGCGCTTCCTCCACGGTGTCCATCAATCACACGGGCAGCAGATGCTCGAGTTCGCGTTGATCCTGCCCCTGGTCCTGTTGATCGTGATGGGCATCTTTGCCTTTGGGTTCATCTTTAACGCCCAGGTCACCCTGGCGAACGCGGCCGCCGCCGGAGCACGGGCCGGCTCGGTGGTGAACTATGCGGAATATCCAGTAAACGACCACCAGAACACCGAGATTTACCAGGCCATTGTGCAGAACATGAGCTGGCTGGGCATGGGCCAGGTCCAGTCCATCACCATTTACCAGCCCAACGCAGATGGGACGATCTCCAGCATCAAAGACCAGATCAACCCGGCCACCGGGGCCTTGATCAGCGGCAATTTCACCAATTACCTGCGGCAATCCAATACCGGCCTGGGCGTGGAGATCGTCTATGCCCAGCCGGTCATCGTGCCGGTGTGGTATCCGGTACCCACGGGCGATGGGTTTGTGTTCAAGTCCAGCGACACGATCCAGCTCCGGGTGCGGGAAAGCCGGCGGATCGAATAACTGGTGCCCACCCTGCCGCAGGTTGGAGGGGACCAGATTACGCCCCAATGACCGGCTACCTCGGTTGGCAGTTGTTTTCTAACCTGCGGGAGGGTACAGGGAAAGGGTATAGTGTCCATGTCTGATGATGCTCGCCACCAGCATCGGCCCCACGGCCAGAGCATGGTGGAGTTTGCCATCCTGCTCCCCATGATCGTCCTGATGGTCATGGGCTTGATGATGTTCGGCATCATCTTTGGGATCCAGATCACCCTCACCGAGGCCGCGGCCGCCGGCGCACGCCAGGCCGTGGTGGAGGAATACTGCAAGCTGAGTGGGACAGGACATCACAATACGGAGATCTACCAGGCTGTCGTCAAGGCCCTGGGCTGGCTGGGCAAGGAGAACATCCAGGCCATTACCATCTATGAGACGACGGCTGATGGGGGCATCGGTAGCTATCAGGATGTGCTGGACAAGGACGGAAACCAGGGTAGCCCATACAATTTCACGAACGGCCGCCGGTGTACGTTGGTCCAGACTTTTGGCTATATCGGCGTGCGGGTTACGTATCGGCAGCCGGTGTTTCTGCCGATGATCAACCTGATCACCGGCGACGAGATCATCTTGCAGGGGCAGCGGATCGAGATCATGCGCCCCTAGGTCGCAGCGTAGCGCAGGCTTTCTAGCCTGCGGGCAGCCTGGAAAGGCCCCCACGATTTTACGAAAATACGCCGGTGTGCTCGCGTGGGGTCTGCGACCCCGCGTGCTTCGCACGGCGGCTGGCATACCCTACGGCTTGTGCCACCCAGTCCGGCCTGGGCCGGGGGTCGTAGACGTGGTCACCGCCGCGAGCGAGGGGGTTATTTTCGGAAGGAGGGAATCGAGATGAACAAGCCACAACAGAGGACGTGCAAGCAATCGCAGCGAGAGGCCGGGCAGAACGTGGTGCTCTTTGCCTTTCTCATCGTGGCCCTGATCGGGTTCCTGGTGCTGGTCACCGATGTGGGCTATATGTACTACACCAAGCGGGACCTGCAGGGCATCGTGGACGCGGCGACGATGGCCGGCGCGCGCCGCACCCCGGCCCCGGTGGACACCGCCGCCGAAAAGTGGGAAGCCGTCAAGAACGCCACCCGGGAGGCCCTGGGCTGCTACGCCCGCAACATCGGGTTGGATTCCGGCTCGGTGCCACAGTCCTATTCCACCACGGATTTTGACCCCGACTGGGACGGCGGCTCTGGCACGAACTACAGGTATACGACCACCATCGGCGGGGATGAGGTCTCGGTGACGGTCTTTTACCAGGATGCCATCTCTCAGGCCCAGGACATCGCCAAGGAGATGTGCGTGCGGGTGGATGCCCGGCGCAACACCTCGATGTTCTTTGCCGGTGTCCTGGGATTTCATAACGTGGATGTGACCGCCGCCGCCGCCGGCTATCGGGGCATCTTCAAGGTCACCTGGACCTTCCGCACCTACGGCGGTGACGTGCACGCCACGCCGTTCTACTACGTGGACCCGTATGCCGGCAACCGGGAGGTGGTCTACGTGGGCTGCCGTGACGGCTACCTTTACTGCCTGAACGCCCTGGGCAAACAGGACGGCAGCAAGAAAACCCACGCCTGGTGGCGGTTCCGCCCGGCCACAGACGGGACCGGCACGACCTACGGGTGGACGGAGGAAAGCACCAGCACCGGCGAAAACAACCGCTGGCCCATGGTCCAGGGGCAGGTGCGGGTGCTGAACCGGAACGGCAAAACCCTGATCTATTTCATCACCGTCCCCGGCGATGGGGGCACCTCCAGCAAGGGATACCTTTACTGCCTGGACGGCAGCACCGGGCAGCGGATCTGGTCCAAGAACATCCAGGCCCCGGGCTATCACAAGGGCGTCTATGGCGAGAGCTACGTGGACTCCCGGCCGGCCTTTTCCAGTGACAACGAAGTGGTCTATGTGGGTTCCCGGGGCGGTTACCTGTATGCCTTTGACGTGGATGACGGCACGCCGGTCTCTGGCGGGTCCTGGTCCAGCGGCCGGGTCCAGCTCTTCGGCGGGACCAACGTCAACCCCTGGGTAGAAACTCGCACAGACCAGGACGCCATCAACCACGGCCTGGGTGGTCGTTCGGACATCATCTACATGGCCTGCAGCCAGCCCAAAGACGGCTGCGGCAGCGGCGGCAGCGCCACGTACGGTATGGTCTATGCCTTCTATTCCAACGGTCAGGTCAAGTGGAGCAGCAAGATCAGCTCCAGCAACAACTTTGAGGGATTCGATGGCTCGCCGGTCATCTATGGGGACACCCTGTACATCGGCTGCCGGGACGGCAAGCTATATGCCGTCAACAAAGAGACGGGGGCGGTGAAGTGGAGCTACGCGGCCAACTACGCGCTCTCCTGCACCCCGGCGATAGAAGAGGTGGGCGGTAATCGCTACGTCTACTTTAGCAGCGAAAAGGCCACCGCCTACAAGCTGTTGGACCAGGGCACCTCGGCCAGCCTGGTGTGGTCCATCACCCTGGGGATGAAGCAACCAGATACCACCTATCCAAACCGGGCCGCCTGGCACTGCTCGCCGGCCCTGGCCACCGACTATGTCTATTTTGGCTGCCAGACCCACTCCGGCAGCGTCTATGGCGACCAGGGGCGTGGCTACTTTGAGGCCATCTCCAAAGTCGGCGGTCAGTCGGATCAGCAATATCAGTTGGACGCCGACCTGCACTCCAACATGGAGGTAGCGGCTAACAACTGGGTCTACTTCGGCGGCTGCGACAACCTGGTCTATGGCGTGGACCTGAACCCGGCCAACCAGGAGAGCAAGCTGCTTTGGTAGCCGCATCCAGGTGCGACGCACGAGCGTGCGTCGCACCTTGTTTTAATCCTGCCCCAGGTTCAAAAACCTGCGGCAGGGTGGAGCGCGCCGGTTTTCGGGTTCCAAGAAGGCATAGCGAGTCGTCGGCCTGGGTTCCAGCGCCGACGACTTTATATGGGGACGCCGCGCCAACTGCTCTCGCGCCGGTTCAAACAACTGTGCTCGCAGCGGCGACGGTAGGGAGTGTCACCCGCCACCGGGCGCGGGGTCGCAGACCCCACATGGCACAGGAACAACTGTGCTCGCGGCGGGAACAACTGTGCTCGCGGCGGGTGTGTCACCCGCCGCTGGGTGTGGGGTCGCAGACCCCGCGTGAGCACAGAAGCCGCCGGGCGCGGGGTCGCAGACCCCGCGTGAGCACAAGATGCCGCCGGGCGCGGGGTCGCAGACCCCGCGTGAGCACAGAAGCCGCCGGGCGCGGGGTCGCAGACCCCGCGTGAGCACTTGGGTCGCAGACCCCGCGTGAGCACAGAAGCCGCCGGGCGCGGGGTCGCAGACCCCGCGCGAGCACAGCTCGCGGCGGGTGTGTCACCCGCCGCCGGGCGCGGGGTCGCAGACCCCGCGCGAGCACAGAAGCCGCCGGGCGCGGGGTCGCAGACCCCGCGCGAGCAAAAGGGGCAGACCCCGCGCGAGCAAATATACGAGGAGGAAGGCCAATGACCAACCATCGCCAGCGCGGATTATGGCTCTCGCTCGCGCTGAGCCTGATGATCCTCTTGCTCCTGAGCCTGGCCCTGCTCGTCTATGCCGGGCCGTATTGGCATACCTCGCACGGCCCGGAGGGCGGCGAGATCCAGGCCCTGGCGGTGGACTCGGCCGGCAATCTCTGGGCCGGCACCCGCCTGGGTTGGGTATTCCACGGCACCTTCTCCGGCTCCAATCTGCTCTGGACCCTGGAAAATTACCAGTTCTCCACTGAGAAACGGGATGTCCTGTGCCTGGCCATTGATAGTGCTGATAACGTCTACGCCGGAACCAACGAGGGCGGGGTGTGGAAATGCGTGTATGACAACACCGACCCCGACCACCCATGGAAATGGTACCCCATCAGCAGTCAGGGTCTTGGCAGCAATACCGTGCGCACCCTGCGCATTGAGGCGAACATCCTGTATGCGGGGACACCAATAGGTGTCTACACGCATACTCTGAGCACCAGCGGTTCCTGGACCAAAATGGGCACCCCGTTTTTCGATACCCGGGCCCTGGCTGTGGCCAACGGCACCTTCTACGCCGGCTGCGAGAACGTGGCCCCTTACTGGGGCGTCTACCGCTGGGCCGGCACCGATTGGGCTGCGATGCGCGATGGACTGCCCAACCAGGTCTCTGTGCGCGCCCTGATCGCCCAGGGCAGCATCCTATACGCGGGCACAGGCGGCTACGGTGTCTACGAGTGCAACACCGCCATCACCACCACCTGGACCGCCAAAAGCGCGGGCCTGGCCGGCGACGCCCTGGATGTGCGCGCCCTGGTCCTGGACGGCAGCACCCTCTATGCCGGCACGGAAGACGGCGTCTACATGTGGACCGGTTCGGCGTGGACCGCGCGCAGCGCGGGCCTGGAACCCGGCCAGGCTCATAGCAATGCGCGCCGCATTCGCACCTTGCTCCGCACCGCGACCGGCACCCTGTACGCCGGCACCGCCGGCCGGGGCGTCTACCGCACTACGGATGCGGGACTGAGCTGGAGCACCGCCAACGGCACCCCACCCGAGAAGCTGCTCAGTGCCCACATCGTCCGGGCCATCGCCGTGAACCCGGCCTACGACTGGCGGGTCTATGCCGGCACCGAGGGCGGCGGCCTATACCGCAGCCAGGACGGCGGCGCAAGCTGGGAACGCCGCAGCGGGGCCATCGGCGACCGGGAGGTGCGGGCCCTGGCGGTTACCCACCCCAGCGGCTTCCCGGTCTATGCCGGCACCAACGACGGCATCTACACCACCACCAATGCCGTCACCTGGACCCTGGCCAGCAATGGCCTGACCACCACCCAGGCCCTGGATGTGTACGCCCTGGTCATTGATCCAGTATCGCCCACCATCGTCTATGCCGGGACGGGCAGCGGCGTCTACAAGACCACCAACCGTGGCGCCCTTTGGGTCTACAAGCGGATCAAGCCCAGCGGCGCGGACTATACCGTGCGCGCCCTGGCCATTGACCCCCTTACCCCCACCATCGTCTATGCCGGGACCCACCACAATGGCATCTACCGCAGCACGGACGCTGGCGAGACCTGGACGGCCTTCAACCCCGGCCTGAGCGGCGAGGCTCTCTACATCAACGCCCTGGCCGTGGACATCGAGCACACGGTCTTTGCCGGCGTCGGCGAGAGCGGCGGCGGCATCTACATCCGCAAAGTCTTGAGTGATACCTGGCAGCAAGACTGGTCCGCCGGCGGCAACCCGGTCTATGCCCTGGTGGTCAACCCCATCACCCCCACCATCGTCCTGGCCGGGACCGGGGGCGGGGGGGTGCTGTTCTATGGCGATGAACGTTACACTCCCCCAGACAAGTGGTATCCATTGAACGCCCAACTGAAGAACTGGTACGTCTATTCCCTGGCCATTGACGACTATGTGACGCAGACGCTGCACGCCGGTACGGCCGGCTCTGGCGTTTTCGATTACACCTGGGGACCACCACCTCCACCGCCGCCAGAGCTGGGTATCAGCAAGAGCGACGACCGGCTCGAGGTCTCCCTGGGGCAGCTCGTCACCTATACCCTTTATTATGCCAATAGCGGCGATGAGACAGCGACGAACATCGTGATCACCGATGTGATCCCCGCTCATACCATCTTTGTCTCCAGCGACCGGCCTTTCAACTCCACCGACGGCCGCACCTACACCACCACGATTGATAGCCTGGGACCCGGGGCCAGTAACACCATTCACTTTGTCGTGCGGGTCCTCACCGACACTGCTACCGCGCCAGATAGGCTGATCAACTGGGCCTACATCGGGGACGACGGCTCGCACGGCCCTGACCCCCGCGAGGACAACAACGCCACCCACGACACTACCCTCCTCTGCTGGGTAGACTTGCAGGTAACCAAGTCAAATGGCCTGAATCAGGTCCATCCCGGCCAGATCGTCACATATACGCTCACTTACACCAACGTCGGCCGCTCAGACGCCGCCAACGTCGTGCTCACGGAGGTCTTTACCGGGCCGGCCCAGTACATCGGTACCGGCTGGACACCCCAGGGCGGCAATCGCTACAGCCGGACAGTGGACATCTTGCCGGGCAACGGCGGTCATGGGAGCACGACGTTCACCCTGCGCGTCAACGATGACGCGGAGGGCACGCTGCTGAACCGGGTCGAGATCAGCTATGACGAGGTCCACGGGCCGGACATCGCCCCCGGCGATAACGTCGCCTGGGACGAGGATCCCATCATCTCCCTGCCCCCAGACCTGGCAGTGACCAAGACCGACGGCACGACCTACGTCTCGGCCGGCGACATCCTCACCTACACCATCACCTACACCAACGCCGGCTCCGGCCAGGCCCGGCACATCGTCCTCACCGAGACCATCCCGGCCCAGACCACCTTCCAGGGCAGCGCAGGCTGGCACCTGGTGAGCGGCCAGACCTACACCTGCACCGTGAACGACCTGCCGGCCGGCCAGCACGCCACCGTGACCATCACCGTGCAGGTCAACGAGACGGCCAGCCCCGGCCCCATCACCAACACCGTGACCATCCGCGCCACCGGCGAGACCAACCTGGACAACAACACCGCCACGGACATTAATGAGGTGATCACCCTGGCCCCGGACCTGCGCTTTATCTATTTTTCCGATGGGGTTACGGCGACCACCTTGTGCCAGACCCTGACATACACGATCCGGTACGCCAATGAGGGCAACAAGATCGCCACCGGGGTGGCCATCACGGCCACGCTGCATCCCAGCGCCACCTATAAAAGCGGCGGTTGGACAGCCCTCGGCAACCATAAATATCGCCGGGAGGTGTCAGCGGTGCCGGTGGGTGGCACCGGCGAGGCGACTCTGGTCCTGGAATACCCGGCGCCAGCCCAGTTGGTAGAGAACTGGCCGGCGGACCTGACCGTACAGGTCGTTATCGGCTGTGCGGAGCCAGAAAACGAGACTAACAATACTGCCACTGACACCAATATCCTGCGCCGGCCAGATCTGGCAGTGACCGGGATCAGCACTGTACCGGCGCAGCCGGCCAAAGACCAGCCGACCACCGTTCGCATAACCCTGGCCAACCTGGGCGATGGACCGGTGACCACGTCCTGTTGCTATTCGTTCTACTATGATCTGTATGTGAACCCGGCCCATGCCCCCGGTGCCGGCGAATACAGTAACGTCGGCTGCTCGGCTGTGCAATATGGCCTGGCCCCCGGCGCGTACCAGACCGTCCAGTTCACCTATATTTTTACTAACACCGGCACATACACGCTCTACGCCCAGGTCAACCCGGATCGCTATCCGACTATCCCGGAGAGGAGCTATACGAATAACACCTTTGGCCCCTTCGTGGTGACAGTACAGGGTGGATTCAGTGTCTATCTGCCCCTGATCACGAGGTCCTACACGCCATAAGTAAACCAGCACCAGTAGATGGAAAGTTGCCCCCCTGAAGTACCCCAGATATTAGGGTGTGGTTATAACTTTGGACAACCACGCCACAAGGAGGAAGAGGCTTGAACCGGTCAAGATATGGCCCACCTGAAGGCTCGATTCCAGAATTGTCCAAAGTCCAGTAATTAAGGGGATTGTAACGGCTTGGACCTTGAACAACGATTCGCACACCACAAGGAGTAGAGGCTTTAGCCGGTCAAGATATGGCCCGCCTGAAGGCTCGACTCCAGGATTGTCCAAAGTCCATTATTTAGGGGGTTGTAACGGTAGTATGCTGCTGCAACCCCCTCTTATTATGCCCCCTCTACCGTAACTACCAGCCTGTGCTCCGATTTCCGTTTCGTACAGCCATGCTTCTGTCCACGACTGCGGTCACAGACCGCCTTTGAGCAACCTGGCTGTAGTTACCCTCTACCTCCTGCAAATCGGACTATGGTACTATTGTAAAATTGGCCGTTTCGAGGTAAAATATGTGTGTCGGTGATCAGAACGATAGCCGTTGGAGCTGATTTTGAGGAGGACACATGAAACGAGGTCGTATATTCATCATCCTGGGGATCTTGCTCGGCGTGATCGTGTTTGCTGGTGTATTCTTCATCCTGGCCCAACCCCGGGGAGAAGTCAAGGAGGAGGCGAAGGTAGACCTGGTGGTGGCGGTTCAAGACATCCAGGAGCGCACTGTAATTCAGGCCCCCTGGGTTACTATGCGGCCCTTCCTGGCCGAGTCGGCGCCACCGGATGCGCTGCGGCGTCTGGACGAAGTGGTGGGCAAGATCACCACCCAGCGTATCTATCGGGATGAGCCGATCCTGAGCCATATGCTGGCTATCACGGCCACGCTATATGGTATTCCCTATCTGCTGCCAGAAGGCATGGTGGCAGTAGCCTTTCCCATCGCCGACATCAGTGGCGTGGCCGGGGCCATCCGGCCGGGAGACACGGTGGACCTGTTGCTCTCTCTAGATGTGCCGGCCAAAGAGGGTGAGACTGGCGGGCGTCGCACCACCCAGTTAACCCTGCAAGATGTCATGGTATTGCACATCGGCCGCTGGGTAGCCGCCGGTGGCGAAACCGAGCAAGGCCAGGCTTCGGTGATGATCTTTCAGGTCAGCCGGCAAGATGCCCTGATCCTCAAATGGGCCCGCGAAAACGGCACGGTGGACCTGGCCTTGCGGCCAGCGACAGACCACAACCTCGTTGACCTGGGCACCATCGAGGCCGTGCATCTGGATTATATCATTGACCTGTACAAATACCCGCGCCCGCCGGTCGTCGCACCGTAAGGGGCGCAAAGAGAAAGCACTATGCGCGATTCTACTACCCCGGCGCCCACGACCATCCGCGTGCTTATCGTGGATGACATCCGTGAGACCCGGGAAAACCTGGGCAAACTGCTCTACTTTGAAAAAGACATCGAGGTAGTCGGTACAGCCGTCAATGGCAAGGAGGCCATCGAGGCTGCCAGGGAACTCCAGCCGGATATCATCCTGATGGATATCAATATGCCGGACATGGACGGGATCACGGCGGCCGAGATCATCACCGCGCAGGTGCCCCAGACGCAATTGATCATGATGTCTGTGCAGGGCGAGGCAGACTATTTGCGGCGATCCATGCTGGCCGGGGCACGGGACTTTTTGATCAAGCCCTTTAGCGGCGATGACCTGATCCACACGATCCGGCGGGTCTATCAGGTTGGTGGGGGACGGCGCGTGGCAGCCCCGGCCGGCCCGGCCGAGGTGGTCGCACCGACCGTGACGGTGGCCCCGCCGACCGGGGGCCGGATCATCGTCGTCTTTAGCCCCCAAGGCGGGCTGGGCTGTACCACCCTGGCCACTAACCTGGCGATCGGGGCCCGGTTGCACTCGAACAAAAAAGTGGCCCTGGTGGATTGTAACCTGCAATTCGGAGATGTGGGCATCTTCTTGAACCAGCAATCCGGGCGAACCATCGTGGACCTGGTATCCATGATTGACGACCTGGACCCGGAGCTGGTCGAAGATGTCATGGTGCCCCATTCTTCCGGCATCCGGGTCCTGCTGGCCCCCTTGCGCCCGGAGATGGCCGAGTTGATCACCGCCGATCACGTGCGCCGTATCCTCACCGCCATGCAGCAACGGTTCGACCTGATCTTTGTGGATACCTGGCCTTTCCTGCACGAGATCACGCTGGCCCTGATGGACCTGTGCGATCGGCTGGTCCTGGTGATCAGCCCAGAGATACCGCCGATCAAGAACGCCAAGCTATTCTTCGAGGTGATGGAATCCGTCGGTTTCCCCATGGACCGGCTGCTGCTGGTGTTGAATCGGGTAGATAGCCGGGGAGGGATCAGCGCCCGGGATATCGAGATGAGCATTCAGCATCGGCTGACGGCCCAGATCCCGGCCGACTGGCGGCTGGCTTCCCATGCAGTGAACCACGGTGTCCCCTTTGTGATCAGTCATCGGGATACCGCCCTATCCCGCGCGATCCTGGAATTGGCCTACCTGTTCGTGATGGAACCCACCACGACGCCGGAAAGTGCCCCTCACCCCGCCGAGGAACCGGTCAAGGCCGGTTTTCGACTCTTCGGCCGTTCGTAAGTCGGGATAGAGTAGATTCAAAGGAGACCTGCCATGTCACTTCTAAAACGCATCGAGAGCGTCAAACCGCCCGCTGGTGCGACCCCGCCACCGGCCAGCGGCAGCAGTGGAAGTGGAGGGACTGGTCTGGCCTTCAAACGCCCGGTCCTGGCCCCGGCCCGGGATACCTATGTTGACCTGAAAGCCCGGGTCCAGAGTCGGCTCATCTCAGAACTGGACCCGACTATGGACCTGTCCCAGACCGAAAAAGTGCGACAAACCATCCAGGAGCTATTCGATGCCATCCTGGAAGAGGAGAACCTCACCCTCAGCCGCACCGAACGGTATCGGCTCTTTGAACAGATCGTGGCCGAGATCCTGGGGCTGGGACCGATCGAGCCGCTCCTCAAGGACGAGACCATCACCGAGATCATGGTCAACGGCCCCCGCAAGGTCTACATCGAGCAGAAAGGTCGGGTCTACAAGACCGATATCACCTTTGAGAATGACGAGCACGTGATGCGCATCATTGACCGCATCGTCTCGCCCCTGGGCCGCCGTTGCGACGAGTCGCAGCCCTACGTGGACGCCCGGCTGCCCGACGGTTCGCGCGTCAACGCCATTATCCCCCCCCTGTCCCTGGTGGGGCCGGTGATCACCATCCGCAAGTTCGCCAAGATCCCCCTCACCATCGAGGACCTGATCCGCTTCGGCACCTTGACGCCCGAGCTGGTGGAGTTCCTGAAAGCCTGCGTTATCGCCAGGCTCAACATCGTGGTCTCCGGCGGCGGTGGTTCCGGCAAGACCACCCTGCTCAACATCCTGTCCTCCTTTATACCCGGCGATGAGCGCATCATCACCATCGAGAACGCCGCCGAACTGCAACTCCGCCAGAGACACGTGGTCACCCTGGAATCCCGCCCCCCCAACATCGAGGGCAAGGGCGAGGTGACCATCCGAGACCTGGTGATCAACAGCCTGCGGATGCGCCCTGACCGCATCATCGTCGGCGAGTGCCGGGGGCCAGAGGCCCTGGACATGCTGCAAGCCATGAATACCGGCCATGACGGCAGCATGACCACCCTGCACTCCAACAGCCCCCGCGACACCCTGGCCCGGTTGGAGACCATGGTGCTGATGGCCGGCTATGACCTGCCGGTGCGTGCCATCCGCGAACAGGTCTCCCGGGCTATTGACCTGATCGTCCACGAGGAACGGTTCCGTGATGGGTCGCGCAAGGTGGTGAGCGTAACCGAGGTCCAGGGCATGGAAGGCGATGTCATCGTGCTGCAAGACCTCTTTCGCTTCCAGCAGACCGGCATTGAGGACGGCCGGGTGATCGGACGATTGCAACCCACCGGCATCCGCCCCAAGTTCATCGAGCGCATCGAGGCTACGAATATCTATCTGCCGCCGGACATCTTTGGCGTCTCCGTGCGCCTGTAGAGGAGGTTCGCCATGTCACTTCTGAAACGTATCGAAGGCGTTAAACCACCTGTCGGCGCCACCCCGCCGCCGGCCAGCGGGAGTGCGGGGACTGGTCTGGCCTTCAAACGCCCGGTCCTGGCCCCGGCCCGGGATACCTACTTTGACCTGAAAGCGCGGGTTCAGAATCGGCTCATGGCAGAACTGGACCCCAAGATGGACCTGACCCAAACAGACCAGGTGCGTAAGCTGGTCCAGGGATTATTTGATAGCATCCTGGAGCAAGAGAACCTCACCCTCAGCCGCACCGAAAGGTATCGGCTCTTTGAGGAGATCATCTCCGAGATCCTGGGCCTGGGGCCGATCGAGCCGTTCCTCAAGGACGAGACCATCACCGAGATCATGGTCAATGGCCCCCGGCAGGTCTACATCGAGCAGAAAGGTCGGCTCTACGAGACGGACGTGGTTTTCGAGAGCGACGAGCACGTGATGCGCATCATTGACCGCATCATCTCGCCCCTGGGCCGCCGTTGCGACGAGTCGCAGCCCTACGTGGACGCCCGGCTGCCCGACGGTTCGCGTGTCAACGCCATCATCCCGCCCCTGTCCTTGGTGGGGCCGGTGATCACCATCCGCAAGTTCGCCAAGACCCCCCTCACCGTGGAGGACCTGATCCGTTTCGGCTCATTGACGCCCGAGCTGGTGGAGTTCCTGAAAGCTTGTGTGCAGGCCCGGCTGAACATGGTAGTCTCGGGTGGCACTGGCTCTGGCAAGACCACCCTGCTCAACATCCTGTCCTCCTTCATCCCGGAAGATGAGCGCATCATCACCATCGAGAACGCCGCCGAACTGCAACTCCGCCAGGAGCACGTGATCACCCTGGAATCCCGCCCACCCAACATCGAGGGCAAGGGCGAGGTGACCATCCGGGACCTGGTGATCAACAGCCTGCGGATGCGCCCTGACCGCATCATCGTCGGCGAGTGCCGGGGGCCAGAGGCCCTGGACATGCTGCAAGCCATGAATACCGGCCACGACGGCAGCATGACCACCCTGCACTCCAACAGCCCCCGCGACACCCTGGCCCGGTTGGAGACCATGGTGCTGATGGCCGGCTATGACCTGCCGGTGCGCGCCATCCGCGAACAGGTTGCCCGGGCCATTGACCTGATCGTCCATCAGGAACGGTTCCGTGATGGGTCGCGCAAGGTGGTGAGCGTAACCGAGGTCCAGGGCATGGAAGGCGACGTGATCGTGTTGACGGACATCTTTCGCTTCGAACAGACCGGCTTTGAGGACGGCCGGGTGATCGGACGCATCCAGCCCACCGGCGTGCGGCCCAAGTTCATCGAGCGCATCGAGGCAGCGAATATCTATCTGCCGCCGGACATCTTTGGCTTCCAGACCCGCTACTAAGTGCCTATCCGAAGACCCTCCGGCAGGGTTCTAAAACCTGCGGGAGGAAGACACTTTTCTAAAGCCAGGTCCGAGGAGGAGTACGATGACCTTCGACCCTATGAGCGTCCTGCTTGCTGGTGCCGCTGCGGCAGCGGTGATCCTGTTGTTTGTGGGTCTGGCCAGCAGCTTGTCTGGTCCCAGTGACATCATCGAGTCTCGACTGGATAGATACGCCTCGCGGCAGGTCAAAGGCGGCGAAAAGAAACGCGACGAGCCGCAGAGCGGGGTGGTCATGTCCAAAATAGACAAACGCATCGCCAAGCAAGGGTTTGCCACCAGGCTGGCCCAGGACCTGGCGCGCGCCAATCTCAAGTTGACCGTCTCTGAGTTCATCTTGATCACACTGGGGACCATCATCATCGGCGCGCTGGCCGGGTTCTTGCTCTTTGGCAATATCCTGTTTGCGTTGGGTCTGGCCGCAGTGGGGTTCTTCTTGCCCCAGTTATTCCTGCGCCAGCGGCAGAGCGCCCGGCGCAAGGCCTTTGAGGACCAGTTGGGCGATACCATCACCCTGCTGGCCAACTCGCTGCGGTCCGGCTATAGCATGTTGCAGTCCATGGAGATGGTCTCACGGGAGTTGCCGCCACCAGTATCCGAGGAGTTCGCCCGCGTGGTACGCGAGATCGGGTTGGGGCTACCGCAACAGGAAGCCCTGGCCAATCTGCTGCGCCGGATTGACAGCGAAGACCTGGATATGATGGTGACCGCGATCAATGTCCAGCACGAGGTGGGCGGCAACCTGGCCAAAATCCTGGACAGCATCGGGCATACGATCCGCGAGCGCGTGCGGATCAAGGGGGAGATCCGGGTGTTGACTTCCCAGCAGCGGCTGAGCATGTACATCATCATCGCCATCCCGTTCTTCCTGGGCGGGGCGATCTATATCATCAACCCCACATACATGTCGCGTATGTTCGAGCCTGGCCCCGTCCTATGCCTGCCCGCCTGTAGCCTGGTCATGATCTTTATCGGTTATTTGATCATCCGGCGGATCGTCGCCATCGAGGTATAAGCCCAACATCTGGGTCAACTTGAACGCCTGGTGTGAATTATTGGACTTTGGACCACACCACAAGGAGTAGAGGCTTTAGCCGGTCGTGCCCACAAGATATGGCCCGCCTGAAGGCTCGACTCCAGAATTATCCCAAGTCCGGTGAATTAGTGACCGCCCCCTCCCCTACCCCAAACTTGGGAGAGGGGATGGGCTGGGGGGTGGGGTGAGGACCTGCCTCGGCCTTAATTAAGACCAATACCTTATGTGCCCACGCGGAGCGTGGGCACCAGGGGAAGCCACGCGGAGCGTGGGCGCGAGGGGAAGCACATATTATACGAGGAGGTGATAGCGATGGAGACCACATTGACGGCCTTGGGGTTGGCCAGCCTGGGGGCCTTGTCCGTGATCATGATCGTCCTGGGCCTGGCCGCACCCCGTCAGGAAAACCCCGTCCAAAGTCGGCTAGGCCAATACGCTGCCCGACCCCGCACCCTGGAAGAGATCGAGCTGCAACAGCCTTTCCTGGATCGGGTGATCAAGCCGGTGATCAACTCCCTGGCCCGCATCGTGACCCGCTATACGCCGCAACGCAGCATCGAGAATATTCGTCATAACCTGATCCTGGCCGGCAGTCCCCATAACTGGCAGGCCTCCGACTTTCTGGGCCTCAAGGGGTTGTTCGCCCTATTGATCGGCGGGGCCGTCCTGGCCCTGCTGTTCCTCTACCAGCGCAACCTGCTCTTTACCGTGGGCGGGGGATTGCTGGGCGCGGCCCTGGGTTATTATCTGCCCACCCTGTGGCTGGGTCAAAAGATCCGCGCCCGTAAGAAGGCCATCAGCAAAGCCCTGCCTGATGCCCTGGACCTGCTAACGATCTGCGTAGAGGCCGGGCTGGGTTTCGATGCCGCCATGGCCAAGGTCACCGAGAAATGGGACAATGACCTGGCCCAGGAATTCGGGCGGGTTATCGCCGAGATCCGCGTGGGCAAGGTGCGCCGGGAAGCCCTGCGGGATATGATCAACCGCACTGAGGTCCCGGATGTGAGCACCTTCATCGCCGCCATCATCCAGGCCGAACAGTTGGGGGTCAGTATCGCCCGCGTCCTGCAAGTGCAATCAGAGCAGATGCGCATGAAACGCCGCCAACGGGCGGAGGAACTGGCCCACCAGGCTGCCGTCAAGATGCTGTTCCCGATGATCTTTTTGATCCTGCCCTCGATCTTTGTGGTGATCCTGGGGCCGTCCGTGCCGATCATCATGGAGGTGATGGGCATGGGCATATTAGGCGGCGGCTAACGTCAGCGGGTTTTGCCAGCAGTCTATCGGAGAGGCGTTCTGGAGTCCAGGCTTCAGCCGGTTGGGGCCGAAAATCGCCGCCTGTGCCCCGGCTAAAGCCTCGACTCCAGCCCCGATGAGGGTTCTCCAACAGCCTGCCAGCGCTGTGCCGGCCCAGGGCCGGAGAGCGAAGACCTTTCAACCCCATGACCTCGACTATACCCCCGGCCAGCCCGGCCCTCACCTCATGGGGACGACTAAAGGCCGCGCTGCTGGACCTTGTGTATCCACCCCGGTGTGCCGGCTGCGGGACCCGGGGCACCTGGTTTTGTGCCCGCTGCGTGGAGCAACTGGCTCGCTGCACCGGACCGACCTGCGTGCGTTGTGGCGAACCGCTCCAGCCGGCCTCATTGCCCTCCCGATTCTGCCATCGCTGCCAGAGCAACCCCCTGGACCTGGACGGGTTGCGCTTTGTGGCTTACTTCGAAGGCCCGCTGCGCCAGGCTGTCCATCAACTCAAGTATCGGGGTTGTCGGGCTGTGGCCCCGGCCTTGGGGCATTTGATGGCAGATACTTACCGCGCTGCTCCTTTCCCCTGCGAGCGGCTGGTCCCGGTGCCCCTGCATCAGCGACGGTTGCGAGAGCGTGGCTACAACCAGGCCGCCCTGTTGGCCCAAGCCGTGGGAGCCGAGTTGAACGTGCCGGTCTTACCACAGGCCCTGGTGCGCCACCGCGAGACGCGCTCCCAGGTCCAGTTGAACGCCCAGGAAAGACGAGAGAACGTGCAAGGGGCCTTTGTGGTCTCGCCGGACGCCATGCCGATGCTTCAGGACCGGGCGGTGGTACTGATTGACGACGTGTGCACCACCGGCGCGACACTGGAGGCGTGCGCGACAGCGTTGCGTCAGGTTGGGGCACGGTCCGTATGGGGGCTGACCCTGGGGCGAGAACGATGAGCGCCGCCGGACGTACAGCGGCCCAGGATTATCTGGCGCGAGTGCAGGAGACCAGCGGGGGCTGGGGTTACCAGGCCCGGCAGCGGGCCTTTGTGGAGCCTACAGCCCTATGCCTGTTGGCGTTGGCGGATAGCACGCAGACAGCGGCCCGGCAGGCTGGTGTGGCCTGGCTGGAACAGATGCAACTCCCGGATGGAAGCTGGGGCGTCTCCGCAGCGGACCCGGAGGGTGGCTGGGCCACCGCCTGGGCCATCTGGGCCTTGACCAGTACGGCGGCGACCTCGCCGGCCCTCGCCCGCGCCGTGAGCTGGTGGGCAACCTGGCAAGATCAAAGGGGCCAGGTGCCACCAGGCCGTGACCCGGTGCTCTGGCTCGATTTCTCGGTGACCGGCTGGCCCTGGAACCCCGGTGGGGCCTCCTGGGTCGAGCCGACGGCCCTGGGCCTCATCGCCCTGGTGCGGGCCGGGCAGGGAGCACATCCTCGCGTGGCGGAGGGGGTGCGTTATCTCCGCGACCGGGCCTGCGCCACCGGCGGTTGGAACGTGGGCAACCCCTACATGCTCGGCCAGAACCTGCCCCCGGCCATCCCCCCGACGGCCCTGGCGCTGATGGCCTTGCAGGAGGCCGGCCTCGCCGAGACTGACCCCCTGGTCAGCACTGGCCTGGCAACCCTGGAGCGTCTCTTGCAGCAGGCCCATACCCCCCTGAACCTGGCCTGGGGGCTATGGGGCGCGCGACGCTACCAACGCCATGCTGGAGACCTGATCGCACGCCTGGAGAAACACCAGGCCCCGGATGGTGGCTGGCGTGATAGCCCCTACCTGACTGCCGTGGCCATATTGGCTCTGGGGGAGGCGGCGCGATGAGCCGGCGCATCAGTCGGCGCACACTCCTGCGCCTGGGCCTGGTGGGGGGGATCCTCCTGGGCCTGGAATACATTCGTCGCCAGACAGCCCCCATGGGGTTCGACAACTGGCTCCGCTGGAGCCTGCGGGGTCGGCTGGCCTGGCTGGCCGGCATCCCCTCGCCAGTGGTCGTGACCCGCTGCCCCACCTACCAGGACGTGGCAGACAGCCTGCACGAGGCCTGGCTTCTGTTGGCTGAGGCGGCCCCGGCCCTCCGCGACCGTACCGTGGTGGTGAAACCCAACCTGGTGGACGTGTTGCCGGACCGCCCGGCGCATACTCATCCGGCCGTGGTGGACGCCGTGGTGGCGTTATGTCAGGCCCACGGC
The DNA here is from genome assembly GCA_034435155.1 of Anaerolineae bacterium. Taxonomy (GTDB): domain Bacteria; phylum Chloroflexota; class JAHJIN01; order JAHJIN01; family JAHJIN01; genus DAOTYG01. The sequence continues at coordinate 8,332 of DAOTYG010000324.1, read as the reverse complement.
GCACGGTGCGTCGTTGTGGCCGAGGGTTCCACTTTCCAACGTGACGCCGAGGCCCTGGTGGAGACATCCGGCCTGGGCGCGGTCCTTCGCCAGCGCAGAGTCCCCTTTGTGGATTTGAATACCGACGAACTGGTAGATACCCCCCTGCCAGGCCGTTACACCTCGCTGGGGCATCTGCTGCTGCCCCGCACCATCATCGAGGCCGACCTGGTCATCTCAGTGCCCAAGATGAAGTGTCACCACTGGGCAGGCGTATCTTTGAGCATGAAAAACATGTTCGGTGTGGTGCCCGGCTGCAAGTATGGCTGGCCCAAGAACGTGTTGCACCGTCAAAATCTGGACCTGTCTATCCTGGAGATCTACGAGGCCGTGCGCCCCGGTCTGGCCGTGGTGGACGGCATCGTGGGCATGGAAGGGGATGGGCCATTGCTGGGCCAGGCCCGGCCCACCGGCGTGCTGGTGGTGGGTTGTGACGGCGTGGCTGTGGACACGGTGGCCAGCCAGGTTATGGGTTTCACCCCCGCTCAGATTTCATATCTGTCCCTGGCAGAATGGGTGGGGCTGGGAGCCAGCGAACCCCGGCGCATCGCCCTGCGCGGCGTACCGGTTGAAACGGTACAGCAATCCTATGTACCCCCGCCGCGTGTGAGCCTCCCTGGCCCCCCTACGATATTGGAGCAAGTGTAACTGCCCAGCCTGTACCCTCCCGCAGGTGAGTAGGGGCAGATTGGCACTGCCCCTACTGCCAACGGGTCAAGCGGGTCCAGGTCTGGAGATTGGGCCAGAACCTGCGGGAGGGTGAGCAGTTACGAGCAAGTTTGACAACCTGACCTGAACCGGGTACAATGATTGCCGGGGCTGGCGGATCGGGTTCTACTCCCCCTGAATCGTGGCTCAACCTCTCATCCTGCCCTGCCGGGTAGCGAGGGCGAGTAACCCGGCGGGTTGCCCTTTACGAACCATTTATAGAGTGAAAGGAGACCCCTGATGATCAAAGTGGTGGTGACTGGCAGGAACATTGATGTGCCGGCCGATCTGCAGAGCTATGCCCAGAAGAAACTGGGCCGGTTGGACCGCTATCTGGACAACATCATGGAACTGCGGGTGGAGATGTCGGTGCGCAAAACCAAGAGCGCGGAGGACCGCCAGGTAGTCCAGGCAACCCTGGTGGCCGGCGGAACGTTGTTGCGCGCGGAGGAACGCTCGTCAGACATGTACGCGGCGGTGGATGCCGTGGCCGACAAGCTTTTTCGCCAGGTGTTACGCTACAAGGAACGGCGCAATCGCAAGGGGCGGGTACGCGGCGAACGCCCGGCCGCAGTGGTGGTGGAACAGGAGCTGGCGGAGGAGAGCGAGAGCGAGGAGATCGTCTTTGAGCGGATCAAGCGGTTCGATCTGCGGCCCATGACCCCCGTTGAGGCCGTTGAGCAAATGGAATTGCTGGGGCATGATTTTTTCGCCTTTCTCAACGGCGATACCCAGGAGGTTAACGTCGCCTATCGGCGCGCGGACGGCGGCTATGGTCTGCTGGAACTGGTGTTACCATGAGAGCCAGGAAACCCGTTTCCGATGAGGAAACGGGTTTCTGTTTTTACCCGAACCATTGGGCCACCAGGGCGGCGCTCACGATCAACGCGCCGCCCAACAATTGCCCGGCCGATAGGGTTTCACCCAGGAACCAGACGGCCAGGACCACTGCGCCCAGCGGCTCGATCACGCCGATGAGCGCGGTGCGCCAGCCGCCGATTCGCTCTACCGCCAGGAAAAAGAACCCCATGCTGGCGGCGGTGGCGATCAACCCCAGGCCCAGCACGGCGACCAGGCCAGGCAGCGGGGCCGTCAGATGGGCCAGGGCTTCCCAGGGGGGGCGCAACACGACCAGCAAGGCCGCCGCAAAGGTCACCACATAGAGGGCGGTGACCGGGGACTCGATATGCTCCAGCAGTTTCTGGCTCAGCGTGTAATGGAGAGCGTACAGCGTCGCGGCCGCCACCGCCCACCATACCCCGATCAGGTCTCCGCTGGCCGTCTGCACATCCAACAGGAGATAGCAACCTGCCAGGCCGAGGACCAGCGCCAGCCCGCGTGGCCCGGTGAACCGTTCGTGCAAGACTATCACGCTGAGCACCGTGACCAGGAGGGGATAGACGTAAAAGATCATCGCCGCCAGCGAAGCGGGGAGACGCTGCACGCTCAGGAAAAAGCAGATGGCCAGCGGACCATAAATGCCGGCCCCCAGCAAGGCCAGGAGAGTCAGGTAAGGCCGCGCCGGGAGCCGGGGCAGTTCTCGACGCAGCAGGGCCAAAGCCCATAAGGCCCCGGCGGCCAGCAGGAAACGCAAGCTCAGGGCATCCAGCACATCCAGCCCCGCCCCATAGACTATCTTAGCCAGGGAGGGCAAGGTCGAATAACAGAGTGCCGAGAGCAAGGCGAAACCGCCGCCCATAAACCACCGACGGCGGTTTCGTGTGAAGGCGACAGGCATCCGTTGCCTTGTCCCGCCGCTGGATCAGGCCGATCCAGGTCGGCCCCGGGCCTGGACCGCCCGTAAGACCAGCAAGATCACCACCAGGCCCAGGCCGGCCCCGATGAGCAGGGCGATGTCCCCCACCCCCGTATCGGGCACTCCCCCCTTGGGGGTAGCCGTCGGCCCGCCTGGTTGAGTCGTGGGCGAGGGCGTAACCTGGGTGGGGGCAGTTGCCGTGGCGACGACCGTGGGCTGCGTCGGTTGGGGCGTCGGCACACCAAGCGGGGTGGGCGGAGCAGTGGGCGTGGGCGTGGAGACCGGCGTGACCACCTGCACGATAGCGGTATTGGTGGGCAGGGACGTTGGTGTGACCGCTGGCTGTCCTCCACCGGTGATCATCATGAGCAGGACAAAGCCCAATAATGCCAGGGCCCCCAGGAGTAGTACGCCGGCCAACCCGAATACCGCAAATAGCAAGACTCGCCGGCCCCTTCCACCACCGCCTTCCTCGATGTCCGTGAAGGGTGTCAGGTCGCTCATTATGTCGCCTCCTTACGAAAATAACTTGCGGGGTGGGTCGGATGCCAATCCGACCTATATTATCGCAAGATCAATTCCACATTCGTGCGGGGCACAAAGACACGCTGATTGCCGGCCAGTTCCACTTCCACCCCTTTCACCAGCACGCCAGTTTCCAGGGGCCGGGCATGGGAGGGTACAGCCACCACGGTGCCGAGCTGGCTCATATAGGGTTCCCGCACGATACGCACGGTGCAGCCAGGCTCCAATAGCTCGCGGCCGGTGGCTGCTGGCGGCCTGGCAGCCTGGATATGCGGCACGATCACCTCGGCGATCCCTGGCTCGCCCCGAATAGAGGCCTCGCGTCCTTCCAGGGAAGCAAACAGATTAAAGGTCTCACGGGGCATGGGGATACGACCAAAACCCTCGATGATCACCACTACCAGCCGCTGATCCCCCTCCAGGCGCAGGTCCTGGCTGCGGTCTAATCGCGCTGCGTCCATGCCACCCACAATGATGCCACGCACGTTCATGCGGACGGCCTGCAACAAAGCGGCCTCGCTGATCCAGGCTCCCCCGACGACGATACAACTGTGGCAACTGATGTCAATCCGGCCGGCTACCAGGTCATCCTCCGGGTTCTCCACCACCATTTTCAGGATGCCGGTCGTCTCGCCGCCACTGCCGGTACAACCCCAGATCAAGGCCCCGTGGGTCTCGATCACCACGCCAAAGCGCGGCATCACGTGCGTCACCTGGCCTTTGACATGAGCCTTAAGGGAGAAGGGCACGGGCGGCGGGGCGATGGTGGCCCGTCCGGTGACCGTGGACCAGCCTATCAGAGTGCCGCCCACCGGGGCGCGACAGACACGCCCTTTGACCAGGCCCAGCCGGCCCCGACGCACGGCAATGACCTCATCGGGTCCCACCACATCCCCTTCCCGCTTGACCATATAGCGGGCAATGAGGTCTTTGCTCACCCCCAAGGACCGGGCCACGTCTACCATGTGGCTGGGGGCAGGCATATAGGTCTGAGCCACGTCGTCAATCGGCTCCACCCGTTGGCCCGTCTGGACCAACACCTCGCCCTGGGCTGGCAGGAGGCGTTCCACCCTGATGGTCGTGGCTGGGGAGATGCGACATCGTGGGGGGTAATACATGGTGTTTCTTCCCTATCCACCCATGAGAGATAACCATTCCTGGATCTTGGTCTGTCGCACTGCCGGGTCAGCGGGCAAGGTTAGGGGCCGGCCCCGGGCATCCACCACCAACCCCAGCAGACCACCATCCACGTCAATCTTGCCGGCGCGCCCTGGTCCCAGGCCGATGTCAAAACCACGCGCCGGGTGCAGGTCTAAAGTAGCCTGTTGGTCCGGCGGCAGAGGGATGACCTCTAACGAACCATAGGGCACTTCCACATCCAACGAACCACCCTGGGCATAGGAGATGCGGAAGCGCAGGGCAGTTCTGCCCTGGCGTTCGGCGCCCCCCCGGCGGGCCACCGGGCAGATCAGTGTCCCCACCGGTAACAAGGCATCGCGCACGATACATTGCCCGGCTGCCAATGGCTCCAACATCGCCAATGCACCCATCTGGGGCAGCAGGGAGAGATTATCCAGCCACAGGCGGGTCACCCCCACCGGCTGGAGGGCATCCAACAAGACCAGAACGGTCTGGCCATAGTGAGCCGTATGGATAAGCCCGCCCCCACTGGCGATGAGGATCGCTGGCCTGGCGCCATATAGCCCGGCCTCGGCCACCACCAGGCGCAACGCCTCGCGGGCCACAGCCAGTTCCCAGAGCAGGTCCTCCCGGGTCTGGGGGATACTGGCTGGCCGCAGGCGTTTGTTCTCCAGACGGTTACGCAGGTCAGTGGGACCTGGATCATAGGGCAACCAGCGGGCTATGGCCCCAGGCCCGGCCTCTTGCCAGACGCCCAGCGTACCGGTGCCTACACCCAGACCAGACCGGACCAGCGGTCGAAACCGGCCATCCAGGACGGCGAAAAGGGCCGTGGCATCTCCCCCCACATCTACGCCGATCACGCTGGTATCATACTGGCGAGCGAGGAAACGCACCACCAGACCCAGGGCCTCCGCCGAGGGCAGGATCGGCACCTGCGCCCAGGCACTGAGCTGGCCAAAGCCCGGCAGCCGGGCCAGACGACGTTGGCGATATAGCTCCCCCAAGGCAGTTTGGGCCGGGGCCAGGTGCGCCTGGGCCGGGGCCGGGAGCACATTATCTACCACTTGCAAGTCCACCTGCCCGCCCAACAACTCAGCTACCCTGGGGCGCGCGGTGGCATTGCCGGCGTAGACCAGGGGGATCTTGCCCCCACTCCGCACATCGGTGGTGGCGGCCGCGATGATCTCACAGGCCCGCAGCACATGGCTTATAGACCCACCATCAAAACCCCCGGTCAAAAAGATAACCTCCGGCGGTCGTTGACGCAACTGGGCCAGTTTCTCTTCCGCGGCACTCCAACGCCGATGATCCGGGCTATCGGCCGTAACGATGTCCTGTACCTCGGCATAGATGGCGCGCACAGCCCGGATACCCTGGGCCGCCGAGAGGTCCCGGGTGGCGCCGGCCACCAATACGTGTAGCGGCCCGCCTGCGCTCGTCGTGGCGACAAAGGCATCTACCCCGCTGCCGTCATCGCGCTCCGGGGTGATCAGTTGATCATCCTGGAGTAACCGGCGGCCAGTGACAAACTCGATCTCCCGGATGGCGTTACGCAAACCCACCATCACGTCGTTGAACGGCGCTCGAATGGTGGAAGGCATCTCGCCACGCGCCACGAAACGATACTCGCCCTCGATGAAATCCAGGAGCGCAACTTTGGTCAGGACACTACCGCAATCAGCCACCAACGCCGATTGCATCTCTGTAACACCAGGCATAAGACCCGTCTTAAAATCCCAGGCCGCGCACGGCGAACTGGGTAAACTCGATCAGAAACTCGATTCGCCCCACCAATAACGCCAGCCGGGAAACCAGCAGGCCGGCGAACAATGCCCCCAGGGCCACGGTGATGAAGAATCGTCCCGTCGGCCGGACCCATCGTAACAGCCGACCGGCCAGCCCGGCACGACGGGCCGTGAAGTGGAACGACAGCAGGGTGGCAATGACACCCACCAGGATGATGAGACCGTTCACTATTGTCAGCGGATCGCCAGTCAACTGAACGGACCAGGCCGATCCCACCACCTGCGGCACCAACGTACCGCCTATCGCCCCCACGATCGCCAGGCCCGCACCCACGCCTAGCAACAGAGCGATAGGATAGTTGGAGAACCAGGCTACTGCCCGCGCCGGGCGCACCAGCAGGAACAGACAGAGCAGGAACGGCACGAGCAGCGTCAGGTCACCGGAGATCGCCCACAGCCGGGGGAGCAGGACGTTGTGGACGGCCACCACCACCGCATAGCCCACGGCCACGCCCACCAGGATATGCGCGGCCAGGCGGAACACCAGGTTATCGTCCAGCACCAGGTAGCTGTAGACCATCAAGGTCAACAGGGCAGCCACCACCATGCCCACTTCGCCGGCATAGGGAAAGGCCGCGTTAGCAATATCCATGCCGATCTCCAAAAAGAGCAAGCGGGAGCCAAAAGTGCCTGGCACCTTATGGGCGAAATTACCCTTCAGGCGGGAAATCCGGCTGAAGCCTCTACTCCGGCACCTTATTTGGACCGCCGAGAGACGCGGGTCACCCAGTCAGGCCTGGGCCTGGCAGACCCGCTTTTAGCAACTTTTTCCATGTACTGATCCTCCGGAATCGAGCCTTCAGGCGGGAAATCCGGCTGAAGCCTCTACTCCGGCACCTTAAGTATGGGAGCCAGATCGAACCTATGGGCCGTGGCGCCTCTGGCTTTGAACTCTAGCTGCCGATCAACCGGGTAAACGCAAAGGCCAGGTTGCCCAACAGCACAAAGGCGATGACCGCCAGGTGCGCGTAGAGCAATGGATCCAGGAGATGAGCAGCCCGGCCTGGCTGGCCCAGTACGGTGGACTCGTATTCAGCCGCCCCAGGCAACCCTTCCAGGATACCCATCACCTGTCGCGTATCCCAATAGGGCCGTAGCAGGGGCGCAGCCACGGTGCTGGAAGCGACGACAATGGGAGGCTGCCCACCGCTCCGCGCCCAGAGTTGGGCGATCCAACGCTCCATCCGTGACGCATCATTGCCAATAACCAGCACCAGCCGAAAGTCACTGACTTGCAAACCCTGGGTGACCGCCAGGTTGCCCCACGGCTCCTGGCTAACCGCGTCCTGGGGTATGGCCGCCGCCAGGTCGGTTGTGGCCCGTACCAGACCGGCCTCCTCGCCAGCCAGGTAGCCGATCACGTAGTGCTGACCGTATTCGTAGCCGGCCGGCGCCACACTTTGGATCACCTGCCGGGCAAGGGCAGCCCCCTCCGGCGTCAGCCCCAGGACGACCAGACGCGCCTGGCGGGCCAGGAGACCGGCCAGGGCAGCACTGGCGACCGGGTTCATCTCATCCTGGCTGCCAGGGTCATAGTCCACCAGCACCAGCACAGCAGCGCCGGTCGCCACGCTGGTGATCACATCGGCAAAGCCTTGCGTGGCCGGCCGGGGTCTGGCACTGACCCAGGCGCTGCCGGTGCCCAGGATCAGGGGGGCAACGATCACCAGGACCAGGACGCTCCCCAACAAGCGACGAAACAATCCGCCCAACATTCCCCGTCGGCGCCTGGGCGGCGTCGGCTCGGTCACCTCTGGGGGAGTCTTGACCACAGCTTCAAAGCTTGCAGCCAGTTCCGCCGAGGGCAAGGGTGGGGCTTCTTTCCTGGCCATACGCCCCCCCGCCAAGACGATGGGCGGCGCATCTTCATGCAGGCCACCGGCGATATCGCGCAGTACCGGCGGACCGGTCTCTACCTGCCGGGCTGGCGCGGGTGCTCTCTCGGCCGGTGTGGCCCGCAACGGGGCCGGTTTTAAAGCCCTGACCCAGGCCGGCAACTCCTCCTCCGGCGTGGCCCCGGGTGGCATCTCCGGCAGGACGGCTTCAGGAGGTGGGACGGCCGGGGCAGCCGGAGCTTCCGGCGGCCTATGTGCCAATACCCAGTCCGGCAGTTCCGCCTCTGGCACAGCGGCGGTCGGCGCCGTTGGTGGGGTAAGGTATGCCGGTGGCGCGCCCTCCTCTTCCAGGAAAAGCCACTCTGGCAAGGCGGTCGGGGGTGCTTTCTCTACTTCTTCGGCAGTCGGCGGGATCGGAGGTGGCGCGACGCGCAGGCCGGTCAGCCACTCCGGGACGGCCGGCGCCTCCTCCACCACTTCCTCAGCGGCCGGTGGGGCCGGGGGCGGGGCCGCCCGCAGAC
>DAOTYG010000323.1:0-5719 GCA_034435155.1 Anaerolineae bacterium | reverse complement strand
TACCCGCCACCCTCCCGCAGGTTAGAAAGCGGCTGGCAAGAGAGCGAGCAGCTCATTGCGGCGCACTTCAGTGCGGAGATTGCGCCCGAACCTGCGGGAGGGTAGGCAGTTACGTGATGCTAAAGATTTCGTGTAATTGCTCACCTACCCTGTTCAAGTGCCATTCTGAGGCGCGAAGCGCCGAAGAATCCCGTTTATTGTGGTAAAGAACCGCCTGCCAGGAACGAGATTCTTCGCTCCCTTCGGTCGCTCAGAATGACCGCTTTGGTCAAAACTATCTACCCTCCCGCAGGTTTGGGCGCAATGATTAAACCAGACGCCGCAGGCGCGCCCAGGTCCGGCTGCATCGGTTGCCAGCCCCTTTCTAACCTGCGGGAGGGTTCAGGGCAGGCAGTTACCGTGACTCTTCGTGCCCCTTCGCTCCGCGAAGGAGCGCTCAGAGTGAGATTCTTGTCTACAGGGTGAGCAGATACGATTTCGTAGCCGATCGTATTGTTACTCTTGCTTCTTGCCCTCCACGGCCCGGCCCGTCACGCCCTCCACCGCCGCCACAGCCGCGCCGTAGCCGGCCATGATGTCGCGCTCCTCGCCGCCCAGGTAGACCCGGCCGAAAGAGCCAAAGGGGCGCACCTCGATGATGGTGATGTGAGCGGCTTTCTCGGCCTCGTTGGCCGCCAGCACCGCGTAAGCAGCCGGGGCCACCTCCATGATATAGAGCGTCTGCCCGGCGATGAGCATGGAGCCGTTGCGGTTGCGGTTCACCAGTTGCGCCTGGTGCCCGTCCACGTGGCGGATGATCTGGCTGGAGTAGATGGTGGGTTTCCAGCGGTCCTCTGGCCGCAGGTCCAGGGCCTCCAGGATCGCCGCGCCGGCCGCCCGCACGTCGGCCTGGGAGGGAGAATGGACCTCCAGCAAGCCATAGAGTCGCTCTACCACCTGGACGGCCGGCCGCACATGGGTGGCCTTGAGGGCGATGTCGGTGATACGATTGATCTCGATGCCCGGTGAGATCTCTACCCACAGGCTGGCGTCGCCGGCCAGGGGCAAAAAGCCCCGGGCCGTGGAGCCGATAAAGGCTGCCATCTGGGGTTGGAGGCTATCAATAAAGACATAGCTACGCAGGTCAACACTCATGTTGAACACCTCAAAGTTTTCCGTGCTATCTGGTTCGTCGCCAGGGGCTGGATAAACCGGCGGCCCTGGCCGGGGAGAGTTTTCCCCTCACATCAGGCGTCTTGAATCCTCACCCTGCCAGGAGGCCGCCGGCTCATGACCTGGCTCCTATTATACCACAGATCGCCCTGGCTTAGCTACCACATACTTTTGAGCGGCGGATTTCCTGGCGATACACAGCCCGCCCGTCACTGACCCAGGGTACGCGTGCGTCCGCTGGCGCGTCTGGCCCCTGCGGGCCACTTCGGGCGCGGCGGCATCCTCCGAGGGCCCAGGCGACCACAAAGCGGGTGGGCCCCCTGGCTCGGGCAGCCCCAGCGTGGGCCCACCCTTGCGCCGGGCTTGTTGGGTCTCCAGCCGCTGGACGCTTTTTTAACAAAGGACCAAAAGGCATCCACCTCCACCGCTGTGAGGTGGAGATCCTGTCAACGCGGCTGCCCATCCTTACTGCCGTTCCGCACGACATGGCTGGCCTGGCAGTGGGGACAAGGAGGATTGTCGGATGAAGGTTTCCGTGCCATTTGTCTCACTTCCTACCCCTATTATACCATAAATCATTACCGAAGGGAGTGACTACTCCGATGTCAGGACTGGCAAGCTATTGGGCCTCCAGGCGTTGGGCGCCGGCGAGACCGTCAAGCGCGTGACGTGATCGCCACAGCCCTCACCTTTGGCGCCACAGTGGAGGACCTGACCCGGGCGGACCTGGGCTATGCGCCACCCTACTCCACGGCCATTACATCGCGGCCCACGCGGCCAACATCATCCGCAACCAGATGGCCGGCACGGTCCGGTCCATCTCCCCGCTGGAAGTAAAGGCCAGGCTGGACCGGGGTGACGAGTTCGTGTGGCTGGACGTGCGCTCGCCCGGCGAGTACGAGGAGAGGCACATCGAGGACCCACGGGTCAAGCTGATCCCCCTGGGCCTCCTGCGCCGCCGTATGGACGAGCTGCCCCGGGACGCCGAGAGCGTGATCTTTTGCAAGACCAGCATGCGCGGCTATGAGGCCCAGCGCATCTTTCAGAACGTGCAGTTCATGGACGGCGGGATCATGGCCTGGCCGTATGAGATGGTGACCAGGCCGGCCAGCACGTAACCCGCGCGCCAGCGCCCTTTAGCATCGCTATGACCACGGGGGACAGTGCCTTACCCCCCTTTTGCGTGTCCCCACACCACCCCGGCCACAGTTCGTTGGCCGGGCGATCCGGGTTCGACCATTCACCGCCGCCTTTTACCCTCCATTTTCGACTGTTCATGGTGAGATCATTGACTTCTGCCCCGGTCTGCCGTAAAATGGAGGTGTGGATAGAGATAGATATGGAGAGACAGAATGGTGGTGAGCGTGAACACGTTCCACGTGGTAGATAACCCGGTCGCCATGCTCGACGAGATGGAGCGGGTGCTGAAACCGGGTGGCATGCTGGTGGTCAGCGACATCAAACGGGATTGCTGACGCTGAATTGGGCTTTGACGGACTACAACCTGGCGTCGAGCGTGGGGGTGGAGGGGGGCGCGCTGCCGGCCTGGGCCGTCTCGATGCCCCTGGTCATCGGCGCCGTCGGATGGGTCGTGCTGGGATTTGGCTCGTTGATCCGGGAGGAGTACTGGGAGCACCGGTTCTGGTGCGGGGTGCTGCTCATCTGGTCACTCTGCGGCCTGGTCGGAGCGGGCCTGATACTGCCTGGCTTTCTACTGGGAGACAACGGCCTGGGCGTCGCCGGCCTCCTGAACATCGCTGGCCTGATCTTGATGGCGCTGATGCTCTGTATGTGCATCATGGCCTTGACCATGATCCTGAACGCCGTGCTGATTGGGACGCTGTACACGCCTGGCATACTCGGCGCCGTACTGCAAATCTTTGGTTGGGCCTTTTTCGGGATCGGAGGGACTCTGGTGAGTCTGTCCATCGTCACACTTCGCAGCAAGGGGACCCAGGCCATCATCAACAGCGGCATCTATGCTGTCGTCCGACACCCGATGTATCTCGGCGGCGTGTTCTTTTACATCGGTCATGTTTTCTTTGGCCCACATTGGGTAGTTGCTCTCGGGTCCATTGTGGGCACGATCTGCGTGTATTGGACCGTGATCCTGGAAGAAGGGAGCCTCGTCGAGCGATTGGGCGACGGCTACAGGCAGTATATGCAGTCCGTGCTGAGGACGAACATCCTGCTGGGAATCGTGCGACTGTGGCAACGGCGGCGAGCCAGGGCAATGCCAATGGCCCACATTGTCGCCGTGAACCGCAGCCAGCGCCGCCAGGACCCCAAGACGGACGTGCGCGCCGGTGAGTTGCGCGCCGGCCACGGCCTGGTGGGCGACGCCCACGCCGGCCTGAGCGAGCGCCAGGTCAGCCTGCTGGCCCTGGAGAGCATCCAGCGCGTCAACCGGGAGCACGGCCTGGACGCCCAGCCCGGCAGCTTTGCCGAGAACCTGACCACGGCCGGGCTGGACTTGCTGAGCCTGGCCGTGGGCGACCGGCTGCGGGCCGGTGACGCGATCCTGGAGGTGGTGCAGATCGGCAAGCCGGCCGATGTGGCCCACACCTACAGCTATCGCGGCGTCTCCATCCTGCCCCGGGAGGGCGTCTTCTGCCGGGTGGTGACGGGGGGCGTGGTCCGGGCCGGCGACCCCATCGCCCGGGTGGGCGACACGGGTGGCGGGGAGCGGCAAGCGGGGAACAGGGACAGGAATTGAAACGTTAGCTGGAAACGCCCGCCTGAAGGCTTCGCTCCAGCTTTGTTCGCAGGGGGTAACTCGAATCCGGCTACGGCTCGAGGGGCAAAGCGGGGCTTTGGCCCCTTGTTCGTTTAACCAGCCGACGATACAGGTTCTTGCACAGCCCTTTCCAGTTCTGGCAGCAGAGCGTCCCGAGCAGGCCCACCAGGCCGGCCGTGCCCAGACCCACCGGACAGCCCGGCTGACCGCAAAAGGGACACTGCGCGGAGAACAGCACGTAGGCTCCGGAGAACGCGAACCACAACCCAAAGAACCGGTACAGATGCCCCAGGATGGGATGTCTTTGCAGCAGCCCGGCCTCGGCCGCCGCGCGCAGCGCCTCGATGTCGGGCCGCGTGATGCTGTCCAGCGGCCTGGCGATCAGGTACGTGTTCAGCACCCTGTCTCCCAACCGCACGATGACCTCGGTGTGCGCCTGGCCCGCGTGGTCGTGCTCCATGGCCGCGACGACCGTGGTCTCGGGCAGGTGGAACACGTCCATGACCCAGCGGCGCAGTTGGGCGTGCTGGTCATCGCCAGCCTGCGCCAGGTCGCCATTCTCCAACATCTGCGCCCCCTCAGAATAGCCCGCTGCTCGCGGCGGCGACTGAAGGGAGTGCGACCCGCCGCCAACGCAGGGTGGCACACCCCACGCGAGCATAGGGCCATCGGCGTCTGGGTCTATTCTACACCCATGCCCCTGGCCAGTCAACAGCCGGCGCGCTACTGGCCCAGCACCCGGGCGAACGTCTGGGCCACGGTGCGCAGGTTCCCCAGCCAGTCCTCGGCCAGCGGACTGATGAACAGCACCTCCCCGCCGATCTCCTGGGCGATGGTCTGGGCCGCCCGGGCGCTGAACTCCGGCTGGGCAAAGACCACCTTGATCCCCTCCTCCTTTGCCTCCGCGATGAGCGCGGCCAGCTCAGCCGCGCTCGGCTCCTGGCCCCCCACCTCCACCGGGATCATCTCCAGGCCATAGTCGCGGGCAAAGTAGCCCCAGGCCGGGTGAAAGACCATGAACTTTCTGGTCCTGGCCCCGACCAGCGTCTGGCGGATCTCGGCGTCCAGCGCGTCAATGTCCTTGTGAAAAGCGTCCAGGTTCGCTTTGTACTCTGCCTGGTGCGCCGGGTCCAGCTCCGCCAACGCGGTGTATATGTTCTGCGCCTGCACCTTGACCAGCGCCGGCGAGAGCCAGACGTGCGGGTCCAGCTCACCCTCGTGGTGCGCCTCCCCTGCCCCGTGGCTGTGCGGCGCGGTCATGGGCAGCCGCTCGATGCCAGCAGTCGTGTCCACCACCCGCATGGCCGGGTTGGCGGCCGTGAACCGGGCCATCCAGGCTTCCTCAAACTCGATGCCGATGCGCAGGTAGGCCTGGGTGTTGCTGAGCGACTTGAGCTGCTCCGGCTTTGGCTCGTAGGTGTGCGGCTCAGCCCCCGGCCCCACCATCACGCTCACCCGCACGTGCGGGCCGCCCACGCGCTCCACAAAGTACTTTTGCGGCCCGATACTCACCGTGACGTTCAGCGGCCCTGTCGGTCCCGCCGTCGGCGCGGCCCCCGGCCCCGGGAGACACCCGGCGACCAGCAGCCCCACACCCCATACCGCAATGATGGCGTACAGCCGATTGACCATCTCGACGTCCTCCTCTTGACTATTAGAGTTGTTCTTGATCCGCGAAAATCCGCGTCCATCCGCGTCCAATTCCTTATTCAGCAGTAACTGCCTACCCTGAACCCTCCCGCAGGTTAGAAATGGGCTGGCAACCGATGCAGCCGGTCATCTGGGCGTGCTCTGGTCTGGTCATTGCGCCCAAACCTGCGGGAGGGTAGG
>DAOTYG010000322.1:0-2147 GCA_034435155.1 Anaerolineae bacterium | reverse complement strand
CTCCACGTGTAGAGAGGGGAGGGGGGCCGGGGGGATGGGGTGAGGTACTCCTCGCCACATTCCTGCTGGCCGCCTCCTGCTGGCACATCACCTACAGCCGCACCGGGATCGAGCCGATCCTGGTGCCCCTGGTGGAGACGCTGTGCTTCCTGTGCTTCTGGTGGGGCCTGCGCGCTCAGTCCAACGCAGAGACGCATAGAAAAACGGCCAGGTTCGCCTTGAGCGGGGCCTTCCTGGGGCTGGGCATCTACACCTACCCGGCCTTCCGCATGGTGCCGATCCTCATGGTATCCTTTTGGGTCTACCTGACCCTCACCCAACGCGGCTGGCTAAGGCGCAACTGGCTCCATCTGGCGCTCCTGGTGCTGGCGGCGCTGCTGGTCTTTGCCCCGCTGGGCCTCTACTTCGCCGCGAACCCGTTGAGCCTCAGCACGCGCCCCGGCCAGATCGCCTCGCTGTCGCCAGAGGCCGTGCTGGCGAACGTGGGCCGGGTGGCCGGGATGTTCACCTTCGCCGGCGACCCGGACCCGCGCAACAACCTGCCGGGCCGGCCGGTTCTGGACGTTTTTCTGAGCGTGGGCTTTTTCGTGGGGCTGGGGCTGTGCGTCTGGCGGTGGCGTCGCCCGGCCTATGTCTTCCCGGTGCTCTGGCTGCTGGTCATGCTCATCCCCACCATCCTCAGCGAGTACGCGCCGCACTTTCGCCGGGCCATCGGGGCCGCGCCGGCCGTGGCCCTGATCACGGCCCTGGGCCTCACGCTCCTGGTCGAAACCGTCTGGGCGGCGGCCCGGCGGCTGGGGCCACGATTGAGGCCCCTGGCACGTGGGACGGTGCTGGCCGGCCTGGGCGTGGGCCTCCTCGCCAGCGCCACGCTGACCATTCACGACTACTTCCTGGTCTGGGGGCCATCGCCGGACCTGTTCCACGCCTACGATGAGGGGCTGGCGCACGTGGCCCGATACGTGGCCGCGCTGCCCGGCGAGACCCGGGCCTACCTGTCGCCGGTGTCCATCAGCCACAACACCATCCAGTTCTTTCTGCGGGGGCGGCCACTGGCCTCCTTCGACGGCCGGCGCGTCCAGGTGCTCCCACCAGCGGGCCAGGAAGCCGTCTATGTGGTCGTCGTCCACGAGGACCCGCTTACGCTGCCCTGGCTGCGGCAGATTTACCCGGCCGGCCAGGTGGTCTGGTCACTGAATGACCGGGCCGGCGCGCCCTACGCCACAGCCTACCGTGTCCCGGCCGCGGCCGCGCCGGCCCTCGCGCCGACGCCGGTGGGGGCAACCGTGGGGGATTTCGCGGTCCTGGTCGGGTATGAGGGTGCGCCGACAACAGTGCGGCCCGGCGAGACCGTGCGCGTCACGCTGCACTGGCAATGCCGGGCTACGCCAGCACAGGACTATACGGTTTCCGTGCAGTTGCTGGGGCCGACCAACCCGGCCACCGGCGGTCTCCTTTGGGCGCAGGCCGATGCGCAGCCCGGCGGCGGGACGTATCCCACGGGCCGCTGGCAGCCCGGCGAGACGGTGCTGGATAGCTACACGCTGACCGTGCCGGCCAACGCGCCGGCCGGCGACTATCGCCTGGTGGCCGGGATGTACCTGCTGGCGACGCTGGAGCGGCTGCCAGCCACCGATGCTGTCGGTATCCGCTACCCCGACGATGTTGTGCCGTTGACCGTCCTGCGCCGGGGTGAAAACCGGTGAGAACCTGACGTTTTGGGATCAGCAGGAGATGAAAAGGTGCCCGCGCACTGGTTCTGGTCGCTCTGGCGCTTTGGGCGCGATGTGATAGCTCTGATGGCGGCGACTCTGGTGCTCGTGGCGGCCCTGGCTCTGCTCCAACGTGACTGGGCGGCGGCTGTCATCCAGGGTATCCTCTATGCCGGGTCGGTGTTGTTCGTGCTGGGCATGGGCCTATGGGGTTTGCAACTCTTTAGCACGGTGGCCCGGCGCGGCCTCACTCGCGTGCCGGGCCTCTGGCAACCCTGGTATCTTTGGGGGCCGCGCGTCCTGGTGGCCGGGTTCCTGGTGTTCCTGCTGGGCCTATGGCTCCAGGGCATGATCCTGGGCTTATGGGTTGAACTACCCCCGCCAGCTTTCTGAGCCGGTAATTGCCTGCCAGGCCGACTAAAGGCCCCCCAGCCC
>DAOTYG010000321.1:0-15014 GCA_034435155.1 Anaerolineae bacterium | reverse complement strand
GGGCTTCAAGAGAAGCGATCCGACTAAGCAGGACTTCTATTTCCAGCAATTGTCTGGCCATAGCCATAGTTTAGCACATTTCCCGCAGAATGGGAAATGGGTAGGTAGTTACGATGCGAGGTGTAAAATGAATACCCCACCTACCAGAAAACTGCTCGACCAGGTGCGTGACGTGCTACGCCTCAAACACTATTCCATCCGCACCGAAGAAGCCTATGTGGACTGGATCCGCCGCTTCGTCCTCTTCCACGGCAAACGCCACCCCAAAGACATGGGCCGCGCCGAAGTGGAAGCCTTCCTCACCCACCTGGCCGTGGACCAAAACGTGGCGGCCTCAACGCAGAACCAGGCTCTGTGTGCCCTGGAATTCCTCTACCGCGAGGTGTTGCACCAGGAATTGGACGGACCCATCAATTCTGTGCGGGCCAAAAAACCTCAACGCTTGCCGACGGTCTTGACCAAAGAAGAAGCCCGCCGCGTCCTCGATCTGATGTCCGGGACGCATCAACTCATGGCCAAACTGCTCTATGGTTCAGGGCTGCGCCTCATGGAATGCGTGCGCCTGCGCGTGCAGGACATTGACTTTGCCCAGCACCAAATCATCGTCCGCGATGGCAAAGGCAGCAAGGACCGCATCACCATGTTGCCGGATGCACTCGTGCCATTTTTACAGGAACACCTGAAACGCATCAGGCTGCTGCACGAAAGCGACCTGGCTCAGGGTTACGGCAGCGTCTACCTTCCCTATGCCCTGGAACGCAAATACCCCAACGCCAGCCGCGAATGGCTCTGGCAGTACGTCTTCCCCTCCAACCGCCTCTCGGTGGACCCGCGTTCCGGCCTCACCCGCCGCCACCACATAGACGAAAACACGCTGCAAAAAGCCGTCCGGCAGGCCGCGCTCCAGGCCGGCCTGACCAAGCGCGTCTCCTGCCACACCTTCCGCCACTCCTTCGCCACCCACTTACTCGAAGCCGGTTATGATATTCGCACCGTGCAGGAACTTCTCGGCCACAAGGATGTAAAGACCACCATGATCTATACCCATGTCCTCAACCGGGGTGGCCTGGCCGTGCGTAGCCCCCTGGACTGACTTCCAAACCCGCATGGTCTGGCTATTTATGGTACCACGACCCACTCGCCCTCGTCTAACCCCTGCTGAACCTCGGTCTGCACGCCGTCGCTGAGGCCCACCACCACCGCCACGCGCTGGATGCGCCCCTCGCGGAGCACGTCCACCACCCGGCTGGCCCCGGCCGTCTGCACCGCCCGGCTGGGAACCAGCAGCACGCCAGTGCGACGCTCCACCTGCACCCGCAGACTGGCCGACATCCCCACCCGGACCGGGACATCACCGGGGTCCAGGTCCACCCGCACCTCCAGCGATATGCTACCACCCTGGCTCGCAGCCAGCGGCGCGATCTGGCGCACGGTGCCGGTGAGCGGCTCGGTGGGGTAGGCATCCAGCACGACATGCACCGGCTGCCCCACCTTCACCGCGCCGATGTCTATCTCGTCCACGGTCGCGCGAACCTCCAGCCCCGTCGTGTCGGCCAGGAGCACGCAGTCCACGCCCCCGGGCACGATCTCGCCAGGCCGGTAATAGCAGGCCAGCGCCGTCCCGTTGAAGGGAGCCAGCAGGCGCGTCTCCTGTAGCTCGGCCTCGGCCGCGGTCACGGAGAGCCGATACACTTCCACCTGCTTCTCCAGGCCGGCCAGGGCCTTGCGCTCAGCCGCCAGGTTGGCCTGGGTCAACTGATAGTTGGCCTCCGCCGCCTGGTAATCCAGGGTGGCGAGTTGGAGGGCCTGACCGGCGGCGTTGGCCAGCTCCGGGTTCCAGGCCACCCGGTCATACTCCCGCTGTGCGTGCTGCAGGGCGATGGTGGCCCGTTCCAGGTTGGCCTTGGCGATGGTCAACTGGGGTGCGGCCACCTTTTCCACCCGATAGCGGGCCTCTGCCAGGCGCAGTTCGCTCAAGGCCAGGTTACCTTGCGCCTGTTGCAGGTCATAGGCCAGCCGGCCCGGCTCCAGCTCCGCCACGATCTGCCCCTGGTGGACGGTCTCGCCCGGCTCGACAATGCGCACCAGGCGGCCCCCATACTTGAAAGCCAGCCGGACCTGCTGCCGGGCCACCACGTGACCGGCGGCCTCTACCACGGCAGCGATGTCGCCCCGTTCCACGCGGGCTGTCCGGGGTGGCTGCGGCTGGTTAAAATACCACCACGCCGCCGCGCCAGCCGCAACGAGGAGCAGAAGCAGGATGAGGATAAGGATTCTTCGTAACATGGGCTGGTTGCTGGTTGCTGGTTACTGGTTACTGGTTACTGTTGCTGGCTCGACGGTCAGCTTGCCGTCTCGCTGGCGCAGCCGGCCCCACGGGACACGCGGGTCGTGGTCAAAGATCAGGAGCAGGTCATCCTCCACGGCCCAGCGGACGATGGCGCGCTTGGTTTCCAGGGTCTCCAGCGGCTCCGTGTCAAAGGCGGTGATCCAGGCCAGCCGCTCCAGGTGCACCGTGAAGGGGGCCAGGTCTCCCAGGAAGAGGGCACGCTGGCCGCCGGACTCGATGAGCACGCTCTGGTGGGCCAGGGTATGCCCCCGCGTCACCAGGCAGCGCACTGAGGGGGTGAGGCGTTCGTCGCCGTTCAGGAGCCGCAACTGAGACGCCAGGGGCTGGAGATTCTCTGGCAGGTAGGTGGCCCGGGTCCGCTCGTCGGGAAAGCTGGCCGCGGCCCACTCCCGACGTTGGACGCAATACCTGGCCCGGGGGAAGGTGGGCACTACTGCGCCATCAACCAGGGCCGTATTCCCGCCAGCATGGTCGCTGTGCAGGTGGGTGTTCACCACCAGGTCAATGTCGGCCGGGGTCAGGCCCAGGTCAGCCAGCCGGGCCACCAGCCCCCCCTCACGCGACAGGTTAAAGAACCCGGCCTCGCGCTCCGATAGCTTGCCGCCCATGCCGGTCTCCACCAGGATGCGCTGGCCGTCGGCTTCGATGAGCAGGCAGTTCAGGGCCATCTCCACGCGGTTAAGGTCATCTGGCGGGGCCACCCGCTCCCACAGCACGCGGGGGACCAGACCGAATACGCCACCGCCGTCCATCCAGAACGTGCCGTCGCGCAGCAGGGTAAGTCGGGTCTGCCCCAGAGTGATCGTCGGCATACACCACCCCAAATCCATGTACCCTTCTCCCGCAGGTTGCTTTCGAGCCGTGTTCCCCGTCTGTACTGTCCACCGGCGTATCCGCGAAAACGCATGAACCTGCGGGAGGGTGAGCAATGCCATTATAGCACGTTCGGTGGGTGGAAACAAGAGGTGCGACGCCCCTCTTGTTGCTGACATTCGGGCGTAATTAAACATGAGGGCCCTGCCCGGCTCCCCACTTCGCCTCCCTTCGGGGAGGGAAAAGAATGCCTGGTAGGGGTTTTTGCGGCGGCAAAGCCGTCGCAAAAACCCCCAGAAGGGCTTTCTTCCCCTTTTTCTTTCCCTGACAGGAGTTATGCACGGATGTCAGCAGCTTCCCCCGGCTGGCCTCTTTCACGCCTCGGCGTTGACAAAAGCAGGGCGGCGCGATACAATGGGGCGGGAGGGTTCCGATGACCACAATCGCCAATTCCGTCGCCGCCGCGCTCCGCGAGCTGGCTGACTACGCGGAGATGGCCGGCGAGGACTTTTACAAGGTGCGGGCCTACCGCCGGGCCGCCGATACCCTGGCGACCTGGCCGGAGGACCTGCGCGCGCTGGCCGAGGCCGGCCGCCTGCGGACCATCCCCGGCGTGGGCGAGGCTATCGAGAAGAAGATCATGCAGTTCCTCGGGACCGGCCACATCGAGGCCCTGGATCGGCTGCGCGAGGAGATTCCCCCCGGCGTCCTCACCCTGCGCCGCATCCCGGACGTGGGGCCGCGCACCGCCTTCCGCCTCTACGCCGAGCTGGGCATCACCTCCATCGCCGAAGCGGAGCGGGCCGCGCGAGCCGGGCAGATCCGCGTCCTCAAGGGCCTGGGCGAGCGCAGCGAGGCTCGTATCCTCAAGGGCATCGAACTGCTGAACCGCCTGTCGGACCGGGTGCTCCTGGCCGTGGCCCTGCCGGTGGCCGGGCGGCTGCGCCAGGCGTTGCGCGCGCTCCCCACCGTCCAGGCGGCCGAGACCGCCGGCTCCTTGCGCCGCCTGGCCCCCACCGTGGGCGACATTGACCTCCTGGCCGCCACCGAAAACCCGGCCCTCGTGGTGGACGCCTTCACCCAGTTCCCGGAGGTGGCCGAGGTGGTCTCGGCCGGCGAATCGAAGGCCACCGTCATCCTGCAGGACGGCCTCCAGGCCGACCTGATGGCCCTGCCCCCGGCCCACTACGGCTCCCTGCTCCAGCACTTCACCGGCAGCCAGGCTCACAACGTGACCCTGCGCGGTTGGGCCCGCGACCGGGGCTTCAGCCTCTCCGAGTACGGTCTCGCCCCGCTGGCAGGTGGCGAGCCGATTCCCTGCGCCACGGAAAATGAGGTCTACGAGCGGTTGGGCCTGGCCTGGATCCCGCCGGAGCTGCGCGAGGACCAGGGCGAGATCGCGGCAGCAGCCAGTGGTACACTGCCCCACCTGGTGACGGATAAGGCCATTCGCGGCGACCTGCACGTCCACTCCAATTGGAGCGACGGCGTAAACACCATCGAGGAGCTGGCCCAGGCCGCCATCGTCCGGGGCTATGACTATATCGCCATCACCGACCACACCAAGAGCCTGGGGGTGGCCCACGGCCTGGACGAGGCTCGCTTCGCCGACAGGCAGCGCGATATTGACGCCCTCAACGCCCGGCTGGCCCCGTTCCGCATCCTGAGCGGCGCGGAGGTGGAGGTCCGCGCCGACGGCAGCCTGGACCTGCCCGACGAGGTGTTGTCCCGGTTGGATGTGGTGGTGGCCGCCATCCACACCGGCCTGCGCGGCGAGGCCGACCGGGTGACGGCGCGCATCGTCCAGGCCATCCAAAACCCCCACGTGGACATCATCGCTCACCCCACCGGACGCATCATCGGCGAGCGGGCGGCCATGGAGTTCGACTTTGACGCGGTGCTGGAAGCGGCGGCTGCCCACGGCGTGGCGTTGGAGGTGAACGCCACCCCCAACCGCCTGGACCTGGACGGCGAACACGTGCGTCGGGCGATCCAGCGGGGCGTGCGCCTGGTCATCAGCACCGACGCGCACCGGGCCGACAGTCTGGACTATATGCCGTTCGGCGTGGCGATGGCCCGGCGCGGCTGGGCAGAAGCCGCCGACGTGCTCAACACCCGGCCGGTGGATCGGTTATTGGTAGATTGGTAGCTGGGAACTCGCAACCCGCAACTGAGGGACTCGATGACTTCACCCGTCCGCCGCCAATACCTCCAGATCAAGCGTCAGTACCCGGACGCCATCCTCTTCTTCCGCCTGGGCGACTTTTACGAGACGTTTGACGAGGATGCCCGGACCGTCTCGCGGGAACTGGACATCGTGCTCACCTCGCGCGACGTGGGCACGAGCCAGCGCGTCCCCCTGGCCGGCGTCCCCTACCACGCTGCCGAGGGCTATATCGCCAAACTCATCAACAAGGGCTACAAGGTCGCCATCTGCGAGCAGACCGGCGAGCCGGTGAAGGGCCTCATGCCCCGCCAGGTGGTGCGCGTGGTGACGCCGGGCACGGTGGTGGAGGCCAGCCTGCTGGACGAGCGGCGCAACAACTACCTGGTCGCGCTTGTGCTTGACGAACGGGAGCAGCGGGCCGGCCTGGCCTACGCCGACATCACCACCGGCGATTTCGCCGCCACCCAGTGGGCCGGCCCCGACGCCCAGACCCAGGTGAATCAGGAGCTCCAACGCCTCCAGCCCCGCGAGTGCCTGCTGCCCTCACCCACCCCCAACCCCCTCCCTCTCTCAAAATTGGGAGAGGGAGGGGGCCAGGGGGAGGGTGAGGGGCGATTCCCGCTCCCAGACCAAACCCACCTCACCCCTTACGATCCCTGGCGCTTTGAGTTGGAGACGGCCCGGCGCGCCCTTCTGGACCATTTCGGCGTGGCGACGTTGGAGGGGTTTGGGATCGCCTCCTGGCCGGCCGCGATCCGGGCCGCCGGCGCCCTCATCCAGTACCTCCAGGAGACACAGCCGGCCGCCCTGAAGCAGCTCACCCACCTGCACGCCTACTCTACCGCCGCGTTCATGACCCTGGACCCGGCCACGCGCCGCAACCTGGAACTGAACGAGACCACGCGCGGCCGGACGACCAAAGGCTCGCTCCTCTGGGTGCTGGACGCCACCGAGACGGCCATGGGCGGCCGGCTCTTGCGCCAGTGGCTCAACCAGCCGCTCCTGGACCTGGACGCGCTCGTAGCCCGGCAGGACGCCGTGGCCGCTCTCCACGCGAACGTGCCCCTCCGCGCCCGGGTGCGCGCCGCGCTCCACAAAGTCGCCGATATGGAGCGGCTGGCCGGGCGCGCGGTGCAGGGCGTCGCCGGCCCCCGCGATCTGCTGGCCCTCTGCGCCAGCCTGGAACAGGTCCCGGCCCTCCGATCCGCCGTAGAACAGTCGGCTTATGCCGGGGATAACAGCCAGCGATCAGCCATCAGCGGTCAGCCATCAGCGGTCGGCAGTCGTCTATCAGCCCTCATTTCTGCCCTCGACCCGGCCCCGGATGTCGTCGCCCTCATCGCTCAGGCCATCGCCGCCGACGCCCCGGCCACGCCCGGCGAGGGAACGATCCGGCCCGGCTTCTCCGCCGAACTGGACGAGGTGCGCGCCCTGGCCCGTGGCGACCGGGACTGGGTGGCCCGGCTGGAGCGCACCGAACGCGAGCGTACCGGCATCAAATCCCTCAAAGTCGGCTACAACAAGGTCTTTGGCTACTACCTGGAGGTGACCAGGCCCAACCTGGACCAGGTGCCGCCGCACTACATCCGCAAGCAGACCCTGGTCAACGCGGAGCGGTTCATCACCCCGGAACTGAAAGAGGTGGAGGCCCGCATCCTCAACGCCGAGGAGCGCATGGGAGAGCTGGAGACGGCCCTCTATCGGCAGGTCCTGCAGCAGGTGGCCGCCGCCAGCGACCGGCTCATGGCCACCGCCCGCGCCCTGGCCGAGCTGGATGTCTACGCGGCACTGGCAGAGGTGGCGGAGCGGAATCGCTACGTGCGGCCCGTCCTCACGGCCGGTGACGAGATCCACATCGTGGGCGGCCGCCACCCGGTGGTGGAACTGACGGCCGGCGAGCCGTTCGTCCCCAACGACGTGCGCCTGAGTAACACCGATTGCCAGATCATCGTCCTCACCGGCCCCAACATGAGTGGCAAGTCCACATTCTTGCGCCAGGTGGCCCTCATCGTGCTGATGGCCCAGATCGGCAGCTTCGTCCCGGCCGATTCGGCCACCATCGGCCTGGTGGACCGCATCTTCACCCGCGTGGGGGCGCAGGACGACATCGCCACCGGCCAGAGCACCTTCATGGTGGAGATGGTGGAGACGGCGTTGATCTTGCAGCACGCCACAGCGCGCAGCCTGATCATCCTGGACGAGATCGGCCGGGGCACGTCCACCTATGACGGCGTCGCCATCGCCCGGGCCGTGGTGGAGTATCTGCACAACAACCCCCGGGTGGCCGCCAAGACCCTCTTCGCCACCCACTACCACGAGCTGACGGAACTGGCGAACATCCTGCCCCGGGTGCGCAACTTTAACGTGGCCGTGCTGGAGGAGGGCCGCGAGGTGGTCTTTCTGCGGCGGGTGGTGCCCGGCGGGGCCGACCGCTCGTATGGCATCCACGTGGCGCGCATGGCCGGCGTCCCCCCGGCTGTCACCCACCGGGCCGAGGAGGTGCTGGCCGAGTTGGAGAGCCTGGGCGATGAGAAACGCCGCCGCGAGGCGATGGGCCGGCAGCTCCGGGCGCAGCAACTCTCCTTCTTACCCACTGAACCCCATCCGGTGGTAGAAACCCTGCGCAAACTCCGCATAGAGGAGCTATCGCCGTTGGAGGCCATCACCAGGCTCTACGAGCTACAGCGGCAGGTGCGGGAAGATAGCTCATAGATGTCTCTCCTCACTATAGCCCTCGTCCTCCTCAGCGCCCTGGCCCACGTGGGCTGGAACCTGCTCGTCAAAGTCAGTCCCCACAAGGCCGCCTTCATGTGGTGGGCGTTGCTGAGCGCTGTGGCGCTGGCCTTGCCCTTCGCCCTCGGCGACCTGGCACGCACATGGAACTGGGCAGTTGCGCCGGTGCTCGTCGTGAGCGGGCTGTTCGAGGTCGGCTACATCGTGGCGGTGACGCGCGCCTATGACCTCGGTGACCTGTCGCTGGTCTATCCCCTGGCGCGCGGCTCCGCGCCGGTGTTCACCGTCGTCGGCGGCCTGCTGTTGTTCAGCGACCACCCTACTCCCGTCGGCTACCTGGGCGTCGGTGCGATCGTGTTGGGCATCGGCCTGGCAAGCCGCGAGGCCGGTCCATCTGTTCCGCTGGCGGTCGGCGGTCAGTTATCGGGCCACAAGCGCCAGGTGTTGAGCGCGGCCGGTCAGTCCGTGATCCTGTCGCTCCTGGGCGGGTTGTGTCTGGCCGGCTACTCGCTGACCGATAAGTACGGCATGACCCTGGTGTCGCCGCTGCCATACAACTTCTGGCTCTTCCTGGCGATGGTCACGTTCCTCACGCCCTACGTCTGGCGACGTTCTACGGCCCGGACGGTCTGGCAGGAATGGCGGGCGCACTGGTGGCGGATGATCGGGGGCGGCGCGCTGATCTTTGGCGCGTATATCTTTGTCTTGCAGGCCCTGGCGATGGCCCCGGCCGGCTATGTGATCGCCGTGCGCGGTGTGGGCGTGGTCTTTAGCGCCGTGCTGGGCTGGTTGCTGCTGCACGAGCCCTTCGGGCTGCGGCGCGTGCTGGCGGCGTTGCTGATGGCGGCCGGGGTCGCCTGCCTGGCTGTGGAGGGGTAGCTCAAAGTGTGCTGACATCCATGCATAACAGAAACCGGTCTAGCGCGCGTACAGGGAGCGCCAGTCGTGCAGGTCTGTTTTCTGGCGTCGCCGGTAGTCGTCCAGGGCCGCGTGGAGGGCCGAGGCCGCCAGGTTGGAGCAGTGCAGCTTCTCCGGCGGCAGGCCGTCCAACGCCCGCACCACGTCCTCGTCCGTGAGCGTCTCTGCGATGTCGAGGGGCTGGCCGAACACCAGCCCGGCGGCCGCGCTGCACGTGGCGATGGCCGCGCCGCAGCCCCGGATTTGATAGCGCACGTCGGCGATGTGCCCATCGCGGACGCGGATGGTCAGCACCACGAAATCCCCGCACGACGGATCGCCCACCACCCCCACGCCGTCGGCGTCCTCGATGAACCCCACGTGGCGGGGGTTGCGGGCGTGGTCTAACACTTTGTCGCTGTATGACATGGGTTGGCCTCTGTGTAGTGTCTATGAATCCCCCGGTTTGCCGGGGCCAGACCGCCGACCACAGACCGCCGACCGCCGTTCTGAGCACAGCCGGCCATAGCATCACCGGCGGTCGGTGGTCCGCCGTCGGCGGTCACAACTCACGGCATGATCGGCGTGGTCTGGATCGTCGGCATGAGTTCCAGGATCGCCTCAGCGATCGGCGAAAAGTACGCGCCCCGGTAGTCTTCGATCCGCCCCTCGTCGCACCACAGGGCCAGCTCCGGGTCCAGCGGCAGGCTGCCCAGGAGCGGCACGCCCAGGCGGCCAGCCGTGTCCTCCGCGCTGCTGGGGCCGAAGAGGTGGATGCGCCGGCCGCAGCCGGGGCAATCCAGGTAGGCCATGTTCTCTATCAGCCCCAGGATGGGCACGTGGAGGTGCTCCGCCATGTGGGCGGCCTTGCGCACCACCATCCCGGCCAGGTCTTGAGGCGACGTGACCAGCACCACGCCGTTCAGCGGGATGGACTGCATGACGGTGAGCGAGGCGTCGGACGTGCCTGGCGGCAGGTCAATCACCAGCGTGTCCAACGGCCCCCACACTACCTCGCCCCAGAACTGCCGGATAGCCCCGCCGATGAGCGGGCCGCGCCAGATCACGGCCTCGTCCTCGTCCGGCAGGAGCAGGTTGATGGACATGATGGCGATCCCGGTGCGGCTCACCGGCGGGATCAGGCCCACCGGCCCGTGCATCGGGAAGTGGTGGACGCCGAACATGCGCGGGATGCTGGGGCCGGTGATGTCCGCGTCCAGCACGCCCACTTTCTGACCCTGGCGCTTGAGGGCCACGGCCAGCAGCCCGGCCACGGACGACTTGCCCACGCCGCCCTTGCCGCTCATCACAGCCACCACGCGCCGGACATCGTTGAACCGGGCGGCCAGGGGTTCGTCCTCTTTGGCCGGGCCGAAGAGCCGCTCGCGCTCGGCCGGCGTCATCTCTGCTACGTTCACCTGCACGTCCAGATCGCCATCCAATGCCTGGATCGCCTCTTTCGCCGCGTCCACGATCTGGCCCTTGAGCGGGCAGGTCTTGGTGGTGAGGGCCAGGGTGAAGCGCACCTGGCGGCCTTGCACCTGGATGTCGCGGACCATGCCCAGGTCCACGATGCTGCGGTGCAACTCCGGGTCCATGACGCCCTGCAGGGCGTTTCGTATTTGGTCTATGGTTGACATGGCACTCCTCCGAAAATAACCCCCTCGCTCGCGGCGGCGACCGTGGGGAGTGCCACCCGCCGCCGGCGCGGGGTCGCAGACCCCGCGCGAGCACACCGGCGTATTTTCGTGCCACGGGGTGCGCCCCGCGCGTGGGGAGCTCCTTTGCGAATATGCGAATGGACGAGTTTACGAATACGAATCGGCGAACAGGGTCAACAAGCGGATGCCCGACCGCTTCAACTGCTGGAAGGTGGCCCCCTGCCCGACGGCGCGCAGCACGGTCTCGATGTCCATCACCCGTGAGCCGGCGAGCACGTCCACGCCCCGGTCGAAGAACCCCGGCCAGAGCGGGGTGGACGGCCCCATGAGCACCACCAGGGCGTCGGGCCGGCAGAGGGCCAGCAGATCGTCGCAGGTGTGGTTGATCAGGCTGGCCGCGGTGAGGGCCACCACGTCGGCCTGGGGCAGCACGCGAGC
This sequence comes from Anaerolineae bacterium, assembly GCA_034435155.1. Lineage (GTDB taxonomy): Bacteria > Chloroflexota > JAHJIN01 > JAHJIN01 > JAHJIN01 > DAOTYG01. The sequence goes on along the minus strand of DAOTYG010000321.1, from coordinate 3,955 downwards.
GGCGGCGTCGGCCGGCAGATCGCCGGGCCGGGGCCGCAATTCCAGCACGTCGCAGTGAGCCGCCGTCTGGCGCAGTTGCGGCGTGAAGGGAAAGTGCCCCACCACGGCCACCCGCCGGCCGGCCCCGCGCTCCAGCACCAGGTCTTGAGCATTGACCTCCGTGCAGCGCGCTTCATCAACCGGCAGCAGGGCATTGACCGCCGCCAGGCCCACGCTGGCTTCCGGGGGGTTGCCAGAGCGGAGCAGGGCCGCCAGCTCGCGCGCGCTGCGTTCGGTCAGGCGGCCGGCGTCGCGCACCGGGAAGTCGTCGTGGCCGGCCGGCCGCAGCGCCGAGGCCAGCCCGCCGCGCGGCCCCTGGCTCGTCTCCACCACCACCACGGTCCAGAACGCGCCGATGAGCACTTGCTGGACCGGGGCGTCGTCAGACGTCAGCGCGAGGGCCGCCAACAGATCGTCAATGAGGGACACTCTTGCCCTCCATCACCAGATTTGAATCCCGAAGAACGCCGTGATGAACTTGACGGCAACGTAGAGAAAGTACAGCCCGAAGATCAGTTTCAGCGTCGCGGGCTTGAATCGCTTGATGATCGCCGCGCCCACCTGTGCGCCAATGATCGTGCCCGCCGCGATCAACAGGCCGGTTGGCAGGTCCACGAACCCCTGCGCGAGTTTGATGCCGCCGCCGACCACGGCGAGCGGGATCATCGTCGCCAGGGACGTGCCCATCGTGATGTACACGGGCATGCCGAACAAGTAGATCATCCCAGGCACCAGCGCATAGCCGCCGCCGAGGCCGGCCACTCCCGTCGCGATGCCGACGATGAGACCGAACACCCCCATCCCCCAGCCCGATCCGGTAGCCGCCGCGCCTTCGCGGGGGGACCTTGCGCGCTGAAACACGCCCTCGTAGATCATCCGAATCGCGGGCCAGAGGAAGATCAATCCGAGGCTCAATCCCAGTAGTTGCGCCTGGCCCGAGAGGAGCGTGAACAGCCACGAACCGATCAACACGCCGACGATGCCGCTGCCGCCGAGCCACAGAAACACGCGCACGTCCACGTTACGCTGGACAAGGTGACCATAGGCGCCCGAGAGCGCGGTAAAGATCACGGCAAAGAGCGTGGTGCCGACGGCAATCGCGGCAGGGTAGCCCATCCAAAAGTGGATGATCGGGAGCATCACGCTGCATCCACCCGTGCCGATCAATCCACCAAGCAAGCCCGCGAGAAAGCCGACCCCGACGAGGATCGTAGCTTTCACCACGTCCATCGGCGTGACCCCTGAGGCTGCGCCAGCGCCGGTTGCGATGGCCCACACCGCCAGCGCGGCGATGATGAGCACGAGTACCACGGTGGGGATTTGTCTGCGCCACCCCGATGTTGCTCCTGTTGTCATTTCACACCTCAATAAGCTGCGAATTCCGTTCGATCAGCCTCATGCGCAGCACGTCCACGCCGGTCTCCGGGTCAATCACCTCACGCAGTCGCTCGACGACCGCCTGCTCCAGGTTCATGTTTCGCCCTCGCTGTCCGACGCTATTCGCGCCCGTACCTGCGCCCACACTGCGCGCAGCGCGCTGGCCATTGCCCCCGCCGGCTCATAGACCGTCACCGGCTGGCCCTGGACCATCGCCGCAGTGACCACGTTGTCGTAGGGCAACTGGCCCGCGAGCGGGATCCCCCGCGCCTGGCAGTAGGCGGCGATGTGGGCTGTATGCGTCGGGTTGAGGTCGGCCTTGTTGATGAGCACCAGGGCCGGCACCCGGAAGTGGTTGGCCGTGCCCACGCCGAGCGTGCGCTCCAGGTCGTGCACGCCCGATACCGTCGGCTCCGTCACCACCAACGCCAGTTCGGCCCCGGCGCAGGCCGAGATCACCGGGCAGCCAATGCCCGGCGGCCCGTCCACGATCAACAACTCCCGGCCCTCGTCCAGCGCCAGCAGCCGGGCCTGCTGCTTGACCATCGTCACCAGCTTGCCCGAGTTCTCCTGGCCGGCAAAGAGGTGGGCGTGGAACAGGGGTCCAAAGCGGGTGTCGGAGCGGAACCACAGCCCGGCCTGCTGCTCCTCCATGTGGATGGCCTCCGCCGGGCACTGGTAGACGCACGCGGCGCAGCCCTCGCAGGCCAGAGGGTCTACGGTATAGACCTCACCCACTCCCCCCCTGCCCCCCCTCTCCCTCTCCCCGTGGGAGAGGGAGAGGGGGGATGGGGGGTGAGGGTGAGGTACGTCAAAGCGGCACACCCCGGCGCAGCGGCCGCAGGTGGTACAGGCATCGGCAACGATGATAGCCTTCTGGCCGCCCATGAAGATATGCTCTTCCCGTTTGGTGGGCGCCAGGACCAGCTCCAGGTTGGCGGCGTCCACGTCCGCGTCGGCCAGGACGATGGGCATGTCCTCCGCAGCCAGGTGCGCCAGTGCCGCCGCCACCGAGGTCTTGCCCGTGCCGCCCTTGCCGCTCAGGATCACCAGTTGCTTCATGTGGCCTCCTGCCTGGCGGCAACCTCTTGGGCGATCCGCTCGTACAGCGCCGCGAACCGGGGGCGATACTCCGGCCGCGCCGTCACCAACGGCGTCCCGTCCGAGATGGCCTCGGCGATGTGTCGGTCCAGCGGGATGCGCATCAGGATGGGGAGGCCCTCGGCCGCGCAGTAGGCGTCTACCCAGTCAAGCCTGGGCCTGGCGCCCGCGTCGCCGACGCCGTCTCGGTTGACCACCACGCCCACCGGCCGGCCCAGCTCATCGCGGGCCACCTGCACCGCCAGCCGCAGGTCGTGCAGGCCGAAAGGCGTCGGCTCGGTGACCAGCAGGACGAAATCGGCCCCACGCATCGTCTCGACCACAGGGCAGGATGTGCCGGGCGACGCATCGAGGATCACCACGCGGTCGTCCCCTGGCGTCAGATGCTTCTTTTTCAACTGGCGGATGATGGGCGTGGCCATGGCCTGCCCTACGTTCAGGATGCCGTGGCCGAAGGTGATCGGCCCGGCCCGGCCCGCCTCTAGCCGGCCCATCACGTGCAGCACCTCGCGGATGGCTCCCGCCGGGCAGTTGAGGGTGCAACTGCCGCAGCCGTGGCACAGCTCCGGGAAGACGAGCACCCGGCGACCCACCACGGCCAGGGCGTGCCAGACGCAAACTTGCGCGCAGCGGTCACAAAAGGTACAGCGTTCAGCGTCCACCTGGGGGATCAGGATGCCGGCCTCTTCTGACTGATCGAGGGCCGGGCGCAAGAAGAGGGCGGCGTTCGGCTCCTCGACGTCGCAGTCCAGGAACAGCACGCCGGCCCCGTCTGCTGCCAGGCTCAAGGCCAGGCTGGTGGCTACCGTCGTCTTGCCGGTGCCCCCTTGCCGCTGGCGACCGCGATGATCATCCGCGATCCTCTGATGTCAACCGATTCAACCGCCCGGTCACTTCGTCCAACTGTCGGCGGAGCATCTCGGCCTCCTCGCGCAGGCGGCCGAGATCGTCTTTTTCGTACTCGCCGGCGGCCGGGATGTCGCCATGACCGTGCTCTCTGCTCTCGTGGCAGGGAGCCGCGCCCTTGAGTTGGCCCGCCAGGTAGCGTTCCACTGCCTGGCGCACCGTGCCGTAGGCCCCGGTCACGCCCTCGATGCCGAATTGTTGGAAGAACATGATGGCCCGGCCGCCCATGCCGCCGGTGAGCATCACGTTCACGCCATAGCTGTGGATGAGCGCCGGCACCTGGCCGGGTTCGTGCCGGTCATAGTACGGGTTGTCCATGACGGACACGCCGGTGATCTCCTGGCCGGTCACGTCCACCAGGGCATAGTGGGGACACCGGCCAAAGTGCGGGCTGACCACGCTGTCCAGCCCGTCGTTGTTGTCTACTGATACAGCAATACGCATCGCTTATTTCTCCTTCTCCAATTGTTCGATCCGGTCTATGGTCTGGGCCATTCGCGGCCCCTGGCCCGTCGGCCCTGTACCATCGAAT
>DAOTYG010000320.1:0-28128 GCA_034435155.1 Anaerolineae bacterium | reverse complement strand
AAGAGCCGGGCCAGTTCCATCTGGGTATGCTCGTAGTTGGCGTCGGCGTAGTTGGCCTGGAAGGGTGCGCCAAAGAGCTGGAAGATCTCGGCATCGGGCCGACGCCGGGCCGCCTGGACACGCGCTCGCTTCTCCAGCATCCTCGGCACCAGCCGCACGAAATCATTGCCGGCGATGAGGTGGCTGACGGCCAGGGGGTGCAGACGCTCGCTCCCTGCCGGTGACCGGCGCACAGACCATCGCCGGCCGCTATGCCATGTTCCTGGCCCGGCCCGCCGCCGGCCCCACTCTGCCTGCACCCGGCCGGCCAACGCCCTGGGGCCTTCCTGTCGTAGCGTTGTCCACGCCTGGCGCAGGTAGTAGCGAGTGTCGTAGACCGGGGCAGCAACCGGCGACGTGTGGAGAGTAGGGGCTGCCCCGGCCGGCTCGACCCGATATGGCGCAGGGTCTACCTCCCGTATCGCATACAGGTAGGCCCGATGCAGAAACAGGAGCAGCGCTGCCGGCAAGATCCGCTGGAGGTTCTCCTCCTCGTAGTTCTTGACAATGCTGCACAGTGCATTGCGCTCGTATAGGATCAGCTTTTTGTCGCTGGGTTCCCCTTTCCAGAAGCCATGCTGGACGTGGTAGACGATTGATTGGGCAGCCAACATTACCTGATAGCCCAGTACCCAGAGCCGCCAGCCCAGGTCCGTATCCTCAAAATAGGCGAAATAGTCCTCATCGAAACCGCCAGCATCCAGGAACACGGCTCGATTCACGACCATGGCCCCGCCGCAGGCCGCCAGGATGGGTCGGTCCGCGGCGTAAGCATCCAGGTGCGTGCTGCCGTAGCCGATCTGCCAGGCATGTCCGTAAAAGTTCAGCATCGCGCCAGCAAAGTCAATGCGCTGGCCATCCCAGGATAGGATGCGCGAGCCGGCGCAGACCACGTCCGGCTCGCGCAGGATGGGCCGCATCAATTCAGTCAGCCAGGCCGGGTCCACGCGCATATCATTGTTCAGGAAGGCGATGTATTCCCCGGTGGCTTGTTGCGCAGCGATATTATTGGCCTTGCTAAACCCATAGTTATGGTCGTTGCGGACCAGCGTAACCTCTGGGAAGCGTGCGCGCATGAACTCCACGGACCCATCGGTGGAGGCGTTGTCAGCCAGCATCAGCTCCAGCCGGTCGGCCGGGTAATCCAGAGCGTACAGAGAGCGGAAGCAGGTCTCCAGGTGTTGCCGACCGTTGTAATTGAGGACGATCACGGTGACGCGAGGCCATTCTGTTGTCATGGTCATTTTTGCGTACACAACTTTCTCATGGCTGGGGATCCTGAGCGACCTTTCCCCAGAGAACACGATGCTCGACATCACCGGCCAAAGCGCCAATGCAGGAAGCGCATCACCTCGGCGGCCATGGCCTGGGATCCCTGCTCGCGGTAACAACGCCAACCCTTCGCCAGCCGCATATGCCACGTGACGCGGAGCGGGACGTCGGCCGAGACTAGCGGTCGTCCGCCCATCGCCCGGGCCAATTGCCGATCCGGGGCTGCCCGGGGTGCCCGACAGAATGCAGCCAGGGGCTGCGTGGTCTGGCTCCATCGGTAGCGCTCCCGCACCCGCGCAAAGTTGCTGGCGTATCGCTGGCGCAGATCCGGCACGTCCAACAAGGCCAGGATCGCCGCCACCAACCCGGCCACGTCCTGGTAGCCCACCACATATCCCAGGCCATATCGCTCTACCAGTTCGGCAGCCATGTCGCCCTCTGTCACGACCATCGGCAGACCGGCCCAGATGGCATCCAGTACCCGGTTGCGGAAGGCATAGCGAGTCTCAAGGTGATCCAGGTGCAGGCTGAGGCCAAGATCGGCTTCCAGGAGATAACTCTCCCGTTCCTCGTAAGGTATCCAGTCATTGAAGAAGGCATGTTGGCCGGTCAAGCCCAGTTCGTCGCTCAAGCGCCTGGCTCGCTGGAGCATCTCCATGGGTACCACGTTGGGGCTGGGGTGCTGAGTGGCGGCGAAGAAGAGTTTGACTTCCGGTCGCGCCGGGACGATCTGGGCCAGAGCACGTAAGGCCGTCAACGGGTCCAGCCAGTCATAGAGTCCACCGCCCCAGAAGAGCACGCGATCGGCCGCGGCGATGCCGGGGTACACACCTTTGAGCACTGGGCGACGATGCAGTGGTGGCTCATCTGGCAGACCAAAGGAGACCACGTCAATCAGTCGGCGCAGGGAGGGATCGTCACTAAAGGTCAATGGATTGACACGTCCCAGGGCGCTGAGCATCCCCAGCCAGAAGTCTCGTTGCCGTTCGCTGTTGCAAACGAAAAAATCGCCAACCAGTAGTTGCTCGTTCAACACTGCCAGGTTGTCGTTGTGAGCTGCCCAACGAAAAACCAGGTCGCGGTTGGCAAAGTGCTGAAGGTTTTCCAGGTCGAACGAGTGTGGGATACTGAACACGAGGGGTGCATCCAGCGTTTTCAGGAATGGGTATCGCTTCAGAACATAGCCGGAAGTGATCACAACGTCGGCCCTGGCGGTCAGTTCTTGCAGGCTGTGAGGGGTATCGTAGAGCCGAAGCGCGAACTGGGTGGGGCACAAGTCGCTTATGTTGGGAACAGCCAGGGTAACGATGAACTCCCGGCTGAGAGCTCTGGCGTATTCCCAGTCTCGGATCGCCGGGCCAGCCATCCGCGAGGCTACGGCATCGTCAGACACGATCAAGACCCGATTCACACCGACTGCTCCATTCCAAACAACTGGTCAATGCCAAAGGCGCGCACCAATTCCCACTGAGTCTGCTCGTATCGGGGATCGAAGAAGCAGACTTCTAGCGGCATCCCGAAGAGCCGAAGGATCTCAGTATCCGATCGCCGCCGGGCGGCCTGGATGCGGGCTCGCTTCTCCAGCAGCTTGCCATACCAGGCTACCACGTCGTTGGCAGCCAGGAGGTAGCTCAGAGTGTTACGGGGTACTTCAACAGACTGGCCTGGGGTGGCCGGCGCTCGTTGGCCGGAAGCTCGTTGCCAGCGGGCGCGCAGGATCGCGGCGCGTCGGAGCAACTCCGCGCGCGTCTTGCTCACCAACGAGCCGGGGCCGTCCCGGCGCAAGGTGCGCCAGGCTTCTCCAACATAGTATCGGCCGGTGTAGCGCGAAGCCGCCGTCGGAGTCGTCCGAGCCTCCTGGTACAGGCCGGGGAAAGCCGCCAGCGGCTCTGACCGATAGGGGCGGGGGTCAATGTCGGCTACGAGGAAAGCACGGCGAAGCAAGAGCATGAGCGCCACGGGCAGGATTCGTTGCAGATTCTGCTCCTCATAATTCTTGATCACCGTGCTCAGAGCATTACGTTCGTAGAGCAGGCGCTTCTTCTCGTCCGGCTCTCGCTTCCAGTAGCCGTGGTGAACGTGGTAGGCCCGGGATTGGGCAGCATAGACCACCTGGTAGCCGAGTACCCACAGTCGCCAGCCCAGATCCAGGTCTTCATAGTAAGCGAAAAAGTCCTCGTCGAAACCGCCGGCATCCAGGAACACTGGTCGGCGGATGAGCATAGCCCCGCCGCAGGCGTGCAGGATCGCCTTGTCCTCATCGCAGGCGGCGGCGGGCTGACCCCAGCCGATCTGGAAGCCGTAGCCGTAAAAGTTGGCCGCTACCCCGCCAAAATCCACATGTCGGCCGTCCCAGGTGAGGATCTTGGACCCGGCGCAGGCCACCTGTGGGTCATGCAACAGGGGTTTGACCAGCTCTCGCAACCACAGCGAATCCACACGCATGTCGTTGTTGAGAAAGGCGACGTATTCACCGCTGGCCTGACGCGCGCCGATGTTGTTGCCCTTGCTAAAGCCATAGTTGTGCTCGTTGCAGATCAGCGTCACACCAGGGAAGTGCGTGCGCATGAACTCGACCGAGCCATCAGTGGAAGCATTGTCCACCAGCATCAGCTCCAGCCGATCCACCGGGTAATCCAACCCCTGGAGGGAGCGAAAACACGTCTCCAGGTGCTCCTGACCATTGTAGTTTAGCACGATCACGCTGACGGAAGGCAGATCGAGGTCTTGGCTCATAGTGGTGATTCAGCGAGTCTGGCGCTCGGCCAGATAGGCGGCCAAAGCCTCCGGCCAGGGGCGCAGGTCGTCCAGCCCGATGCGCGCCAGGGCCTGGTGGGCCAGCACAGAGTAGGCCGGCCGGGTAGCCGGCGCGCCGAAGGAAGCCGTGGTAGTAGGCGAGAGGTTCGCCGCTACCCCAGCAAGCTCAAAGATCTTGCTGGCGAACTCGTACCAGGAACATGACCCGGCGCTGGTGATGTGATATAGCCCATAGTGCTGGGTGTGGATCAATTGGACGATCTTGCGGGCCAGGTCCACCGTGTAGGTGGGTGTGAGCACCTGGTCATTTACTACCCGGATGTCCTTTCCCTCGCGGGCCAGGCGTAGCATCAGCTCGATAAAGTTGCCACCCTTGCCACTGCTCCCGGCCACACCGTACAGCCCTGAACTGCGCACGATAAAGTATTGGGGACAGATGTAGCGGACAAAGTACTCACCGGCCAGCTTGGAGATGCCGTAAACATTGATGGGGCAGGGGGGATCGTCCTCCGCGTACGGGCTACCCTTGCGCCCATCGAAGACATAGTCCGTGCTCATGTGCAGGAGCGTGGCCCCGTGCTCCTGACAGGCCCGGGCCAGGTTTCGCACCCCCAGGGCGTTGACGGCGAAGGATCGCTCCGGGTTGCCCTCACATTCGTCTACCTTGTGGTAGGCAGCCAGGTTGACGACGATCTGGGGACTATGCCGGGTCATCAGCGCATCCACCGATGCGGCGTCACAGATCTCCACGTCGGCGTGGGTCAGGGGAACCAACTCTTCTCCGGCCAAAGCTTTTACCAGATCGTGGCCCAGTTGGCCGCTGGCCCCGATGATCGCAACCTTCATTTCTTCCTCTCCTCTGGCGACTTGGGCGCATCAAAGACCGAACCCGTGATCCGAATGATCCGGTCCGCCTCTTCCAGCAAGCGCATCCAACGGATATTATAGTAACGCGGGTTATCGAAATCGGTGTATCCATAACGGCGGACCTTTTCCACCATGTCCTTGACCGACTCCTCCACTGATACGATGGGCTGGAAGCCCAAGATGCGGTTGATCTTGGTGGTGGTTACCCGGTAATTGCGCACCCCCCGATAACCGTAATCCGGTTGGATCTGGACGGACACGCCGATCTCGGCCAATGCCGCGCGCACGCGCAGGGCCAGCTCGGAGATACGCATATTGCGATAGGAGACGTTGAAGATTTGCCCCTTAACCTTATCCTCTGGAGCTTCCAGGCAGGCAATGTAGGCCCGGGCCACATCGCGCACGTCCACCAGGGGCCGCCACATCTCGCCGCCATAGTGGATGGTCAGCACTCCTTTGGACAGAGCATCTTTGACAAAGGTGTTCACGACCAGATCGTACCGCATCCGAGGGGAGAAACCGTAGATGGTGCCCTTGCGCAGGATCACCGGGCAGAAGTCCGGATCGGCCATGCGCAACAAGACTCGCTCGGCCTCATACTTGGAGCTGGCGTAAGCGGCGCGCGGGCGCACCTCGGACTCCTCGTCCAGCAACACGTCCCGGTCCTCGTCTCCCACGCCCCGGTCGTAGATCGAGCAGGAAGAAGCAAACACGTACCGCCGCACGCCCTGCTCTTTGCAGATCTCTGCCAATCTTTGGGTAGCCAACGTGTTCATCTCATAGTTGGCCCGGGGGTTGTATTCGGCGGTGGGGTCGTTGGACAATCCCCCGATGTTTACCACGGCATCCACGTCGTCCATCACGCCGGCCGGTGGCACCCGCATATCCGCCACGACCAACTCCACCCGGTCGCGGATGTCCCGCAGGCCCTCCTCGCCGTAGTAGAGCCGGTCCAGCACCTTGACGGCATAGCCGCGTTCCAGGAGCTCCTCCGCCAGGACAGCGCCCACATAGCCGGCTCCACCCACCAACAGCACTTTGCGCATCCTATTTCCCCTTCACCGTCCACACGTCCCCGAAGGAATCCGGCGGGATACGCACCTCGTCCGGCTTCTCGCGGTTGTAGACCTCGCTGGCGGTGCTGATCATCTGGGTATCGTCCTCCAGAGACATCCAGCCATGGTAGACGCCCGGCGGCACGACGATGAGCCGGGGATTGCGCTCGCCAGCGATGACGGTCATCATCTCTCCATAGGTGGAGCTGTCCTGGCGGTCGTCACGCAGGATAAACTTGGCGCTGCCATGACTGATGAAGAACCAATCCCAAAGCTCCTGGTGTTTGTGGAAGGCGCGGATGGTACCGCGCACCATGTCTCCTACCAGGTAGACCTGGCCGAAGCGATGCACCACGGCGTGGGGTTCGCTGTCGTCTGCCCGGCGGGCGATCTCGATGAGGTAGCCCCGGTCGTCCATGTGGGCCGTTAGGGGGATGATTTTTACACCTTCGATCATGATGAACTCCTCCAGTTGTTTCAATTTTTATTACTCGTCGGTATCCGGCTTGGTAGCACAGGCATAGCATTCCACCGGCCGATCCAGGCTGCGCAATAATCGGTTGAGCTGGGCCAGTTGGGCATTGATTTGGGGAACGATCTGATCCAGGTATGGCTGCACGATCAGGTGCACTGCGAACATCTTGACCTGCCGAATACACCGGCGAACCCAGTTATCGCCAGGGAGCGGCAGCAGCAGCTCATAGCGGATGGGAGCGCCCGGTTCACCAGTGCATGTGGACAGGGGGGCTACCTCTCCTGGCGGGAGAAACGGACCCCACAACGGGGTGGCGGTTTCCGGGTTCTCGCCTGCCTGGGGGTTGGAGAATCCGACGTAGTGCAGTAAGAAGCGCAGCAACTCTGGATGATAGAACGATACGTGCCCGAAGTGCATGTAAAAGCTCTCCAGATGGGTGTAGAGGCTACGGGCGTTCGGCGTCACCAGGAGGATTAGCCCTCCAGGGCGCAACGCCCGATGGGAGAGCCGGAGCAACTCGAGCACGGCCTCGTAGGGCAGGTGCTCCACCAGATGTGCGGAGAAGATGCCATCTATGCTATCGGCTTCGCACTCGCGCAGATACTCGAAGACATCCTGGCAATGCACGGGTAGTCCACGGTCCCGCGCGGCAGCGCAGCACGCCTCGTCCCGATCAATCCCCAGGGCCTCGACGCCTTGCTCGCGCAAGAGGCCGACAAAGTCGCCATCTCCACACCCCAGGTCCAGCACCCGCCTGCACCCCGCGAAGAAAGGCACGTAGAAGCCCTGGATGCGCCGCTGGTTCTCCGGCAAGACGCCAGTGAAGCGCAGGAAAGCGTAATCAATGCTATTAACCATGACTCTCCTGTGGCGAGGCCCTATGCCGCCGGGATGTGCTGCCAGTGGCAGGGGATATAGACTGTGCCGTAGCGTTCCTGCACCTGAGCGCCAGCTTGCACCCGGAATGGGAATACCCGGTCCAGGTGATCATAAGGATGGGTACACGTCTCGTCATAGACCGACGCAGAGAACCAGTAGCGGCCCTCTAGCAGAGGGAGCATCTCGAACGTGCACCATAGCTCTCCCTTGCCCTCCACCATGGGGATCTCATAGCCAGAGAACCGGGTGTTCGGGCCATTGATGTGCAGGCCATCAGCGCGGTAGATCGCCACGCCGAACACGGGCCGTTCGATCCGGGCGGTGGTCACGTACCGGATGCGGACCCGCATCCTTTCGCCGGTGGTGAAGATGTGCCGACGTTGACCTGTCTGATCGTAGAATTCCACGTCAACAATGCGGACCTCCCCGCTGCCCCAGCGCTCCCTCTGCCCTTTGGCCATTCCTTGAGCGGTCAGTTGGCTCTCCTCACGGGCCATGACCCGGCTCAGGTATTGCTCGATCACCTGGTCCACATGGCCTTTGCTCCGTATTTCTCCATCCTCCAGCCAGATCGCCCGAGTACACAACCGCCGCACATCATCCAGGCTGTGGGAGACAAAGATAATGGTAACGCCTCGGCTCCGCAAGTCAGCAATGCGATCATAGCATTTGAGTTGGAAACTCTGGTCCCCCACGGCCAACACCTCGTCCACCAGCAGGATGTCCGGCTCCACGTGGGCGGCCACGGCAAACCCCAGCCGCATGTACATGCCGGATGAATAGTGCTTCACCGGCATGTCTATGAACCGCTCTAGCTCGGCGAAGGCGATGATGTCATCTAAGCGTTCGTTGATCTCCCGCCGACTGAGGCCCAGCACGGAGCCGTTCAGGTAGATGTTCTCGCGGCCGGTGAGGTCCGGGTGAAAGCCGGCCCCCAGTTCCAGCAGCGAGGATACCCGGCCATTGACGGTGATGTGGCCTTCGGTGGGGGTCAGGATGCGGCTGATGAGCTTGAGGATGGTGCTCTTGCCGGAGCCATTGGGGCCGATGAGGCCCAGGGTCTCGCCAGGCTGCACCTCAAAGCTCACATCCCGCAGTGCCCAGAATTCTTGCTTCCGGCTGCGCTGGCTGCGCACCAGGCCGATGAAGGCATCCTGGAACGAGCGCGGTCCATCTGTACGCAGCATGAAGCGTTTGGAGACGTGATCAAGCTGGATCGCCGGCCGGATATTTTGAGGTGGCTCTTTTGCCACGTTGTGTCGCTTTACTGAAACCAAAGGCCCTTGTCCTCGCCATGGTTTTGCGGTAAAATGGCTTTCGTTTCCTACCCTCCCGCAGGTTAGGCTAACCTGCGGGGGGTACAGGGTAGGCAGTTACGGCGCAGGAGATAATTGTGCGAGAAAAAGCGGTTCTGATCGGGCTGGCAACTCTCCACATCATACTGTCACTCGCCTACGGTTTGGTAGTTCCACCGTGGGAGACGCCAGATGAACCCGCTCATTTCTTATATGCCAGGTACCTGAGCGATTTCCACCAACTTCCCCCACCCAGTTCACCCCAGCGCGGTCATTATTGGGAAGGCTATGCGATCACCGCCTATGAATGGCACCATCCGCCAGTTTACTATATCCTGGACGCCCTCGTCCTGGAGGCGCTCAAATCTATAGATTCAACCTGGCTTCCCACTGAATTTTCCCCCTTTAACCCCTTATTCCCAGTGCACTCCCCCGTTCTCTTCCTGCCCGAACGAGCCGGCTTCCTGAATATCGCTCCCGACCAAATGGCGATCTATATTCTGCGCGCGTTGTCGGCCTTCCTGGGCGGGTTTGCCGTCTTGGTGACATACGGCCTGAGTAAAGCTATCTTTCCCCAAGATGGGGCCCTGGCCTTGGGGGCCGCCGGGCTGGCGGCCTTCATCCCCCAAGTCACCTTCCTTAACGGCTCCATTCGCAACGACACTCTGGCTAATGCCCTGGCCGACCTGGTGCTCCTGGCCCTCTTGTGGGCCGCGAAAGCTCCAGATACGCGAGCAGAACACCGCTCGCTGTTTCTGGCTGGCACTGCGCTGGCAATAGGGCTAATGACCAAGTTGACCCTGTTGTTTCTCCTCCCTGTGGCCGTGCTCGCGTTATTAGTGCGGATTCGATTCGCCCACTCGCGACGGTCTTTCTGGCAGCCTTGCGCCTGGTTCTGTGTACCATTGCTGACTATCCTGGGGCTGTTTTACATGCTCGTGCCGGGCGCTTGGGCTGGCACACTGCACAACCTCACCCCTGAGATTCTAATAGGACAGATGCCCTGGGCTTCCTGGGATGACTTTTTCATTATATTCACCCATTCTTTCTGGGGATATTTCGGTTGGCTGTCGCTCCCCATCCCGAACCTGTTGCGCGATCTCCTTAATGCCATGGCGTTCATGGGGTTGGGTGGGGCACTAACACTGTGGAGCCTGGGACGACGAAACCACAGCCTGGACAGGTTCCAGAGCAATGCCATGCTAATACTGTTCGCTGCTGTTTTGTTTCTGATCGGTAGCGTGATTCGCTTCAATTTTTCCTACTGGCAACCACAGGGCCGCTTTCTGTTCCCGGCGCTGCCGGCCCTGGCAGTGCTCGTCCTCTGGGGTCTGCTGGGCGCAACCCGGAAGTGGCTTCAGCGTGCGGGCGCGCTGTTGATCGTTGGCAGCCTGCTCGTCGTCAACCTGTGGTGTCTGGCCGGTTTTCTGTTTCCCACTTACTACCAGAGTCCCCTGGTCAGCGCCTTTCAAGACTACTCGAATACGCCGGTGGGCGAGATCTGGGGCTCCACCACCCACGGTCAGACTTTCGCCTGCCGCTATCCAAATCTGGCGCGGATTGACGTGATGTTGGCTACCTATGCCCGGCAGAACCACCATCCGCTGGTTTTCCATCTGCGCGAAGCCCCATCCGGTGTAGCAGATTTGGTGACGATCACCGTGCCAGCAGAGGACATCGCGGACAACACCTACTACTCCTTCACGTTTGAGCCGTTGCCAGACTCCGCGGGCCGGACGTATTATTTCTACTTCGAGGCTCCCGATGCCGCACCCGGCGATGCCTTCACCATCTGGGCCGATCTACAGGGCGATCCATATACCTCTGGTACCCGCTACGTGAACCATGCTCCCGCCCCGGGCGATTTGCGCTTTATCGCCTTCTCTGCCCAAACGCTCTCCGGCTTGAAACCCCTAGCCTCACAATATCTGCGATCCCCGTAGGACCTTCTTCTCAGCGCGACGTAACCATCCGCGTGGGGTCTTTTACGTAGGCTTCCCAGTATAGCCCCAACTGGGTGATCGCCTTGGTCTCATGGTTGAACAGCCGGCCACCGAACCTGTTGGGATCGCAGTCCAGGCTATACCATAGCCACTGCTGGACCAGCCGGTTGTTGTCTGCCGGATACCCGATCTGGCTGTCTGTGGCAGTCTGCATGAAATCGAAGGTGCCATACATAAAGTCGCGTATGCGCTCCTCGGAGAAAAATGGCATCAGCGGGCCATATTCGGTCACGATGAGGGGTTTGTCCCGCTCGCCTTTGTCTTTCATCCATTGGCGAAATGCGATGATCTGTTGCTTGAAGATGTCGAGATCATCTGCGTCATCAACGTCGTAGAGTATTCCCACCGTCTCGGTCAACCCGGCGGGGATATCGGCCCCCCAGCAATCCGGGCAGCCGTCATAGTAATGTTTTTCCCGTAGGATAAAGCCGTGGACATTCCAGACATCTACGGGCATCTTTTGTCCATAGAATGACTGATAGGCGGCCAGGACCCGGTCCAAGTATTTGAATCGTAATGGCGTGGCCTGGATCACGCCACCGATGGCGACCCGGGCTGTGGGATCCCGCTGCTTGATGAAGGTATATATCTCGTGGTAGGCCTGGGCGTATAGCTCTGGCAACATCTCGTCCTGCCTGCCACTGGGCCAATCGATCCGCTCGATCTCGTTGCCGATCAGCCACAGGGAACCAGGATTGGCTGCGATTGCGCTGGCGATCAGGCTCCATGATGTCTGCAGCGTATACGTATAGGGGATCGCATAGGGAGCGTTATACGCATCCCATTGCTTCTTCTGGTGGAGGCGGACCATCTGGACGTACTCCATGTCGTTGGGATGTGCAGGAGCGGTCAGGACGGTCCAGCTCGTATAGATCCCGGCCCGCAGGCGGGCGATCTCGGCGGGATCATACGCGGAGATCGGATTCATCACTGTGCCGAACCCGAAACGGTAATTAGGGGCAATGTAGTTTCTGAAAACCAGGGGCATGTATATCTGATGCGGTGTAGGAGTGTTCTGATATTGGAGGTTCTGTCCCGGCGACGCCCAACCGACCGGCCCCAGGAATACCAGCACTGTGAACAGCAACCCGCCGCCCACACTCAGCACCAGTCCAGCCAGATGAGGCCAACTTACCCTGGTATGTCGCATAACCTTTCTTCTCCGTGGGTTGTGGTTATTCCGTTTAGTATGGGATGAACTTGTAGGTCAACGCAGATTCGAGGGGTACACCGGCTCAAAGGGGGTGTGCCCCCACGTCGGTGGGGCGCAGTGACGCACCCGCTTAGAGCACCCACGAATCTGCGCAGAGCTGAACTTGTTTTCTCCGGTAGGGGGCGAAGGATTGGAGGGTGTGTGGCAGCTTCGCCGCTGCAAAACCTCGCCCCCTTCTACAGACTTGCTCATCGTGTGGCCAACGGCAGATAAGGCCCCGGCTGGCCGGGCACGGCGCTCGCGTATCCCCCGGCGGCCACACCGCCCGGCGCGTACTGCTTCGCCACGTAGGGCAGGTAGACCCACGCCGTGGGTGTGAACCCTGGCGTGCGCGTGGGGACGGTTTGGCGATATGGGTTTTGGCCCGGCGCGGCCCAACTGGCCGGCCCCAGCGAGAAGACCAGGGCCATCAGCAGGCCCCCCGCCAGGATGGACAGGACGATCCAGGTGTACCGCTCATCCGATGCGTTCATCGCTGATCTCCTTTCCGCTGCCCACGGTGAACCACGATGATGCTCATCGCTAACGCCAATATGAACCCTACAACCAGACCTCCCAGACCGCAATCCGCGTTTGGCCATGACGTCGCTGGTATTGAGACCGGCGTCTGGTTCGCTTCGCTCGCTGGCGTTGTGCCCGGAGCGGCGGGGGGTGCCCCCGTGGGACCTGGGATCATCGGGGGCGATGGGGTCGGCGTGGTGGAATCGGCCACCTGCACCCGCACGGTCAACTCGTTGTCCGCCCGGTCCGGCTCGGCGATCTGGCCGGCCGGGTCCACCCGCACCCGTACCCGCTGCTCCCCCGGCGGGGAGGCGACCCACCTGACCGCCACGGTGACTGAATCCCCGCAGCAGCGCAGGCCAGGGACGGCGACCTCGCCCAATGTCTGCCCGGCCTCGCTCTCGAACCGCACGGCAAAACCCTGCGCCAACGGCAGGCTGCCGCTGTTGCCGATCAAGGCGCGCAAGGTGACGGCCGCGGCCTCCGCTGGCTCAGACCAGGCTCGCACTGGGAAGAGGTTCACCTGGGGCGCGGGCATCCGGGCCGGGTCGTTCACGTAAGCGGCCCAATACTGGCCCAGGGTGGTCATCTGCCGGGTCGTCGAGTCGAACAGATTGCCCCCAAATACCTCCGGGTCCCCATCAAGGCTGTACCAGACCCAACGCTGCACCAGGCGATCCTTATCGGCCGGACAGCCCAATTCCGGGTCCGTGGCGCTCTGCAGGTAGTCAAACGAGCCGTACATGAAATCGCGGACCCGCTCCGGCGTAAAGGCCCGGCCGTCCTCATCCTCCACCCAGTAGGGCATGAGCACGCCGTATTCGCTGACGATGAAGGGCTTGTCGCGCTCACCGTGGTCGCGCATCCAGCGGCGAAAGGTGATGATCTGCTCCTTAAAAGCCGCCAGATTCGTGCTATCGCGGATGTCATAGAGTACGCCGGCCGCGGCCGATGAGCCGGCCGGCACGTCAATCCCCCAGCAGTCTGAGCATCCTTCGCGCCAGCGTTTCTCGCGCAGGACGAAGGCGTGTACGTTCCAGACGTCCACCGGCATCCGGACCCCGTAGCGGGCGCGATAGGCCGCCAGCACGCGGTCCAGGTACTCCAGGCGCAACGGTGTGACCTGGCACACCCCCCCGATGGCGACCTGGGCCGTGGGGTCCCAGCCCTTGATCCGGGTGTAGGCCTCGTGATAGACCTCAGCGTAGACCTCCGGCAGGCATTCGTCCTGGTGGCCGGCGTCCCAATCCACCCGGTCCATCTCGTTGCCGACCAGCCACAGTGCGCCGGGGTTGGCGCAGACGCAATCAGCCAGCTTCTCCCACGTGGGCCAGACCGTATAGGTATATGGAACCTGGTAAGGTGCATCATAGCGGGAATCGGTCTTGACCTGCTTGACGCGCAGCATCTGCACGTATTCTATGCCATTGGGCCGTGTGGACTGAACCCTCGTCTGCCAGTCCAGATACATCCCGGCGCGCAACTGGGCCAGCAGAGCCGGGTCGTAGCCTTCCAGCGGCCGCGCCGTCTTGCCAAAGCCAAAGCGATAGTTCAGGGTCGGGTTGGCCGGTACAGACGAACCGTTCAGCACCATCCCCAGCACACACAAGTTGATGATCAGTACCGCGCTCATGACCCATATGCGCCTCAACCTGGTGGTTGGAATCGCAGGGCATCTGCCGCGTGGCGGGCGGATCAACTGGCGCGATTTCCAACCTCTGGCCCGCAAGTTGACGCATCTACTCGTGATCCGTGCGCTCACCTTCGCCATGTGATCTACGCCAGGCTCTTCCTGGCCCGTTGTCGCCACCACCAGAGCACGAGGGCAGCGATCAGGACCAACACCAGGCCGACGACCACGCCGCAGGGATCGACCCCGCCGGGTTGGGGGAGTGGCCGGGGCGTGGGACTGGGCGTACCGGCGACCGGGGCCGTCTCTGAGACACGGCCGGTGGCCGCTGGCGATGGGCTGGTCACCTCCGTGGTGGCCGTCGCGCCCAGACCCCCGGCCCCCGTCGGACTGGGTGACTGGATCGGCGTGACAGGCCGGGTCGGCAGTATGGGACTTGCCGTGAGCACGGCAGCAGGCGGCGTGTTGGTCGCGGTGACGGTCGCGGTGCCCGCCATACTCGTCGCTGCCGGCGTCACCGTGAGCGGTGGTGGTTGCGTAGGAGGTAGCTGGGTGGGCGATCCGGGCGGCCGGGTTGGTGTCCTGGTGGGGATCGTCTGCCGGGAAGCGCACTGCCCCGGCATAGCCCAGGTCCCGCCCTCGCCGCTCAGTAGCGCGAGCGCCAGCCCCACCATCAGGATCGCGATGATCAGTAGCCGATCCGCAAGTATTCTCCTACGAAACATGGGAACCTCCCTCGAAAATAGCCCCCCGGCCTGGCTCGCGGCGGGTTTGCCAGGCCCAGGACTGACTGGGTAACCCGCCGCCGGCGCGGGGTTTCAAACCCCGCGCGAGCACACCGGCGTATTTTCGTGCCACGGGGTGCGCCCGGCGCGCCAAGCCCAGGCTCCCGGCCCAGGCCGGACTGGGTGACTGGGTGGGCAACTCCTCCCTCACGCTCTATTGGCGATAGCTCAATTCCAGGTGGCGATTCTCAGATAGGCGGAACTCGAACATCACAACGTGATCTTGCACCGAGGTCGGTTCCGGGTCAGCGGCCAGCAGTTGGGCGTCCGGCGGCAACTCTACTCTTACGGTGACCGGCCAGCCATCCGTGCCGGCCTGCTTCTGGACCCACAGGCTGTAGTATACCACATCATCTTCCCAACGCAAGACCGTGGCCGGCAGCTCGTAGGAGAAAGATAGGGTTCGGCTCGCCTGGGGCGGCAGGACAAAGAACGCGCTCCAGCCCGTCTGGCCGGCCTCCTCCGGGATCGCCCGGACCGTGTCCTGGCCGGGCGTGCCGCCTTTCTTGCGCACCAGCAGGCTGCCCTCCGGCAGCGGGGCCGGCGTCGCCTGGATGAGCACGCTGCCCGCCGGCACATAAACCCGCACATAGTCCCAGTAGCAGCGATGCATCATCTCCGTGTAGGTGGGCAGATAACGACCCTCCTGGAGACACGGCGCACCGCCCGTCGAGCGGCTCGTGTAGCTGAGAGTGACCTGCCCGCGCGGCCGGCCCTGGTTGCCCAGGCGCACGTGATAGGCGATCTGCTCCTCGATAAGGGGGTTCACCTTGTTGAAGCCCACGTTGCTGTCCACCACGGCCAGAAAATCACCATAGGTACGCCGCCAGGCTCCATCCCATTCGCGAGCGGCCAGGAAACGCGCCATCTGCGGGTCATGCAGGTAGACCAGCAGGTGTTTTTCCCGCAACGCGCGTTCCAGAGCTATCGCCGCCTGACTCAGGTTCAGCGATCCCGGGTCGTCCAACGCCCGATCTAGCATGGCCTGCGCGACAGGGCCCATAAAGTCCTTGCGCTGCCGCCACCACTCGCCGGTTGTCTGCCCCGGGTCTGGCTCCCAGGCCCGGCGGATCAGGCGCAGGACGTTTTTGCCAGTGACGGGTTCATCGAATCCTTCCACCCGCAACGGCCCCAGGGTCTCAGCGAGCATCTGCACAGCGTACAGGTCCAGGGCGATGACACCATCTATCGGTTGCTTTTGCCCGATCTCGTAGAGCCTCTCCAGCGTGCGCGCCGAGGTGGGCCAGTCCGGCGACCAGTTGCCGTCCCGGAAGAGCCACAACTCGGCCAGCATGGTGGTGTACAGGGCCGGCGGCGGATCGGGATAACACTGCCGCAGATCGTCTACCTGGTACGAATCGTAGAACTTGAGACTGGCGATGCGGCCCTGGTCCAGGGTCAGCACGCCCACGCCGCTGATAAAGCCGCCGGTGGCCCGCAGTTCGTCGCTGTTCTGGGCGATGAGCAGATAGGTGCGCGGACCGTTGGCTCCCAGGAGCTCCGGGTTCTGTGCCACCGCCAGGCCCAGTTGCAGGAGAGGCAGGTAGCGATCCAGCCGCTCGATCTGCCGGACCAGCCCCGACGATAGCGATTGGCGGTCAATGCGCGACCGGGCGATGGCGGCAGCGTCCACCTCAGATTGGGCCTGAGCCAGGGCCGACTGCAAGGTCGGCAGGATGATCAGGAACCGGGGCAGGAGATCGCGGCCCTCGCCACCGGCCCGAGTCTGAAGCAGGCCGGCTACGTATGGTTCGGTGGCCTCGGCCAGGATGGCCCCGGCATCGGTGAGGCGCAGGCCCAGCTCCGCCAGGTCCGGCAGGGCTGCCAGATCGCCTCCCACGGCCGGCACCCAGCCCAGGCCGCGCAGCAGCGGCAGGACCAGTACGAACTCGCCGTACAGGCACTCCAGGTCTTCGTGAACGCCCCGCAGGGCCTGGACACCGGTGTGCACTTCTGCTTCGCTAACGCCGTCGGCCCGGCCAGACGAGGCCAGAATCTCCAGCGTCGCCAGGTGACCGCGCAGCGACAACAGTGGCGGCACAACCTTGACGGCCTTGTAGCCCAGGAACGCCAGACCCAACACGAGCACGCCCAGGAGCGCCAGGGCCGCGATACGTCGGTTGGACATCAGCGGCGCACCTCCGGGGGCGATTCCACGCGCCAGATCGGGCCAGCCGGCGCAAGCTCATAGCCCGCCGGACCGGGCCGGTCTGTCAGGTAAATCGGCCGCTGCGCGATGTGAGCGGTGATGAGCATGGCCTCGTCTTGCGCGTCGCGCACGTTCAGGTCCGGGTAGCGCCGGGCCAGGCCGGCCCGATGCCAGTCATACGCCAGCAGATCCCGGTCCACGATGACCACGTCTGGTCGTTGCCCGGCCACGAGTTGGGCATACCACAGGGCGAAGGTGTGCTCGTCGGCGCCGGTCACGATGATGGCCTGGGGTTCCACGGCTGCCCATACCGCCTGGGCATAATCGCGCGCCGCATAGTCGGCGTGCAGATCGGCCCCGGCGACGTTCAAGACCAGTGCCAACGCGGGCAGAAGCAGGGCCAGCGGCCACAGTCGGGGCCAACGATGCGCCAGGACCTGGAGTCCGGCTGCCAGCCACACGGCGGCGGCCAGGAACGCCGGGATCAGGTAGACGTATGACGTGGGGGTATTATACCCCATCGCGTAAACCGTGTACAGCGCCACGCCGGTCAACGAGGCCCCGGCCAGTGCGCGTCGCTGCCCCCATAGCCACCACAGCCCCAGCAGGCTGATGGCCGCCCCCCACGGGCCGAATTGCTGGATATATAACGAAACCGTCGCCGCCAGCCGGGCCGGTATGTGCTCCAGGGGCACAGTGAACAGATAACCCCGGTACAAAGCCCCGGAGACCACCCACCAGAACCGGTCCAGCGTGCGCGGGTCGCCCCAGTTCACCGGCGGGGCCTGCGCCGCGCTCCACGGCAGGTACAGGTAGACGGTCAGGCCGACCAGGAAGCACGCGACAACCAGCATAGAGCGGCTTGCCACAGTCGCCATAGGGTGCCTATGGAAACACGCCCGACTCGGTATATGGAAAATGCTGCTCAAAGCGGGTCTGTGACCCGCGTTTCTCGGCGGTCGCAGACCGCCGAGGAGCACAAATTTCCTGATTCTACCGTTTTCTGTGGTTTGGGCTATTGTTCCCGTCGGATTGCCAAATCCGACGGTGGATGGCCTGGATTTGCGACCGAAGGGAGTCCAGGCCGAGCAAAATAGGGGGCCCCACTTCCCGTGCCGACACAGACCACAGAATCCATCAGAACTTTCAAATTTCCATCTGCTGAGACTATACCCGATCCCGGCGACCGCGATCAGTCCGACGAACGCCAGGGTCAGGTGGTTGCCCAGGCCCAGGCCCAGGGCCAGGGCGGCCAGGGGCAACCCCCACCCGGCCCCGCGTTGCCAGCGTAGCAGGAGGTATATCACCAACGCCGCGAACAGCGCGTTGAGGGCATAGACCTCGGCGATGACGGCCTGAGACCAGAACAACGGCGAGAAGGCAAAGGTCAACGCCGCGCTCCCGGCGGTCGCGGCCAACACGTGCTTGCGCCAGTTCGCCGCCGTGATCTCGATTGCTATCAGGTAGACCAGCGTCACTGCTCCGGCCGCCGCCACGGCCGACATCAGGTTGAGCCGATACGCTGGGTCGCCCAGGGGCCAGAGCAGGAAGAGCCGGCCCAGCAGGACATAGGTCGGGTAGCCGGGCGGGTGCGGCACGCCCAACACCCAGGTCGCCGTGATCAGATCACCGCCATCGGCGCCGTCGTGGGCCCAGGTCAACGTGGGGGCCAGGGTGGCGAGATAGACGGCCAGGGCGGCGACAAAGATCGTCAGCGCGAGCAGGCTGGAAAGCCTGCCCCACGGCTTCAATGGGAGCCGGTGCCCCGGATCACGGCCGGGATGGTCCGCAGCAAGATGAGGATGTCGTTCCACAGCGAATAATGCTCGATGTAGGCCAGCTCCAGCTTGACCCGCTCGGCCAGGGGCAGGTCTCCCCGGCCGCTGATCTGCATGACCCCGGTCATTCCCGGCTTGGCGACCAACCGGCGCCGTTGCCAGGAGTCGTAGCGTTGCACCAGTTGCACCTCTTCGGGCCGGGGTCCCACCAGGCTCATCTCGCCGCGCAGGACATTGAAGAATTGCGGTATTTCATCCAGGCTGGTGCGCCGCAGCCAGCGCCCCACGCGGGTGACCCGGGGGTCGTTGGCGATCTTGAAGACCGGCTCCGGCAGGCTGTCCAGGTCAACGAGTTCGTGCAACTGCTCCTCGGCCCCCACCACCATAGTGCGGAACTTGTAGACCTTGAACGGGGTGCCGTTCTTCCCCGCGCGTTCCTGGGTGAAAAAGACCGGCCCCGGCGAGTCCAGCCTGATCGCCAGGGCGATGAGGGGGAAAAGCGGCGCGCTCAGGAGCAGCCCCACACCGGCCCCGATGACGTCCATCGCGCGCTTCACCGGGCCGTCCAGGCCGGTGATCTCTGAGGCTCGCACGCTGACCAGGGGCACGCCTTCCACGCCGGCCACGGTCCCCCCGCTGGTGAGGATCTCCAGCAGATCGGGGACGATGTAGACCCGGGCGGAGCGTCCGCGCAGGTCCATGACCAGTTCCGCCAGCGCGTCGCGGTCCATCGTCCCTGGCACGACGAGCACCTCATCCACCTGGTATTCCGTCACCACGGCCGCGGCATCGGCCAGGCTACCCAGGCGTGGGAGCGTGGAAGGCCCTGGCTCCGGGTCGTTCGCCACGGTCCCCACCAATTCGTAGCCGGGCCAACTCGCCACCTGGCTGGCCAGAAAATAGCCCAGCCCGTCCCCGCCCACCACCAGGACGCGCCGCGAATCTCGCTTCCCCAGCCCCAGTCGCGCCGCCGCCACCCGCCACCCGATGAGGGCGGCCAGGTCCAGGAGGTAGAAATACAGGAACAGCAGCCGCGAAAAGTCCTGGATCTTCAGGAAGTACAGGCCGCTGGCCAGGGCGAACAGCGCGAAGGTGATGGAGAGGGCCACGCGCGGCCAGCCCAGGTCCGCCTCGGTCAGCTTGCGCCGCTCGTAGACGCCGGTCACAGTCAGAACCGTCAACCAGATCAACGCTACAACGATGCAGACCAGGGGACTTAGATAGACCGTGTCCGGCTCGATGGGCAGGCCCAGGGGGAGCCGGAAGCGCAATTCCTGGGCCAGCCATAAAACCCCCTGCGTCAGGGCCAGGTCCAGGAGGACAAACAGCCACCGCCGCCTGGTCAGGTCAGTGTTCATCGGTTTCCTTCGGTTGGGGAACGCCAGAGTGCCGTCGCCAGCCCGCAGGCAAAGCCGCTTCCCAGGGCCAGGGCGCGCACGAAGAGCAGGCCGGGTGAGAGCAGGGCCACGGCCGGGTCTTTGGTCCAGGTTTTGATGGCGAATGGCAGCGTGCTAAGCAGGAACAAGAGCACCATAGCCCCGGCGACCAGGAAGGAGGGCGGCCAGAGCAGGCCCCCGACCAGGAAAAGCCCGGCCAGCCCCACCAATATGATCTGGGCTTTCAATATCTGCGGCGTGTGCGAATCCCGCACGAGTTTGTCGGGGTGCAGCCGGTGCACCAGAACCTTCCAGTAACCGATCTTGAACTTCTTGCGCCAGTAGGCCCCCAGGGTGTCAGCATGTCCCAGGTGGCGGACCCGGGCCTCCGGCACGAAAACCAGGCGATGCCCCTGGCGGGCCAGGCGGAAAGAGAACTCCTGATCTGAATCAAGGCGCAGTGAGGCGTTAAAGCCGCCTGAAGCTAACAGGACCGCTCGACGGTATCCTGCCGAGTAAGTGTCCACAAAGTCTATGTAAGTCTCTTGCGCCATACGTTCGTACTTGCCTTCGTACTCCAGTTGAACAAAACGCGCCACCAGTGCTCGTTGGTCAGACAGATAGATCCCTTTGACGCCGGTGATCTGTTCGTCACGAAAGGGGGCTGTCATACACTCGATCCAATCACTGGTCGGTGCGCAATCGGCGTCGGTAAACAACACAATCTCACCGTATGCGTGTGCCACACCCAGGTTCCGGGCGGCGGCCGACCCGGCATGGACCTGGGTGAGCAGACGTACGTCGGGGTACATCGCCACCCGGTCTCGGGTCCCATCCGAAGAACCATCGTCCACGACGATGACCTCATAGATCGCTCGCGGCGTTGACTGGTCTGCCAGAGCCTGCAAGCACTGGTCGATCGTCCGTTCTGCATTGTATGCAGGAATAACCACCGAAATGCGCGGTGTCACATCATTCTCCCAATCCGTGGATATTGGCGCGGTCGATCTGACGCCAACTACGCCAGTCATAGCCGGTGCGCCAGAGATAGCCCAGAGCTATCAGACTGGGGACCAGGAATGTCAGCACGTGCAGTACAAAAGCATAGCTAACGGCTGCATTCTCACTGACACCGTACATAGTCAATACCAGCACGGCAGCGTAATGAAAGACGCCGATATTAGCCGGCAGAGACGGAACACGCATCCCGAACTGCACGGCCACGTTGAGCACCCAGACCACGGTCCAGGGCACGACAATGCCCACAGCCACCAAAAGCACGTAGGCCTGGAGTGTCGTCACTACCCAGATCAGGGCTGACCAGCCCAGCAATTCCAGGAGCGCCCAGGGGCGGCCTGTCACCTCCAGGGTATCCAACGCCGTGACCAACGGAGCCACCAACATAGGGCCACACTGCCGCCGCTGGCACCACCGCAATAGATTTTGTCGTTGTTTCACGGCCAGGAATGTGAGGACCAGGATAGAGACCAGGAGCGCGGCGCTAACCAGACCTTGTGCCCCCAGCCATTCCATATTCCCCAGGAACGGCATCACCAGGAGAAAAGCCACCAGCACAGTCAAGGCTTCCAATGCCTTTTCCAGAACCACGGTACACAGGGTCGCTGTGCGCCCCATGCTTCCCCCGATCAGCAGGATGCGCGCCAGGATGCCCACCTTGCCCGGCAGGATCGTATTCGCCAGTTGTGTTACCAGCAATGCCCAGAAAAAGTGCGCCGTGCGCGGCGTAGGGCGAGGGGCAAAGATACGCTGCCAACGGACGGCTATCAGCCACCAGCCCAGTACCTTGAGGCTCATGGCCAGGGCGATCAGAAGCCAATTGATCTGCGCCATGATACTAACCGCCTCGCCCGGATCTACCCCTCGCAGCACTAAGGCCATAGCAACCAGGCTGATTGAGGCAGCAAGCCCGCGCCGCACCCAAACACGGGATGCCAGACGTTGGACGCGGGCGCGCATATTGATCACTCCCGGTCTTCCAGCGCGTAATTCACCTTGGCCTGTTCTTGCAGCATAACTGCAGTTAGCAGCCCGGCCATCACCCACAGGAGCAACCCGGGTTTAGACCACAGGGTGATAAGGTTGACCATGCTGTGAAATAGATAGACTATTATGCTGCATCCTAACCCAACGGCCAGCGCCCACACCAGGCGATTATTGGTCTGACGGCAGGTAACCAACACCATGCTGGTATAAGTGATCAACCATCCCACGTATGCAACCAACCCTGGTAAGCCCAAATCCACGGCTACCTGGAGGAACAGGTTATGGGCGTGCAGGATACCGCCTTCATAGTAGGAACTAATGGTGAAAAGAGGATATAGCAAATCTCCCACACGGGGGAACGAGGCCAAGCCCACGCCAGTGAATGGAAAGTCTTGAATCATGTAAACGGCTCGCTGCCAGATCTCAAACCGACTCTGTGATGTATTGGTCACCTCCACGACTAGTATCAGGTCTGCCAGCCCGGTCGGACCCACAACCCACAACGCACCTAGCACCCCGCCCAGCACAACCAGGGCGAGCACCCACCGCAAGCGGCGACACCATAACCAGGTCAGCAGCAATACCCCGCCGGTCATGGCGATGTAGGCTCCACGCGATTGAGTCATGAGCAGGATAGCCAGCATAAATAACGCCGCAAATGCTAAGGCTCCCGCTATAACGCTTCGCTGGCGACCGATCAGGTTGGACGAGCCATGCCACACCCCCATCAGTAGCACGAGCGTATAAGCACTGAAAATCGCCAGCGTTCCCCCTACCTCATTGGGCTGAAATCCCCCCTTGCTGGAACGTGGGATGTTGTCAACTAGCCGAGGCAACAACTCATAAAGATCTTGTAAGGCAAATATCTTGGCACTTGGCCAGTCGGTGCCGATCATGCTAATGAATGCGATCACCACCCCCATCAGAACTAATGCGCCGGCGCCGAGCCATATCGCTCGCGCACTGTGT
The DNA here is from genome assembly GCA_034435155.1 of Anaerolineae bacterium. Taxonomy (GTDB): domain Bacteria; phylum Chloroflexota; class JAHJIN01; order JAHJIN01; family JAHJIN01; genus DAOTYG01. Next base: position 5,081 of record DAOTYG010000320.1, on the reverse strand, counting down.
AGTCCGTTCACCACTGCATAATAGGTGACAAAACCCAGAAAGATGCCGCACAATTTGGGCACGGTCAGGGTCAGGTCAACAGAGACCCAAACGCTCACCGGCACCATGATCATCAGGCCCAGGATGCAGAGATCCAACGGTGTCCGGCGCGTCAGATAACCGTGCGCCCACCACCGGCAGAGCCAGGGGAGCGGGGCCAACAAAGCCGCCAGGGCCGCCGCCCTCCCTAACCGTTCCGGGAACATCAGGGGACCAGCGATCAACGCCAGCAACCATAGCTCGTGATCGGCGATCCAGCGGGCGACGAACCTGGCGCTCATGGCTCACACCTCCTCGCCGAACACCGGCGCATAGTGGTTGAAGAACAGGTACCCTATCGCCAGGACCGCCAGGGCCGTCACCACGGTACGAGAGAAAAAGTCCAGCGCCGGCGGAGTGCCGTAGTAAAGCAGGCTCCGATACGTGGCGATGATGGAGGACATGGGATTGGCGATGTACATGATCCGTTGGACATCCAGGGTCAACCCCAAGAACTCCTTTGACTGGGGTAGCCGTTCCATCGGATAAAACACCGGGGTAAGAAAAAACCAGGCCATCAAGACCACGTCCATGATCACGCCGGTGTCCCGAAAGAACACGTTGAGGCAAGACAGAAAAAAGGCGATGCCCAGGGTAAACGCCAGTTGAGTCAATATCACCACCGGCAGGAGTAAGAGATAGGGGGTAAAAGGCGCATGGAAGAGTAACATCATGGCAAATAGAGGGATCAGGGCCAACAAGAAGTGGACCAGGTTGGCTAACACGGTGGACAGGGGCAGGATCTCGCGGGGGAAGTAGATCTTGTTGATCAGATGGGCGTTGCCCACGATGCTCCCCACTGCCCCCATGACCGAACCAGAGAAAAAGTTCCACGGCAGGATGGCACACAGTACAAAGAGAGGAAAGTTGACAATACCGGCGTCACCGGCCAGCACCGTAAAGACCACAGTGAACACCACCATCATCAGCAACGGGTTCACCAGGGACCACAGAAAACCCAGCACCGAGTTCCGATAGCGCACCTTCAGGTCCCGCACCACCAGGTTGCGCACCAGATCCCGATAGCGAACCAGGTCCCGTACCTGCTCAAAGATGGCCAATGATACGCTCCCAGACCAGCGAAATGCGAACATGGCGGATTATACCACAGCCAGATACGGGCTGGCAAGGCCGCCGAAATGCAAAAATTTCTTGTGTTGACTGCAAGTTGATTTTTTGTTATACTACGCGCCGGAGGTGCGTGTGGACCTGGCAGCGTTGGCGGCGTTCCGCATCGCGGCGGCGGAGGGGAGCTACGCGGCGGCCGGCCGGGCGTTGGGGATCACCCAGGCCGGCGCGGCGGCCCGCGTCCACGAGCTGGAACGCGCGCTGGGCGTGCGGCTGCTGGAACGCCGGGGCCGGCGCCTGCACCCGACCCTGGCCGGCGAGACCCTGCTGGACTATGCCGACCGCATCCTGGTCCTGGCCCAGGAGGCCGAGGCCCGGGTCCGTGCCGCCACCGGACAGCGGGTGTGTGTGGCCGCCAGCACCGTGCCGGGCACCTACGTCCTGCCGCGCGTACTGGGCCGCTTCCGCCAGCAGCATCCCGGCATCGCCGTGGAGGTGGAGACGCTGGACTCGGCCGGCGTGGTGGAGCGGCTGGCAGCCGGGGCTTGCGACCTGGCCCTCACCGGCGCCCCGCCCCGGCATCCCGACCTGATCGGCACGCCGTTCCTGACCGAGCAGCTCGTGCTGGTGGCTCCGCCGGGCCATCGCCCCACCCTGAACCTGGCCGAACTGACCGCCGAATCCTTTGTGGCGCGGGAGATCGGCTCGGCCACCCAGGCTACCGCCGATGAAGCTCTGCGCGCCGCCGGCCTGGACCCGGCCCGCTTGCGCGTGACCGCCCGGCTGGGCAGTACCTCGGCCGTCATCAACGCCGTGGCCGCCGGGCTGGGCGTGGCCTTTGTCTCCCCGTGGGCGGCGGAACCGGACCTGGCGACCGGTCGCATCGTGGCCGTGGCCGTGCCCGGCCTCACCATCACCCGGCACCTGTACGTCGTGCAACGCCGCGATACGCCGCTCTCCCCGGCGGCGCAGTCGCTCGTTGATTTTCTATGTGATCCGTCAAACGTCAACACGTCAAACGTCAACACGTCAAACGTCATCCGTCAGACGTGACGCTTGACGTTTGACGCATGACGCCTGACGCTCGACTTGAGGTATTCCCATGACAGAGTCTATCCGCCTCACCACCCTCACCTCCGCCGCCGGTTGAGCGGCCAAACGGGGGCCAGAGGCCCTGGCGCAGGTGCTGCGTCCACTCCAGGAAGCCTTTCGTATGGCCGATTACCCGGACCTGCTGGTGGGTCTGGGCAAAGCCGATGACGCGGCCGTCTATCGTATCTCGGACGAGGTGGCGATCATCCAGACGGTGGACTTTTTCACGCCGGTGGTGGATGATCCGTACCAGTACGGGGCCATCGCCGCGGCCAACGCCCTGAGCGACGTCTACGCCATGGGCGGCGAGGTGGTGCTGGCGCTCAATATCGCTGCGTTCCCGCCCAAGCTCCCCGGCGAGATCCTGGCCGAGATCTTTCGCGGCGGCGCAGACAAGGTGAAAGAGGCCGGGGGCGTCATCGCTGGGGGGCATACCGTGGACGACGAGGAACCCAAGTATGGCCTGTGCGTGACCGGCATCGTCCACCCGCAGAAAGTGCGCACCAAAGGCGGGGCCGTGCCCGGCGACGCCCTGGTGCTCACCAAACCCCTGGGCGTGGGCCTGGTGACGACGGCGGCCAAAGGCGGCGTGGCGCAGGAGGCCCACGTGGCGGCAGCCATCGAGCAGATGGCGCAATTGAACCGCCGCGCCTCTCAGTCCTTGCAGACGTTGCCGGACGGCATCCACGCCGTGACGGACATCACCGGGTTTGCTCTGCTGGGCCACGCCTCGGAGATGGCGGAACAGAGCGAGGCATGTCTGCGCTTCCGGGTGAATCGGCTGCCGTTCGTGCCCGGCGCGCTGGACTATGCCGAGCAATGGCTGTTCCCGGCCGGCACCTGCCGCAACGAGAGTTACTACGGTCACCGGGTGCGCTTTGGCCCCCAGGTGCGCGAGGAGCTACAGCAGATCCTCTACACGCCGGAGACCAGCGGGGGTCTGCTCATCGCCGTGGCCGCGAGCCGCCTGGCCGACCTGGAGGCGGCGCTCCGGGCCGTCGGCCAACCCTATTGGGTCGTGGGTGACGTGGCGGCCGGAGTCGGCATCGAAGTCGTGTGAACAAAGCCCAAGAACCAAAGCCCAATCCAGAGTTTGGAACCTGTGACCTGTGACCTGTAACCTGTGACCTGGGACCTGGGACCTGTAACCTGTGACCTGGGACTTGGGACTTGGGCTTTGAAAAATACTTTTTCAGGAGGTAGTGTTATGCTCGAACGTCTTACCCGATTCTTTGCCTCCCGGTGGGGCATCATCCTGGCCGGGGCCGTCATCGGTCTCCTGGCACCGCTGTTGCAATGGCTCGGCAACCCCAAGAACATGGGCATCTGCGTGGCCTGCTTCGAGCGGGACATCGCCGGGGCGCTGGGGCTGCACCGGGCCGCCGTCGTCCAGTACATTCGGCCGGAGATCATCGCCTTTGTGCTGGGCTCCACCATCGCCGCGCTCCTGTTCCGCGAGTTCAAGGCCCGGGCCGGCTCCGCGCCCATCGTTCGTTTCGTCCTGGGCATGTTCGCCATGATCGGCGCGCTGGCTTTCCTGGGCTGCCCCTGGCGCGCGCTCCTGCGCCTGGCCGGCGGCGACCTGAACGGCATCACCGCCCTGCTGGGGCTGGCAACCGGCATCGCCATCGGCGTGTGGTTCCTCAAGCGGGGCTACACGTTGGGCCGCTCGTACCCGGCCCCGGCCGTCGTGGGCTGGATCATGCCGGTCATCATGATCGGCCTGCTGGCCCTGCTGATCCTGGCCCCGCAGTTCAGCGAGGGCGGGCCGATCTTCTTCAGCAAGAGCGGCCCCGGCTCCCAGTTCGCGCCGCTCCTCGTCTCCCTGGGCGCGGGCCTGCTCATCGGCTTCCTGGCCCAGCGGACGCGCTTCTGCACCATGGGTGCGGTCCGCGACGTGATCCTGATGCGCGATACGCACCTGATCAGCGGGGTGGGCGCGCTGCTGGTCGTGGCCTTTCTCACCAACCTGGTGCTGGGGCAGTTCAACCTGGGCTTTGTGGCCCAGCCAGTGGCCCACAGCAACCACCTGTGGAACTTTGCCGGGATGATGCTGGCCGGGCTGGCCTTCGCGCTGGCCGGCGGCTGCCCGGGTCGGCAACTCTTTCTCTCCGGCGAGGGCGACGGCGACGCGGCCGTCTTTGTCATCGGGATGATCGTGGGCGCCGGCTTTGCCCATAACTTTGCCCTGGCTGGCTCGCCAGACAAGCTGGCCGAAGGCGTGCTCACCGTGGGCGGGCCGGGTATCTACGGCCAGATCGCCGTGGTGCTGGGGCTGATCGTCTGCCTGGCCCTGGGCTTCTTGATGCGGCGGAAATAGACCGCCGACCAGCGACCGCCGACCGCCGACATCAGTCGCGGTCAGCCGTCGGTCGTCGGCGGTCAATGACACAAGACACGATAAGGAATCAGGGAGGACATCGCATGAACACCGTAGACGCACGGGGGCTGTCGTGCCCGGAGCCGGTGCTGCGCACGAGCAACGCCCTCAAAGACCTGCCAGCCGGTGAGCAACTCGAAGTGCTGGTGGATACCGTCACCTCGCGCAACAACGTGGAGCGCATGGCCCGTTCCAAAGGCTACACCGTAAAGGTGGAAAGCTCCAGCGACGGCTTCCGCCTGCTCATCGGCAAGTAGATCGGGAATTGGTAAATTGGGAACTGGTAGATTGGGACCGCAGACCGCCGACTGTCTGCTGCCCACTGCCGAATGAAGACCGACGACTGGCGACCGAGGACTGAGGACTGAAACGCTTGGTGTGAGATATGGCGGTTGAAACCGCACCTGATGGGCGTAAACCGCCGACCGACCGCCTACGCGGTCGGTTTGAGCGTCCCCGTAGG
>DAOTYG010000319.1:0-19313 GCA_034435155.1 Anaerolineae bacterium | reverse complement strand
ACCCTGCCTGACCCAGACGATGCCTTGGCTCGCGACGCCCAGGAGCAAGTCGCCCTGCTGGAAGCGTTCCTGGTCACGTCCCACCACTTTTTTGGGGACTGGACCACCCTGTTTGCCCCCCTCCAGGACCCGCGCGCCCCGCAGCTCATCACCTATCCGCTCCCGTCTTTGTTGTTCACCGGGATGCTGATGTTCCTCGGCCGCCTGGGGGCGCGGCGGCAGGTGACGCACCTGTTGCGCCGCAACGGGGCGGCCACAGCGCAGCACCAGGCTTTGTTTGGTGTGCCCACGGTCCCGCATGGCGACACCCTGAACGTGACCTTTAGCCGCCTGGACCCCGACCAGGGGCAGGCGGTGGTCACGAATCTGGCCCGGACCTTGATCCGCAAGAAGGTGTTGGACTCGTATCGGCTGTTGGGGCGCTACTTTGTGGTGGCCATCTATGGCACGGGGCGGCTCACCTTTTCCGAGCGCCATTGCCCCCACTGTCTGACCATGACGCACCACGGGCGGACGATCTACTACCACCCGGTGCTGGAGGCCAAGCTGGTCTGTCCGAACGGTCTGGTCATCTCGCTCATGACCGAGCCTTCGGTTGAGAACCCTGGCGAGAATCCGACCCCTACCTCAATCAGGAGTTTGCGGCGCTCTGGCCCTTGGCCCCCGAGAACTCGCTGCGGTTTCACACCGGCCCGCAGCACGAGGTCCAGCAAGACTACCGCTCAGGTAGGGGAAAGAATACCTCGTAGGGGTTTTTGCGGCGACTTCGCAAAAACCTGTTCCTTCCCTGACAAAAAGTTACGCACGGATGTCAGGAATCATGCCAGATCATTGGACTGGGGTGAACTCCACCGCTCCCAGGTTTTGCAGCCCGTCGCCCGTGGGGCGATAGACCACCGCGCCCACCCGGTCGTACTCCAGGCCCTCTTGCCACGGCACCAGGTGATCGTCGCGGACGATCTCGCCGACGCGCCAGCGGGTAGTGGGGTACGCGCCCCAGACTGGCGGGTGGTCATCTTGCGCCGGTTGATCGCCCACGGACACGATCTGCCCGGCAGCCATGAGCCGGGCCGAGATGGTCCAATCATACGAGAAGGGCTGGCCGGCGCGCCAGTAAAAGACCACCTGCAAGGCATTGGCCTCTGGGCGGGGGCGCAGCTCATAGCCCAGCAGGGAAAGCTGGCCGGCCCCAATGTCCGCCCCCGGCGGCAGGGCGATCATGCCCGGCGGCGGGTCCATCACCGCCTGCCGCCGCACCTCCACCAGCCGGCCCCGGCTCCACAGGTGAAAGGGGGCCAAAACAGCCGGATCGGTGAGGATGGCTGCGGGCTGGGTCAGATAGATCGGCTCCGGCCGGGCCGTCCAGGTCGCCCCATCCGGCGTGGCGGCCAGGACCTGCACGTCGGGGCGTGCTCCCCAGATGCCGGTGAGATAATCCAGCGCCAGGCCCTCCTCGTAGGTGCAGACCACGGCCGCGCCGGGGGCCGGGTCATCGGCCAGGATCGCCCAACCGGCCACCAACCCGTCGTCGCCGGGCCGCCGCGCCGAATCGTTACGCGGCCAGTTCACCGCCAGCCGCGTGAGCAGCAAGGCGGCGAAAAAGACCAGCACGCCGGTCCGCACCGGCCAGCGCGGCACTCCCTGCGGTCGCCGCCACAGCCAATCGGCCGTCGCCGCCACGCCCACCATCAACACCACGTGGCCGGGGATGAACACCTGGAACCAGTTGCCGTAGCGGTCAATGTAGATAAAGACGGCATACACGGCCAGGATGCCGGCCATCAGTAGCCCCCGCCGTCGGCCCAGCAGAAACAGGCCGCTGACCACCGCCAGCAGGGCCGGCACGGTAAAGTCATCAAAGAGCGCGTCGAACACCCAGGTGGGGAAGCCGCCGCTCAGGTTCCAGGTTAACTCTGAGCGTCCCTGGCCGGTGCTCAAGAAATCCAGGAACCAGGCCAGCGTGTTGGGCCATGTATCCGGGCTGGCGCCGCGCCATTCCGGGTGCAGATCGCCGACGATATAGACGTAGGCGTAGCTGAACAGGGGCAGGATGGCGACCGCCAGACAGATGATGATCAGCCGGCCTCGTCGCCACAGCCCCGGCTCCCGGGACAGCACGAACCACAGCAAGGCCGGGACGGCAAAGAGCACCGTCACCAGGTTCGCCAGGCATAGCCCCACCATGAAGGCCATATAGACCAGGTATCGGTCCCGGGTGCGGAACACGCTGCGCCAGCCCCCTGTCCCTCGCTCCTCTCCTTTCGGCGAGACCAGGGCCGGTAGTCTGTCCCAGCGAATGGCCCAGTAGAGCAGCAGCCCCATCTGGAGCACGGCGAAGGTGTACTCCTCGGTGGTGGTGGCATAGTACCAGAAAAAGTGCGTGACGCTGAGGAACAGGGTAGACAGGCCGGCTACGGTCACGTTGCCGCGCGTGGTCTTGAGCAAGAGCAAATAGAGCACTGCCAGGGCCGGGATCGCGTAGAGAGTGGAATACAAGGAGAGGCGTTGGATGGGATTCAGCCAGGCTCCCAACAGCGACGAGGCGCGGAACCACAGGCCGCCCAGGACGGTGTAGACCGGATAGCCGGGGGCATTGGTGAGCCGGAACTGGGCCTGGGCATACTGATGCGTGATCAGATCCCCGCCCATCAGTTCGCTCAAGGCCAGGTTGTTGTCCAGGGTTAGCAGGTATAGCAGGGCCGGCAGTCCCACGGCCAACAGGCCGCCTAACCACACCCAGCGGTTATTGCTCATCGGCTCTCATCCGGTTTATAACTTTACAAGCCCCTGGAGTAGCGGCTTTAGCTGGCCACCTGAAGGTTTCGGAACGTTGTTTGAAAGGTAACGCTCCGGGGCAGGTCAGGGGCGCTCGAGACGCAGCCAATGCTCTGGCTGCGCCGGCGTATGGCGATAAATGAGCAATTGAGCCTCGGCATCCCAGGTATATTCGCCATCGGATACGGTGACCCGGCCGCCGTGGGGATAATGTAGCCGGGGCACATAGACCTCGGTGGGGGCGACCACGGCCGGGTCATGCCGGAACAGCAACTCGAACCGGCCAGTCCGGCGGTTGAAAGACATGCGCATCGGCACCCCGGCCACGGCCCGGGCATAGGGTCGCACGAAACCGGCCAGGCCCCGGCCCCCAGAATTGATGTCGGTCGGGTCGGACTGCTGGTCCCGGCTGAAGATGGAGAGGTCTTCCCCGTTCCATTGGTCCCCGTGCTGGTTGTCATTATCGGCGGTATAGTTCCAGATAGTCCAACTCAGCAGGTTATCGTCCATGCCATTGCAATAGGCATCCAAAGCCCGCACATGAGTTGTAAAGTCGCCGGTGCGATAGGCTTTGCCCCCGGCCAGGTCAAAGGGCAGGCCAAACTCGCCGATGAGCACGGGGATATTGCCCATGTGCTGGCGAGTGATGTCTTTGATATAGGCCAGGTTATCGCGGTAGAGACGTCGAATCCGGCCGGGTAGCCCCACCACCACCTTCAAGGTCTCGGCGGTGCTGTCTACCCCCATGAAGGGGTAATAGTTTTTGGTCACCAGGGTGAGGCCATCGTACCAGTGGGCGGCATGAACGACGCCGGGGGCATCCTCGGCTGCCCAGTGTACATCCCAACTGGTGGGGTCGCTTTCCAGGAAGATGATGGCCGTCGGGTCTTCCTGGCGGACGGTCTGGGCCACGCGTTTGAGGAAGGGGCGCATGTAATCGCGGTAAAAGTTTACCTCCCGGTCACCCACGCGGCAGAAATGGTCTGGTCGAAGCAGGCGCGGCTGACCATCTGGGCCGATGTCCCACACGCCATGAGTCTGCCAGATGGGGTCATGGCCGGGGCGCCAGGCGCGAACGCCCCGGGGATTCAACGTGCGTTTGCCCAGGTAACGGGAGCGGGGCACACCGAATTGCCAGTAATCCACTTCCTGAGGGTAACCGGCTCCCAGGAGCAGGGACTGGAATATCGTGGGGCAGTACCAGGAGCGGATAGGCGAGGGGTAGACGTTCAGATCGCGTTGGCCGATAAAGCCGGGGCTAGGCTCGTTCAACGTGTCATAGCCGACTACATTAGGTCGGCCCCGGAGACGGCGCGCCACGATCTGCATGGCTCCCAGGTAGTGCCGCTGGAGGAACTCTTGGGCCGGTTCTCCCTCGATGCGGACCTGGGGCGCCAGGTCGTTACCGGCGAAGAACAGGGTCCACATGGTGCCGGCCGCCAGGCGGACATTGTTGGAGAACCAGGCCATCTGCGGATAGGCTGCGCCCTCGGCCCAATGGAGGAGGGCCGCGCCGCTCTCGGCCAGATGGGGCAGATCGAACCCCACGGACTCCAATGTCCAGCCCGGCGCGCCATCGCCGCCGGAAAAGCGGCTCCACACATCCTGGTGAAAGTCTATAAAGACCTGGAGACCATAGTCGGCGGCCCGGCCTATCACTTCCTCCAGGTAATCCAGATAAGCCTGATCATAAAGGCCGGGGCCGGCGTGTTCCACAGCCTCCCAGGTGGTGAGAAAGCGCAAGAAGGTGAGGCCCCAGGCCCGGAGCCGGGCGTAATGCCCGGCGGCCTCGTCCAGCGGGAAAGGCCGGCCGATGAAAGAGACGTTACGGTGGTCATACACCCCTGCGGCAAGATGAGTGGCGCCGTTCGGGGTGTAGGGCACTTTGGAACTGCCGCCCAGGTTCACACCACGCAGGAGCAAGACACGCCCGTGCTCGTCCTTGAACCAGGGACCATCAGTGTGGATGGACATGGGAACCTCTCTCGAAAATAGAATGCCGGGTAGTGGTCGTAGGGCGCGTTTGCTCGCACCCACGCTCTGCGTGGGTGCGAAATGCCGGGTCGCGTGGCCAGGAACGCCTGCTGCGTGCCCACGCGGAGCGTGAGCATGAGGTAACCAACCCGCTGCCGGCGCGGGGTGGCACACCCCGCGCGAGCACGGGATCACTGCTCGCGGCGGGTCTGTGACCCGCTGCCTTTACGCTACTACTGGCTCCCGCCGAGCACGTAGCCCAGCACTATCAGGTCAATCACCTGTTCCACTGGCGCCCAGTCATCGGTGAACGGGCGAGCAGTGGGTGTCGGGAACGAACGCAGGGTGGGCACAGCGCTGGCGAACACGGTTTGCAGGTGCGGCTCGCGCAGGTGACCGGCGGCCATGTTGGCCGTCAGGTGGCTGGCGGTCGTGGGTTGCCGGGTGGCAAAGATGATGCTGTTCCATTTGTCCGGCACGTCCACGATATAGACACTGGGGAAGACGGTGCGCATGGTACTGGCCAGCACCTGCACCAGCCGGTCGTCCGCCGGCGTGCGCCCCACATTGATGACCACTGCGCCCCGGTCCGTGAGGCATCGTTGCACCTCGGCAAAGAACTCGATGGTGGTTAACTGGAACGGGATGTAGGGCTGACGATAGACGTCAATGCCCACCACATCGTAACGTTGCGCAGTGGTATTGATAAAATAGCGCGCATCCTGGGCGATGGCGTTCAGGTTGGGTTGGGTCATGGCAAAGTAGCGCCGGCCTGCGGTGATGATCTGCGGATCGATCTCCACGCCGTCAATGCGCACGTCTTCTCCCAAGATCTCGGTGAACTGGCGCGCGGTGGTGCCGGCGGCCAGACCCAGCAGGCACAGACTGTGCACATCGTCCTGGTCCATGTCGGGATAGAAAAACGGGGTCAGCAGGAAATAATCCCAGGGACCGCCGGTGAGCAGGTGCTGCGGGTCGTATATAGAATGCACGGCGTAGCCCTCGTTCAGGATCAGGTTGGTAGCCGTGCCCCAGCGGACCACCTGGATATAATTGTAGGCACTTTCGCCCTCATAGACCAACTCCACCGGGAGTTGACTGCCGCTCAGGTCCTGGGCCGGGCGCACGACACCGGGCGGAAAGGCCAGGCGCAGAGCGATGAGGATGAGCAGGGCCAGCACCGTGGTCCCGGCCCGTTTCCAGGCCCGGCCGCGGGCCAATCCGATAGCCGCCGTCGCCAACAACACCACGGCAAAGCTCAGCAAAGTGGTCACTGTGCCGATAGTGGGGATGAGAACCAATACCGGCAGGAAGGTTCCCAGGATGCTACCGGCGGTAGACAGAGCGTAGATGAGGCCAGCCGTATGCCCGCCAGACGACAGGCGTTGCAGTTGCAGACGAATGGCAAAGGGCGAGACGCAACCCAACAGGATCATGGGCAGGGCGAACAGCAGCAGCACACCGACCAAAGACCCCACAAACAAGCCCATAGAGTATTGCGCAAAGCTCAACGCGGCCAGGCGCAGGATCGGTCGGGCCACAAAAGGCACCAGACCGATGGCCAGACCGGCTATCGCCACCAGCGTATAGAGCACGGTCTGGTGGGGAAAACGGTCTGCCAGTCGGCCGCCCAGGTAGTAGCCGATGGTGAGATAGATGAGGATCAGGCCAATGAGGTTAGCCCAGATGATCAGGGTGGTGCCAAAGTAAGGGGCCAGGAGTCGTGAGGCGCACATCTCCACGGCCATAGTGGTCATGCCGCAGACCAGGACGACAAGGAGCAAAAACCAGTTGCGCAAGTTATTCTCCCTGCGTCAAACGTCATGCGTTATGCGTCACGTTTGACGTTTTGACGTTTGACGTTTTGCGCTTTACGTTCTACATCAGGTTCTGTAAAACCAGCACAAGCGCAAAGGCAAAGCACATGGCGCTGATGCACAGCAGAAGCAGAGCCAGCGCAGTAAGCCAGGTAGTGCGATTATGCCGGGTGCGCTGGGGCACCTGGCCCCCGGCGGGCCGGGTCACCTGAACCGGGGCGGCAGCCGGGGCTGTACGCTGCAAAGCCGCCACGACTTCGTCCACCTGGGCTGGAGTCAGATAGGTCTGGCCGGTCAACTGGCGGGCATAGGCAGCCAATTCCCGCAGCCGGAACAGCCGGGCGGCCGGGCGTTGGGGGATCAGATTAACCCGGGGGTGGGTAAGCACCACCGCCTTTTCCAGCGGCACTTCCCGTAAGCCCTCGCGGGCCAGATAGGACTTGAGTTGGATGTGATCATAGAGGACCTGTTTGATCGGATTCTCACGACCGGGTTGCCAGGATTGACCACCGTCAGGGCTATGGAACCATTCGTCGCCCTCGCAGGCGTAGGTGCCGGCATACTCGTGGGTGGTCAGGAGCAAGAGGCCGGATGGGCCTACCAATATCGCATCTATCACTTCCCTGGCCCGTGGCAACAGCACCCGCTGAAAGAGGGTGTAGGTGTCATCCAGTTCGCTGGCCAGGGTATGGATCAGTAACTCCTCGCCTGGGGAGTTCTCGCCGGGCGTCGCTTCGATGATCTGCATATCCCTACTCCATTTCCCCGGCGATCTGGGCCAGTCTGACCGGGTCCTGCACAATGATCCGGTGTCGTTGCATCCGTATCAGTTCCTCCTCTTCAAAGGCCCGCAAAGTTCGGCTCACCACCTCGCGGACGGTGCCGATCTGAGCGGCCATCTCCTCGTGGGTGAGTCGGCGAGCCGGGGCGGCGGTGGTCTGTTCTGGCGTGTGGGCCTGCTGCAACAAGAGCCGGGCCAGGCGCGCGCGTACCGTCCATACCCCCAGTTCTTCAGCCAGCCGCGTTAGCAGCCGCAGCCGGGTGGCAAACCGGCGCAACAAAGCCAGCGCCAGCTCCGGTTCCTGCCGCACCAGGGCCAGGAACCGTTCCCGGCGAAGCAGGTAGAGCGTGCCGGCCGTCCACGCCGAGGTACTGGCCGGCTGAGGCCCGCCATCCACAGCAGCCACCAGGTGAAACGCCTCGCCGGGGCCTAAATAGGTCAGCACCTGTTCCCGGCCCTCCGGCGACAGCCGGTAGACTCGCATCTGCCCGGCAGCGATCAGGTAGACCCATTCGGCCGGTTCACCCTCGAGCACGATCTGCTCGTCACGCTGGACGGTCCGCTCTGTAAGCTCCCCGGCCAGCCGCTCCAACGCCTCGTCGCTCAGCGTTGCGAACAGCGGCATGGCGCGCAACTGGGATATTCGCCGGGTCATCTTATGCTCCGGGCTGACTCTGTCGTGAACAGGTAATTGCTCAGCCTGTACCCTACCGCAGGTTCGAAAGTTTCTGGCACCGGGTCAAGCAGGTCCACCCTGGCCCGGAGATCAGGCCAGAACCTGCGGGAAGGTGAGCAGTTACGTGAATAGTACCAAGTTCCTACGGCAGTGAGGTGAAGTTTCCCTCAGGATGGAAGTATCATCAACTGGGAGGTGCGCCATGTCTACCACTGCTCACAGCATCATCTGCGAAGGCAATCTGATCCTGCGCTACCGGCCGGATGCCGTGAACGCCGGGCCCTGGACCCAGGCCGTGGGGCCGCGCTTCGACCGGCCTGTGTTCTACGACCTGTCCTATGCTCAACCGGTGGCTGACTATTACCTGGCGACCAGCACGCCGTCTTTATGGCTGAAAGAGGCGGCCGGGGCCATCGCCAGGTATCGCTTTGCCAACTATGCGGCCAAGCAGATTCAGGACCTGCATGAGGAGGCCTGGCGGAGCGGGCGCGAACCACCGGCCACGGCGGTGGACTTTTTCCTGTGTAGTTTTGTGGTGATGTGCCAGGCGGCGCTTCATGCCCTGGCCTTGTGGCTGAATGCCCACCTGAAGCTGGGGGTACAGCCGTTGGATGAGGTGGACCTGGCCCGGCCGGTCTTTCAACAGCGACTGCAAGCCGGGTGCTGGTCTTTGTACGTGCAGGTGGTGGCGGTGCGGCCCTGGCTCCAGGACCTGGGCCATTATTACCGCCGGGCACTTCACCGGGACCCGCAGCACAACGCGGCCAGCCTGTTGACCCCTGACCGGCTTCCCCTGGGGCAGTTTCTGCGGGTGGTGAACCCCAGCGGCCAGACCGATGAGGCGCCGTTGCCGGTGGATCAGTTCTGTGAGACCTATTTGCGGAATGCGGACCGACTCTTGCGCGCCGGTTTTGACGAGGGGTATCAACGGCTGCAAGCGCATCGGTAACCGGTCGCGCATCGGGATGGCCCAAGAAACCCGCCCTGCAGGGCGGGTTTCTTGATCGGCCGGTTACACCGGGCAGCTTTTATTCGGTGCTGGTGAGCACGGCCACCAGCAATTCGGTGCATTTGACCATATCGGCCAGGGCGATGTGTTCCTCTGTGGTGTGGACATTCATGGCCCCGGGGCTGACGATAAGGGTCCGGATGCCATGGGCGTTAAAGATATTGGCATCACTCCCCCCGCCGGCCGAGATGAAATCCGCTTCCAGCCCGAGGAGCTGGGCCGCATCGGCCACGCGCTTGACGATGGCATCCGCCCGCCGCAACCGGAAAGCGGTATAGGTGCGGGCGATCTTGACGTCGGCCTGAGCACGATTCTGTGCGGCGGCGGTCTCTAACTCTTCGACGATCTGGTCGGTATACTTTTGCAGTTTTTTCTCGTTGTGGCTGCGTACCTCGCCCTTGATCTCCACCCGGTCTGGGACGATGTTCGACGCTGTGCCGCCCTGGATCGTGCCGATGTTGGCGGTTGTCTCCTCGTCAATACGTCCCAGGGGCATCCGGGCAATGGCCTCGGCCACCACGCGGATGGCGTTAATGCCCTCCTCCGGCGCGGCGCCGGCATGGGCCGCCTTGCCATAGATGGTGGCCTGAATAGAGTTCTGCGAGGGGGCAGCGATGATCACGGTGTTGACCGGCCCGGCACCGTCCACCGCCAGGCCTTGTTTGGCCCGGATGCGCGCATAGTCCAGGTTTTTGGCTCCGTGCAGACCGCCCTCTTCCCGAACCGTCAACACGATCTCGATGGGCAGATGGGGCAGCTTCTCGCTGGTAACTACGTGCACCGCTTCCAGGATTGCCGCCACGCCGGCCCGGTCGTCGGCCCCCAGGATCGTGGTACCGTCGCTACGGATGATGCCATCGGCTCCCAGGTGGGGCTTGATGCCCCGGCAGGGTTCCACGCCGTCCATATGGGCGTTGAGCAAGATCGGCTCCCCGTTGCCGGTCAGATAGCCATAGATGTTGTTCATCGCATCGGCATGAACTTCCAGGCCCAGGCCGCGCAAGCGGCCAGCGGCATAGCGGGCTACCTCTCCCTCTTCGCCAAAAGGACTGTCAATCTTGACCAGGTCCAGGAACGTGTTCAACAAACGATCTTGGTTAATCATGGGGACTCCTTTGTTCCTCCACTCGACAGATACCCGTCGGCAAGGTATACTTTACCACGCTTTGGCCCAATCGTCAAGGGCGCCCGACATCCGGGCATAACTTCTGTCAGGGAGGGGACAGGGGGAGAGAAAGCCTTTCTGGGATTTTTGTGGCGGCGAAGCCGCCGCAAAAATCCCTACCAGGACTTCTTTCCTCTCCCCGATAAGGACGAAGTGGGGAGCCGGGCAGTGCCCTCAGGCGTTTAATTACGCCCGGATGTCAGAAGGGCGCCACTGGACAAGCCGGGCCGTCTATGGTATAATATTGGCCGCCGACGGGGGAAGTGTCGGAATGGGCAGACGAGCATGATTTAGGATCATGTGCCGCAAGGCGTAGGAGTTCGAGTCTCCTCTTCCCCACCATCCCCCAGAGAGCACGAGCGGAAGTGGCTCAGCGGTAGAGCATCTCCTTGCCAAGGAGAGGGTCGTGGGTTCGAATCCCATCTTCCGCTCCAATGTTGATCTCCAGTCCACGGGCTCCGCCACGGAGCCCGTTTTTTGAGTGCCCGGTTCCCAGAGGTTAAATTGAAGGTCACGACAGAACAGGCGCCGGATAGCCAGGTGGTCCTCACCGTCGAGGTAGATGCGGAGCGGGTGGAACAGGCCCTGGACCAGGCCTACCGCCGGGTGGTCAAGCGGGTTAACATCCCGGGCTTTCGGCGGGGCAAGGCCCCACGATATATCGTGGAACGCCACGTGGGCCGGGACCAGCTTTTCCGCGAAGCCCTCAAGCCGTTGCTAGAAGAGATATACCGGGAGACGGTCCAGGGGCAGGAATTGCAGCCCATCTCGGCGCCACAGGCCGAGATGATCGAGGTGGACCCCTTGACCTTCCGGTTCACCTTCTCCGTGCGTCCCCAGATCGAGTTGGGGGAGTACCGGGCCTTGCGCTTCCCGTTGCAACCGGCCCCGGTTACAGAAGCCGAGGTGGATGCAGCTCTGGAGCGCGTGCGGCGTGATCACGTGACCTGGGAGACCGTGGAGCGACCAGCCCGTATCGGCGACCAGTTGCTCTTAGACGTGGCCGGTGGCGTGCCGGATGGCTTCCAGGTCCGGCGCGAGAACGAGGAGGTCTGGCTGACTGACCCGACGGAAGGGTTGATCCTGGGGCCGGGTGTCATCGAGCAACTGGTGGGGGTGCGACCCGGCGAGACCCGCACCGTCACCATCACCTACCCCCAGGATTGGTCTGACGTCGGCCTGGCTGGTCAGACTGCCACCTATCATTTCACCATCCATGCTATCAAGGAACCGCAGTTGCCGCCCCTCGACGATGACCTGGCCGCGGCCATGGGTGAGTTCGAGAGCCTGGCTGCTTTGCGCGACCATGTGCGTCAGCTCATGCAGGTCAACGCCGAGGCTCAGGCGTGGAACGAGGTTCGGGACCAGATGATAACAGCCCTGGTGAGCGGGGCCACGATAGATACGCCAGCCGTGCTTATCGAGGCCGAGATTGATGAGCTGCTGGAAGAACTGCAACAGCGGCTCCGCCGGCAGGGGTTGACTCTGGAACGCTACCTGGCCCTGTCTAACACTACCCTGGAGGGCCTGCGCACTCAGATGCGCGACAGCGCGCGCGAGCGCGTGCGCCAGGCGCTGGTATTGGGAGAGTTTGCCCGCCGCGAGGGCCTGGACGTCACCGAGGCTGAGGTAGAAGCCGAGATCGAACGCCTGGCCGCCGGAGACCAGGTTCATACCAACTGGAAAGCCCCGGAACAACGCCAACGGATCGCCAATCAACTGCTGGCCTGGCGGATCGGCGAGCGGCTCGTCGCCATCGCCACCGGCATGGCAGACTCCATCTCACCGGCGACAGATACGCCAATTCAAGAAGAAACCCGATCGTGAGGTGAAACTATGATCAGGCCATGGAACCAGCTCATACCGATGGTCATCGAGACCACTGGTCGCGGCGAGCGAGCCTATGACATCTGGTCATTGTTGCTCAAGGAGCGCATCGTCTACCTGGGCACGCCGATCAACGATGCCGTGGCCAACCTTATCGTGGCTCAACTTCTCTATCTGGACCACGAGGACCCGGAAAAAGACATCAACCTGTACGTCAACTGCCCCGGCGGGTTGATCTATGCCGGTCTGGCGATTTACGACACGATGCAGTTATTGCGCGCCCCCATCTCGACCATCTGCATCGGCATGGCGGCCAGCATGGGCACGGTCCTGGTCGCGGCCGGGGCCAAAGGCAAACGATATGCCCTGCCGAATGCCACCATCCATATCCACCAGCCGGTGGGCGGGACTCAGGGCCAGGCGGTGGACATCGAGATCGAGGCCAAAGAGATCCTGCGCCTGCGGGACCGCCTCAATCGGATCTTGAGCTATCACACCGGCCAGCCGGTGGAAAAGATCGTTCAGGATACAGACCGCAATTACTACATGGATGCCCGGGGGGCCGTCGAATACGGGATCGTGGACGAAGTGTTGACCAGGGCCGGTACGGGGTCTAAACCTTGTTAGGCCGCTTACATCGGCCCATTGAAGAGCCTTTGCCGAAAGGAAGGCAATGACCTACTCTGATCTTGTGAGCACGATTAGCCTTGCGGTCACAGTGATTGGGCTTATCTTTGTGATAGTGAGCCTCCGTCAAACGCGACGTAGCATCAACGCCGCGACATATCAACATATTTTGGATCGTGAAGCAGAAAACTGGGACAAAGTACGAGCAAGTAACACTCAGGTGCGCATACAGGCCTTGAAAAACTTCGATGTACAAGTTGATGTTTATGGCCCTGAGCATGATGTGTTACTTGACCATATTGCCGTATTCAATTTCTATGAAGGCATTTACTTTCAGAACCTTCAGGGTGTCCTGCACAAGAAGGTGTGGGAAAACTGGAGGCGTAGTTTGGCTTGGGCTATGAGAGTCCCCGAATTCAGAGAAAGTTGGAATAAGGTTGGACATGTCTACAGCCCTGGCTTCAGGGAGTTTATGGCACAGATGATTTTGGTGACTTCTGACTCATCAGCACCAAGGAGTGATAAGGCAAGCTAACATCTGGCAGGCACAGAACAAGCGGGCGTGCGTCAAGTCGTTGTATTACAGATTGACCGCTGGATGAACCATTAACTGCTCACCCTCCCGCAGGTTCGTGCGTTTTCGCGGACATGCCCGTGGACGGCGCGCAGACAGGAAACATGGTTCCCAGCAACCTGCGGGAGAGTAGGCTGAGCTCCTTGACGCCCCGAGTTCTTGACAAACGAGGCAAAATTTTGGACGCGGATTCACGCTGATTTTCGCAGATTTTTTTGAAATCAGTGTTTATCCGCGTTTATCCGCGTCCGAATAAACTCGTTGGTTTGAGGCGAAGCTTCGCTGGGCAATCACGACTTCAGAGGGAAACAGGATGGAAGAGCAAATCAGCTTGCGTGTGGAACCACGCGCTATACGTGGTAAAAAAGTGCGTTTCTTACGCCGGGAAGGCCAGATCCCGGGCAATGTCTATGGCCCCGGCCTGGACTCTATCCCTATCCAGGTCGAGGAGACGGCCCTGCGTCAGACACTCCGTCGGGCCGGCGTCCATCGGTTGGTACATCTGACAGTCGGGGCCGAGGGGAAACCGCGCCAGGTTTTGGTGCGGCATGTTCAGCAGGATCACACCACGGATGCGATCCTGCATGTGGATTTCCATCAGGTCGCCCTGGACAAGCGATTTACCAGCCGGGTCCCGGTGGTCCTGGTTGGGACTTCAGAGACCGTCGGTCGGGGCGGGGTCTTGCTTCATGTGCTGGACCATGTCACCATCGAGTGCCTACCCCGGTATCTACCGTCAGCGATTGAGGCCAACGTGTCCAAGATCCAAAAGTTCGATGACGTCATTCGCGTGCGGGATTTGACTTTGCCGGCGCAGGTGCGCATCCTGACTGATGGCGAGGAAATCGTCGTCAAGGTCCAACGACCACGGTTGGCGAAGGGCAAGGCCGCTGAGGTGGGAGAAGCCGCCGCAGTCACCAAGCCGGCTGAGGAAGGCGTTGAGGAATAGGGCCGCACAGGGCCTAAAATCTCGTCAAAGACACCAAGACTCAAAGGACAAGGTATGATCTTGCGCCTGGGGGCCTTCTTGCCTTTGTGGTAACTGCCTACCCTGAACCCTCCCGCAGGTTAGAAAGGGGCTGGCAACCGATGCAGCCAGACCTGGGCGCGCCTGCGGCGTCTGGTCTATGCGCCCAAACCTGCGGGAGGGTAGGTGGTTACCCTTTGTGGTGAATTGGTTAAACAACCTCTTATCGGCCTGGGGGACAGTCGGTCCCGCGCAGTGGGGTGAAGAAGCCGCCCGGCTGATTCACCCTACCTGCCAGGGTAACCGCTGCTCCCCGTTTTTGTGTTGGGGCTATGGTCAGCTCGTGGACCTGGGCGATTGCAGAGGGCCAGAAGCAAGGTTTTAGCGGTTGACGCCCTGAAAGGCAAGCTGAGACTGGCGGCCAGCCAGGGGAACGCAGTGAGCGTATCGCGTTGGGGACAGTATGGCTCTGGAGTCGAGGCTTTAGCCGGTTCGTGCCCGCAAGACCCGCCTGAAGGCTCGACTCCAGTGCGCATAATCGCTACTGGTGCCCGTTGTCCCCAAATGTGTAATGCTCCCCACCGCACGCTTTCTTCAGTGCTCTCTTTGTGGTATAATGTGCTTGAAAGGCCTGCCCTGTACCCTTCAGCAGGTTAGTACCCCAAACTGCGGGGGGGGCGGGCAGTTACGTTTGATCACTGTCTGAGGAGGGACCCAACTTGTTCAGCCCGCTCAACTTTTTCCTGGGTCTGTTCAGCCGGGACATCGGCCTGGACCTGGGCACGGCCAATACGCTGGTCCTGGTCCGTAATCAGGGTATCATCATCAACGAGCCTTCGGTGGTGGCGATCAATAAGAAAACTCGCCAGGTCCTGGCCGTGGGTGAAGAGGCCAAACGCATGGTGGGCCGGACTCCGGCCCATATCGTCGCCGTCCGTCCCCTGCGTGACGGTGTGATCTCGGATTTCGACGTCACGGAGCAGATGATCCAGTATTTTATCCGGCGGGTGCATGAACGCTTCGCCCTGGTCCCGCGTCCCCGGGCCGTCATCGGCATCCCCTCCGGCGTGACCGAGGTGGAGAAGCGCGCCGTCCACGATGCCGCGATCAACGCTGGCTGCCGGGAGGTCTATCTCATCGAGGAGCCGATGGCCGCCGCCATCGGGGCCGGCCTGCCCGTCACCGATTCCGTGGGCAGCATGGTCGTGGACATCGGCGGGGGGACCAGCGAGGTGGCGGTGATCTCCCTGGGCGGCATCGTGGTGAGCCGTTCCATCCGCGTGGCCGGTGACGAGATGGACGAGGACATTATCAACTATGCCCGCCAGAAGTATAACCTGCTCATCGGCGAGCGGATGGCCGAGGCCGCCAAGATCCAGGCCGGAAGCGCGTATCCGCTGGAAGAAGAACTGATGGTCACGCTACGCGGCCGGGACCTGATCACCGGCCTGCCCCGGTCGGTCGAGGTCTCCAGTGTGGAGTTGCGGGAGGCCCTGGCCGGGTCGGTGGACCAGATCGTCGCGGCTGTAAAAGATACCCTGGAGGAGACGCCGCCGGAGCTGGTGGCCGACCTGATGGAAAGCGGCATCGCCCTGGCCGGGGGTGGAGCACTGCTACTGGGCATCGCCGAACGCCTGTCCCACGAAACCAAGATGCATGTTTATGTGGCCGATGACCCCATGACCTGTGTGGTCCGAGGAGCCGGTGAGGTACTAAAAGACCTGCCGGCGTTACGCAAGGTGTTGGCCGAGGTCCAGAGCGGACCGGCACCGCGCTGATAGTCGTATAGTCAACTGACCATCCGATGAGGAGACCATGCATTGGACCCGCCGGCGCTCCATCATGCTCCTGCTCATCCTGGCGTTGAGCCTGTTGTTGTTCGGGTTGTACCAGGGAGGGCAACTGGCGCCCGCTGAGAGCATGGTCTTGCAACTGCTCAACCCCGTGCAGGGTTGGTTGTCTGAAGGGGTAGCAGTGGGCCAGAGCGCCCTGGAGACCATAGCCGAGTTGGGGTCCTTGCGCCAGCGGATCGCCGCGTTGGAGGCCGAACGGGATGCTTTGCAGGCCGAGAATGTGCGCCTGCGCGAGATCGAAGGTGAATATGTGCTCCTGCGCGAGCAACTGGGCTACCAGCAGGCGCATCCCAAGTTGGACCTGTTGCCGGCCGAAGTGGTGGGGCATGATCCCACCAACCTCTTACGCTTCCTGATCATCAACAAGGGCAGCCAGGATGGCACGCGGGCTGAGATGACCGTGGTGACGCCGCGCGGCCTGGTAGGTCGTATCTCCACCGTTGGTCCCAATTGGGCCAGGGTCTTGCTCATCACCGATGTGAGCAGCTCGGTGAATGCGATGGTCCAACGTTCGCGCACCACCGGCGTGGTGCAGGGCCAGGTCGGCGGGCGATTGGTCATGCGCTACATCCCGCAGGGGGAATCGGTGCAGGTGGGTGACCTGATCCTGACCTCCGGGCTGGGGGGTAATTTCCCCAAGGGTGTGCTGATTGGCCGGGTCACGGAGGTGCGCCAGAAGGACATCGAGATGTTTCAGGAGGCCGAGGTCCAATCTGCCGTGAACTTTAATCGTCTGGAGCAGGTCCTGGTCGTCCGCAATTTTGTGCCCACGGAGTTGGGGGGCGAATGAGCCGGCGTGGGCGGCTGGCGCTCAATATCTACCTGGGACTGTTGATCCTGGGCAGCGCCGCGCTCCTCCAATCTTCAGTTCCGCCCCTGCCGGTCTTGGGCATCCGGCCCAGCCTGGTCCTCTTGCTGGTGGTATGCTGGAGCATCGTGCGTGGCGGCCTGGAGGGCATCTGGTGGGGGGTTATCGGCGGGCTGGTCCTGGATATACTCTCCGGCGGGCCGTGGGGGGTCTCCACCCTGGCCCTCACCCTGGTGGCCTGGTTGGCCGGCCTGGCCGAGGTCAACCTTTCCAGAAGCAATATCCTGTTCCCCACCGCCCTGGTCCTGGGCACATCGCTGCTCTATGATCTGGCGTGTATGGCTCTATTGAGTCTGGTCGGCTGGCAGATGGCGCTGCTGGATACGTTCCTGGTAATTATCCTGCCCACAGCCATCATTAACGTGTTGCTCACCTTCGTGATCTGGCCCCTGGTATTGGCCTTGAATCACCTGGTGGGGGGCGGCCGGCAATTGCGGTGGTAAGACTGCCCACCCTCCCGCAGGTTTAACCCTGCGGGAGGGTTCAGGGTAGACAGGCTACGGTGGTAACAGGTATTCGGAAAGGATCGGCATGGATCGAGGAACACGCATCCGGTTCATCCTGTTCCGCGTCGCCATCGTGCTGGTCATGGTGGTATTGCTGACCCAGCTCTGGCGATTGCAGATCGTGGAGGGCCAGCGGTATCAGAAACTGGCAGAAGATAACCGCCTGCGCCTGCGGTTCATCCCGGCGACCCGGGGCGTGATCTATGATCGCAACGTGGTCCTCCTCACCCGGAACCGCCCCAGCTTTACCGTCTCCCTCGTGCCGGCCGAACTGCCTGACCCCGGTGAAGAGGAGCTGATCTTGCAACTGGCTGATCTGCTCCAGATGCCCCCGGCCGAGATCGGTGAGAAGGTCCACGAGGGCCGGCTCAAAGCCCCCTTTTCCCCCGTGATCATCAAAACCAATGTCCCCCGCGATACCGCGTTCATCATCGAGGAGCAGCGTCATCGCCTGCCGGGTGTGCTGGTGGAAATCGAATCCGTCCGCGAGTATCCGAATGGAGCCCTCACCGCTCATCAGGTGGGCTATGTGGGCCGTGTCCCCGGCGAGCGCGCGGACGAGTATGTGGCGCAGGGCTATGATCTCAACGACATCGTCGGCCTCACCGGCGTGGAACTGAGCTACGAATACGAGCTGCGCGGGGTCAAAGGCAGCAGGATCGTGGAGGTGGACTCCCGCGAGCGCGAGCTGCGCACCGTGCCCGGCACCGAAGTCCAACCGCAGCCGGGGCACAACGTCCACCTGACTATAGACACAAAGCTACAGGCCGCCGTGGCCGAGATCCTGGCGGCCGGGATCGCTAAATCCAAGGCCAAATCCGGGGTGGCTATCGTGATGAATGTGCACACCGGCGAGATCCTGGCCTCAGTGAGCCTGCCCACCTACGATAACAACCTGTTCTCCGGCGGCATCTCGGCGGCCGATTATCAGCGGCTGCAAGAAGACCCCCAACGTCCCCTGGTGAACCATGCCATCAGCGGGACCTATCCCCCCGGCTCCACGATCAAGCCCATCTTTGCCGCTGCGGCGTTACAGGAGAACGTGGTGCGCCCGAATACCCGCATCTTTTGCGGCGGCACCATGTCCGTGGCCGACAAATACGTGCCGGACAAGTATTGGACGTTCTACTGCTGGAATCGTTATGGGCATCATGATGTAAACCTGGTCAATTCCATCTCCATGTCCTGCGACATTTATTACTATACCATCGGTGGCGGCACAGACTGGTTCAGGAATCCCCTGGGGCTGGACCGCCTGGAACGTTATGCCCGGCTCTTTGGCCTGGGGGATCGCACCGGGGTTGACCTGCCGGGCGAGAGCCAGGGCCTGATCCCCAACGCGGAATGGAAACTGGCGCAACCCTGGAACAAGAGCGGCGAACCCTGGGTTACCGGTGACACATACAACATGTCCATCGGCCAGGGCTTTGTGTTGGTCACGCCGTTGCAGATCCTTAATGCTATCGTAGCCATCGCCAACGGGGGCACGCTCTACAAGCCCCAGATCGTCCACCACATCACCGATGCCGATGGCAACGTGGTCCAGCCCTTCCGGCGGGAGATCATCCGCCAGCTCCCGGTGAACGATGAATACCTGGCTCTGGTGCGCCGGGGTATGCGAGAGGGCGTGATGTGGGGCACGGCCTATGGGGCGAACCTGTGGCAGATCAACGTGGCGGCCAAGACCGGCACCGCCGAGTACGGCGTGCCAGACGCGACCGGACGCAAACCGACTCATGCCTGGATGGTGGGTTATGCGCCTTATGAGAACCCGGAGATCGGCGTGGTGGTCTTTCTCGAAGGTGGTGGCGGCGGTTCCCAGAACGCCGGGCCGGTGCTGGGCCAGATCGTCAGCACCTACTACGGTTACCCCTATGCCACCCGGCCAACCCCC
>DAOTYG010000318.1:0-4196 GCA_034435155.1 Anaerolineae bacterium | reverse complement strand
CCCGACGCGCCCCCTTCGCCCGCCACGCCAGTCCGCGCGGCCCGCCGGCGGGCCCGCTGGGTGGTTCCGGCTCTGGCCGTGCTGCTCGCGCTGGCCGGGGCGGTGATCTGGATCGTGCGGCCGTTCCATCCGCGCCAGACGTTGACCCTCGCCGGCCCGCAGCTTGTCCAGGACACGTGGATTTTGTCTTCCATGCCCGACGCGACCGGCGCGGGCGACCTCGACGCGCTGTGGCTGTACGTGGACCTGCACGACGAGCGCGGCCTGGTCAATCCGCGCGCGCCGTTTGCCCGCTATCCCGCCGCCCGGCTGAACCTGGCCAACACCATCGTCAGCGATGCCCTGCTCCGTTTCGACCTGAGCCAGCTCCCCGCGCATAGCCGCGTGGAAAGCGCGCGGCTGAACCTGTACCTCGAAGCGGACAATCTGTGCACCAGGCAACTGGGCTGGCCGCCCGTGACCATTGTCGCCTATCGCCTGCTGCGCGAGTGGGATGCGGACACGGCCACCTTCAGCCAGCCGTGGGCCGAGCCGGGCCTGCGCCCCGGCAGTGATTATGACCCCTCGCCGGTAGACCAGCAGCCGGTCTTGGAACCCGGCCCACTGACCCTCGACCTGACGGCGGCCGTGGCCTCCTGGCGGAGCGGCCGGAACTATGGCCTCGTGCTGATGGTCGTCGAAGCCCCGGCCGGCTGTTCGCCCTACTGGATGGACACTGTCGAGCACCCCGACCCGACCCGCCGCCCCCACCTCGTCATTCAATACCGCTGAACGGCGCATAGCCTTGCGCGTTCGTGGCAGGTAAACCACAAAGGACACAAAGGACACGAAGGATTGTTTTGGAACCTGTCCTTGCAGGCCCTTTGTATCCTTTGTGTCCTTGGTGTCCTTCGTGGCAGGTAAACCACAAAGGACACAAAGGACGCGAAGGATTATTTTAGAACCTGCCCTTGCAGGCCCTTTGTATCCTTTGTGTCCTTTGCGTCCTTCGTGGCAGGTAAACCACAAAGGACACAAAGGACGCGAAGGATTATTTTAGAACCTGTCCTTGCAGGCCCTTTGTATCCTTTGTGTCCTTGGTGTCCTTCGTGGTTAGAACCCCTTTTTTCAGTAGAGTCTCAAATTTCCCCTCCCTCGGACGCCGGCCGGACGATTTTCGGACGGTCATTGTGCTATGATAGGGCCATGACCGAGACCCAAAGCCTGTCCGAATTGACCCTCCGCCCGGTTTTTATCGTGCGCTTGTGGTGGGAACCTGACGAGGCCACATCCAACGCCGGCGAGTGGCGCGGCTCGGTCGAGCTGTTGGGCGCGGACAAGAAATTCTACTTCCACGAGCTATCGCAAGTAGGCGAGATCATCGCCGCCGCGCTCGGCGAGATCGCTGCAAAAGGACCTGCGCCAGATATGCCAGGCACACGCTGAATTTTCCGGCATGACTCGACAGGTCGGCCACTGGATCACCGCAGAGGCGCAGAGAACGCCGGGAAGACCGCTGTAAACCTCTGCGAACTCCGCGTCTCTGCGGTGAATCTGGAAATTTTGACGTGCAGTTAGTAAAGTGCTCTGACGGTCTGAACTGAGGAGAGCCTGCGCGAAAGGAGGACCTATGAACATCAAGAGCGTTTTACTTATGATCCTGACCCTGCTATTGACGACCGGGGGTCTGGCGCAGGCTGGCGGCAGTCCCATCGGCCAGCGATTCCCCATCAGCCCCGTCAGCACCTCTGACGAGGGAGAGTGGTATCCATCTGTGGCCTACAACAGCAATTGGCATGAGTATCTGGTGGTCTGGATGCGACTCGACAGCCCCGACCAGTATAACATTTACGGGCAGTTCGTTTCGCACAGTGGCGCGTTGATCGGCTCCCGATTCCTCATCCCGGCGTTCGTCGGCCGAAACGCATTGCCCGACGTGGCCTACAACCCGGCCCGCAACGAGTACCTGGTGGTCTTTGACTCCATAGCCGGAACATCGGGCCCCCAGGGGATCCACGGAATGCGCCTCGATGGCTTCGGTTCGCCGCTCGGGACGCAGCTCACTTTTGCGTATTCCACGACGACGACAGGGTATTTCGCCCCGGCGGTGGCCTATTCTACCCAAAGCGGCGAGTATCTGGTAGTCTGGAACAGTTCTCAGATCGGCAAGATGGGTATCGAGGCCCGCACCCTGTCCGGCGATGGCAGCACCCTCGGCCCGATCCTGGAAATCACCGGACTACAAGAGTACGTCGAGCCGAGCTGGCCGGACGTGGCCTACAGCCGGGCCTGGGACGAGTTCCTGGTGGTCTGGGAGCGGTACGACAGCACCTTCTCAGCCCACGACATCATGGGTCAGCGGATCGGGATGTTCGGCGGGGCGCACCTGGAAGGCCCCAATTTCCCCATCCACTTTACGTCAGACGACGAGATGGGGGCGGCCGTCGCCTGGGTGTCCCGGCCCTCCGGCGCGGGCGACTACCTGGTCACCTGCAGCCTCAACTATAGCGGGGTCAAGCACATCGCCGGCCAGTTGTTGACCGATGCCGGCGCAATCCACGACGGGATCATCATCAGCCCCTCCGGCAACAACGATCTGGTCCGCGCCAGCGCCGTAGCCGGCAACGAGAACACCCACGAGTTTCTGGTCGCCTGGCGGTACGGGGGGGTTATCCAGGCGCGCACGGTCACCACAGGCGGCGCCTTGGGACCCTACGCCGCGTCCCAGCCCGATGGCCTGGACCCGGACTATCCGGCCGTCGCCGCCGGGCCGCTGGGCGATTACCTGGTGGCGTACAATGACCATTACAGCGGGTATCCCACCGATGTTTTTGGCTTCCTGTGGGGCAACCGGGTCTTCCTGCCGCTGGTGCTGCGCAATTTCTGACCCCTCAGGCTTCAGCCTGCGCGAGGGCGCAAGGCCGAGAGGAGGAAAACATGAACACACGACCTGCCGGCCGGTTCATCCTGCCGGTGTTCGCGGGGATGCTTTTGTTGGCGTGCGGCATCGCCGGTTCGACCGGCCCGGCTCCAGGCGGCAGCCCTGGCGCCGGCGGCGCGGTTCCCACCACGGCCGGCCCTGGAGTCGGCCAACCGTCCCAGGTGCCGGACTATCTCCAATGCGATCCCCAGAAACTCGCATTTCCTCTGCTGCCCGATGCCAGAAATTGCCAGCATCTGGACATCATCACGAATTTCCAGACCGGTTTGTCGCCAAACGATGTCATCGTCACCTACCATGAGTTGTTGGCCAAAGAGGGTTGGGCACGCAAGGATGACGGCGCACTGCCGGGAATGGGTTCCTGGGTCAAGGGAGCGCAACAACTCAACATCATCGCGGCTGTGGAAAAAGGCGCAACCAGCGTGCAGATCCAGGAGGTCGTGGCCAGGTAGGGGCAGGTTGCCATGGAAACCGCTCTGACCGGAAAGGAACAGCATGAACAGGCCCTTGTGGCTTGGTCCCATCATCGTGATCTTGATTCTCGTTGGATGCACGCCGTTCTCCGTTCCGCGTGCCGACGAGCCGGCGCCATCGGGAACCGCCGGTCCGCCGGCAGTGGACAAGGCGATGACCCCCGTTCCCCCCGGCATTCCTTCAACGACGACCTCTAACGCCTACGATATGGGCAATCCGACGCTGCAAGACTTGTGGGTGGACCCGCTCAACGGGAACGACGCCAACACCGGCGGCAGCCGGAGCGCGGCGCTGCGCACCATCAACGAGGCGTGGAGCCGCATCCCCCAGGGCACACCGCTCACCACCACCGGCTACCGCCTCCTGCTGGTGGCCGGCGACTACCCGGACACCGACTTGCCCACCTATTGGGAATCGCGCTACGGCACGGCCGATTGCCCCATCCTGATCCAATCTGCCGACGCGCCGGGCTTGGCCCACCTGCACGGCTTTGTCAACATCTACGACACGCACTACCTGTACCTGATCAACCTGACGCTGACCACCGACGGCGATCTCTTTCATTGCGAGCAGTGCGACCACCTGCTGATCCGCGGCACGACGATGGACGGCGGCAGCGCCCACAACGCCCACGAGACGGTCAAGATCAACCAGAGCCGCTACGTCTATATCGAGGACAGCGACATCGCCAACGCCTACGAGAACGCCGTTGATTTCGTCGCCGTGCAGCACGGCCACATCGTCGGCAATCGCCTGCACGGCGGCGATGATTGGTGCATCTATCTCAAGGGCGGGTCGGCCT
>DAOTYG010000317.1:0-4340 GCA_034435155.1 Anaerolineae bacterium | reverse complement strand
CCCCCCCTTTGTCCCCCCTCTCCCCTGGCCTTACGGCCAGGGGAGAGGGGGGGCAAAGGGGGGGTGAGGGGCAAAAAAGGCGAGAAATGACCTGAGTCACTCCTCGCCTTGTGATGCGGACCAACGATCAGAAGCTGCCGCTGGCGGCCATCACCTGCTCGCGCGGCGGGCGGTGCTTCTCCACCCAGGCGTCGAACCACTCCGGGTCCCAGAGCCGGATGAGGGCCACGGTGCGGTCCGGCCGCTGGTCGAACAGGTTGTGCATCGTGCATCGCTGCTGGTAGGCCCGCTCGATGGCGCGGTCCACGTCGGCGTGGCTCAACTCGCCGGCCTTCCAGCGCCGGAACGTCTCGCAGAGTGGTTCCATCACCTGATGACAGCGATAATCATAGTAATCGTCAATGAGGGCCTGCTCCCAGGGCCAGGCATCAGTCCGGCGTTCGCCCTTGTGCTCGCTCATGTGCACACCTCCTTTTGAAGTGCCAGGCACTTCATTCATCATACCACCAGGGCCTCGGCGACCAGGTCAGTCACCCCTTTGATCTCCACGCCCAACTCATAGTGCTCGTTCAGGTCCGCCAACTGGGTCTTGCAGTTCTCGCAGGCGGTCACCACCCAGCGGGCACCGGTCTGACGGATCTGGTCGGCCTTTGGTCGCCCGGCCTTCATCCGCACCTCCTTCATCTCCATGGCCGCGATCAGGCCGCCGCCCCCGCCGCAGCACCAGTTCAGCGCCCGGTTCGGCGTCATCTCCCGGAAATCGGTGGCGACAGCGCGGATGAGTTGGCGCGGCTCCTCGAACAGACCGGCGTTGCGGCCCAGATTGCACGGGTCATGGTAGGTGAGCGGCACGTCAAACATGCCGGGCCGGACGCGGATGCGGCCCTCGGCCAGGTACTGCGCCACCAGCCTGACGATGCTGACCCGCTCGATGCCGGCGATCTCCTCGCCGAACCAGGCCTCAAAGTAGCTCAACAGGGTGCGGGTGGCGTGGCCGCATTCCGGGTAGACGATGGCCTGGACGCCCAGGCGGCGGGCCTCCTCCACGATCCAGTGGGCGGCCTGTTTGGCCTTCTCCGTGTCGCCCACAAAGAAGGAGTGGTTGGTGGCAGTGAACAGGCTCATGGTCCAGTCCTCGCCGGCGGCGTGAAAGATCTTGGCGGCCGGCACCAGGGCGTGCTCGCCCACCAGGGGCACGTACAAAACCCGCGCGCCCTCTTTTTCCACCGGGATCTGGATGCCGGGCGCCCATTCTTCTTGCAGTCGCCCCGCCAGTTCCTGGGCCTGCTCGACGTAAAAGTC
Organism: Anaerolineae bacterium; assembly: GCA_034435155.1. Taxonomy (GTDB): domain Bacteria; phylum Chloroflexota; class JAHJIN01; order JAHJIN01; family JAHJIN01; genus DAOTYG01. Next base: position 3,038 of record DAOTYG010000317.1, on the reverse strand, counting down.
CTTGATGGCCTCCACGATCTCACCCTTGCTGACCTCGGCGTCGCCGATCTCGCCGATCATCGTGGGGCCGATGCCCTCTTGCAGCAGCGAATAGCGACCGGCACTCACCAACAGGCCAGTGTCCAGGTTGAAGGGGCAAAAGACGGCGCAGCGACGGCAACCGGTGCATTCCCAGATGGCACGTTCCAGCTCCTCGTCAGAAAAATCGCCGGCCTGCCAGCCATCGTGATACCAGAGGCCGGCCGCACCGCCCCCGGTCTGGGTGAGCTTTTTGACCAACGCCATGCGATAGGCCGGGATGTGAGCCGGGTCCCTGGAGGCCACGTAAAAGTGACAGGCATCTATACAGGCTCCGCAGCGCACGCAGATGTCTTCGTAGTAGCGCAACGGCCGGGTGATGCGGCCGCGGATCGTGGCGATGAACTTGTCTAGCATTGTGTCCTCCCTAGCTCCGGGCTACCAGCTTGGCGAACAACGCGCCGATGGTGTGCATCAGCTTGCTGAAGGGAAAATACACCATCAACGCCTGCACAAAGGCAAAGTGAAAGATGAACGAATCGCCGGCGCTGGCCGGGGGCGGTTGCCAGTTGAACAACGCCAACCCGCCGAAAAAGCGGTGCAGGTCCTCCACCTGCACGTCTACCAGCAGGCGCATGTGGAACCCGGTCAAGGCGATCCCGATGAGCAGGAACAGCACGAAATAGTCCTCCGGCGTGGAGAGCCATTTGACCGGACCGCTCCAGCGGCGGGCCAGGAGGTAAAACAGGGGGATGGTGAACAGCGCCCCGGCGATGGTCCCGGCCACGGCTGAGAACAGATGTACCTGCTCCGGCCCCCAGCCTAGCAGGTCCCAGAGAGGGTAAAAGTCGGTAAAAGCGCGAAGGTGGCCTCCCAGGATGAGCAACAACCCCAGGTGCATGATGAACCCGCCGGCCCACAGGGGCTTGTTTACCCGGAGCAGCCCTTTGAGGGTGAACATATCCACCAGCGCGTCCATCAGGCGAGCCAGGGGACCTTGCGGACGGGGAAACAGGGAGAGATGCGCCGGCATCGGGTTCACACGGCTCCAGCGGTACAGTTGAAGCGCGATCCCGCCGCAGAAGACGAGCACGGCGATGTAGGGGGTGACATAGTAAAAGATGAAGGCGATATACTCCATCAGCAGCCTCCGTGGGGTGAACGTCGTAGCACAGGCTTGAGCCTGTGCTACCACGCTACTTGACCCGGCGGATGTAGAACTTGAAGACGCCGGCGCCCTTTTCGGACTTGAGCAGCTCGTTGCCAGTGCTCTTGGCCCAGGCGGTGATGTCGGCCATGGAGCCGGGATCGGTAGCCAGCACTTCCAGTACGTCGCCCACTGCGACTTCTTTGATCTCCTTGCTGGTCTTGACCACCGGCATGGGGCAATTCAAACCCCGCGCGTCCAGGGTCCGGGCTACGGTAAACTCGGTCATGGTGTTCCCCTTTCTATGTATTGAGAGTGTTTTTTATCGCTCCGACGGCAGACCACTGACAGTGGTCAGCGGTCTGCCGTCGGCGGTCGTCGTCGGCGGTCGGCTAGATGAATAGGGTGATGTCCGCGTTCATGGCATCGGCCACGTAGGTGGCAGCCCCCACGCAGTCCGTTACCTCATCAATCAGGTCCTCGCGGCGGATCTCCATCACGTCCAGGCTCATCTGGCAGGCCAGGAGCTTGACCCCCAGGTCAATGGCGGTCTGGCGCAACTCGGCCAGGGGCGTGACCCCTTTATCCCGCATCATCTTTTTGAACATCCAGCGGCCGAGACCGAGGAAGTTGAACCGTGAGGGGCCGATGGTGTTGATGCCGCCCCGGTTCATGATCCCGATCATGCGGCCAAAGAGACCCTTGCCAGTGAGGTTCCCCTTCTGGATGGCCTTGAGGCCCCAGAAGGTGAAGAACATGGAGGTCTCCAGGCCCATGGCGGCGGCGGTGGTGGCGATGATGAACGCGGCAAAGACCTTGTCCATGTCGCCGCTAAACACGACGATAGAGCATTTCTTGGTTTCTTCAGCCATTGTTTCCTCCTAAAAGAATGTTTTATACCTGAGTCATCTCAGCGATACGCTGGAGGCGGCCGACGAGCTTGAGCCGCTCCTGGCCGATCTCAGCAAAGGTGGCGGCGACTTGCCCTAGCAGGCGCGGGACGCGGAGCAGTTGGCCTGGGGGCAGCGCGCGCACGCTCCCGGCCACTGCCCGCAGGTCGCGCTCCTCCAGCCCCAGCGTGGCGGCCAACGCCGGCAGACGGGACTGCCAGGCGGTATCCGGTCCACCAGTCGGGGACTGAGCCACGAACTGGCATCCGGCGACGCCGGCGATGCGCTGGTCGCCCACCAGGACCGGCGCGCTGACACAGAGCAGGCCAGCGTGGCAGGTGCGCAAAGATGAGGGTTGGGGAGCGCCGGCCGGCGGCCGCCAGGAGACCGCGCACCGGCGACGCCCCTCGACGGTGGACAACACCAGGTCGCAGAACGCACAGGAGTTGCTGATCGCAGTCAGGGGGGTGCCGTCCGGCCCGGTGGTGATGGCGGCGATGTCCAGCGCCTCGGCATAGATGGCCTGAACGGCCTGGACGCAAGACAGGGGGAGGGCGTGGGAAGCGTGTTGTGGCTCTTCAGTGGCAGGGGACAGCCCGGCGACCTCCAGGCCGGCCCGTTGCTCCCGCAGCCAGGCGTCAATCTCGGGTTGGGAGAAACGCCACTGCCCGCCCACCTTGAAGGCGGGCAGCCGGCCGTCCTTGATCATCCGGTAGACCGTCACCCGGTCCACCTGGAGCAGCCCCTGGAGGTCATGCACCGTCAGCAAATCGCTCATGGCCGTATTATAACCGATCTCGAAGGATTTGTCAATACGGTTGTTAGAATTGATTATAACATTTTATCACAAAAAAATACACAGCAGGAGGTAACTGCCTACCCTGAACCCTCCCGCAGGTTAGAAAGGGGCTGGCAACCGATGCTGCCGGACCTGGGCGCGCCTACCGGCGTCTGGTCCAGTCATTGCGCCCAAACCTGCGGGA
>DAOTYG010000316.1:0-8678 GCA_034435155.1 Anaerolineae bacterium | reverse complement strand
CCCACGCTCTGCGTGGGTGCGAAACGCCGGGTCGCGCGGTCAGGGCCGTCTCGTCTGCCTCGTGCCCACGCTGAGCGTGGGCACGAGGCAAGGGGTGGCACACCCCGCGCGAGCACGGTCGCGCAGCAAATTTTCATCCTACGGGGTGCGCTCCGCGCGCCAGGCCCAGGCTCCCGGCCCAGGCCGGACTGGGTGACTGGGTGGGAAACTCTACCGAAAAAAGGTCTCACGCCAGGGCGACCCTCGCGGTCGCCCCGGGCAGGAGGGCCGTTTTCATGGTTCTTCTTGCAAGGGCTGGAACCCTTTGCCCAGCACTTCCTGGACCGGGGTCACGATGACAAAGGCGCCGGGGTCCTCGTTGCGGACCAGAGCCTTGAGGGTGGGCACTTCGGTTACCGTCAGGGCGCACATCAGGACGGTGTGGGACTGCCCGGTGTACATCCCGGTGCCGGCCAGGGCCGTCACACCCCGGCGCATCTCCCGCAGGATGCGTTCCGCCACGGCGGGCGCGCGGTCGGTGACGATGAGGGCCAGGAGCTGCTGCCGCTGGCGGTGGGGCCGGAACCAGGCCCGCAGGGACCGGCCGGCCGGCGGCCGCTCCGGCCAGCCGGGCAGGGGGGAAAAGTCGTAACGGGGCAGCACCTCGCCGGTAGCCTGTTGCAGGCCCACGGTGAGCAAGCCCAGGAGCAGCAGGGCGGCGTTGAACGCCAGGCCGGCCAGCAGCACGATCTCGCCGGGCACGCCCCCAATCGCGCAACGCGCGACGAACTCGGCCCTGGATGCGGCAGGCGCAGGCGAGAGCCAGTTCTTCGCCAGCCAGGCCAGGTCTAACACCAGGTACAACCAAAAGTAATTGCGCCGAAAACGCCGCCCCAGGGCCTCCCAGATCGAGATCGGGAACGTGGGGTGCAACAGGCTTTCCGCCAGACTTTCCGCCCAATCTGGTGCCGGGTGGAACGGTGGCACCAGCATGGCGGCGAAAAAATCGGTCTCCAGCAGCCGGACACGCGCGCTCCACAGCTCATAGTAGCGATAGCGGCGAGCCTCGATGTACAGGAACAGGGTGACCAGCAGGATGCTCAGGATAATGACCCCGTGATGCCCCTGCGGCTGACCGAAGGAGAAGCTGATCGCCGCCCCGGCAGTGACCACGGCCCAGTTGGTGGTGGTGTCCAGCCGCTGACGCCAGACGTTGGCCCGCTGCACCTCGGCCCGGAAGAAGTGGACCATGGCCGTGGTGAACTCGCTGGGCCGCAACTGGTAGCCGCGATAGGTCCAGACCGGCTCTGAGGTCGTCGTTTTCTGACCTTCCATTTTCTTTCCCCCTGCCAATAGACCGCCGACGGCCGACTGTGGCTCGCTCACACCCCGGTGACTGTCTACCCTGAACCTCCCGCAGGTTAGAACGGCGCTGGCAACCGATGCAGCGCCCAAACCTGCGGGAGGGTAAGCAGTTACACACCCCGACGAAAATAGGCCCCCAGTCTGGTAATCGTCCCCCTCCCTATGAGGGCCCCGGGTGGGCGTCAGGGAGAGGGGGAACAGTTACGTTCCCTATTGACCACCGCCAACGGATCATCGCAGTTGAGCGGCGGTCGGTGGTCTATCATCGGTGGTCAGGTGTGGACAGCACCGATGGTGGAGCAGTTACGGAGCCGCCTGACAGGACAGATAGCACGCGCCGGGCGACAGGCGCGGCTATCTGCTTCGCCGGGCCGGCCTGTTCCACCAGCACCACCACCACGTACCGGGGGTTCCCGGCCGGGGTCAGCCCCACGAACCAGGCGTCCGGCGCGCCGCCGGCCGGGGTGGGCGCGGTGACCAACAGGCCGGCGACGTCGCTACCGCTCAACACGCCCTGGCGCAACGTGGCCTGGACCAGCAGACGGCGCAGGGCCACAGCCGTCTCTGGCGATATGGCCGGCGTCGCCGGGGCCGGGGTGCCCGGCGTCAGATGTGGGACGCCCGGTCCGGCCAGGGCCAGCGCCGCCTGGGCCACCTGTAACGGCGTCACAGTCGGCCCATCCCCAGCCGCAGCCCGGGCCAGGGTCGGCGGGTCATTCAGCGACTCCCGCGAGTCCGTCAACTGGCCGGCCAGCGTGGGCAGCTCAAACGGCAGGCGTATGCCCAGCCCCAGTCGGCGTGCTCCGGCGCTCCAGCGCGCCGGTCCCAGCTCCAGCCCCAGCCGCGCGAACGTCACCGGGCAACCGTCGGCCAGGGCAGTGGCCAGGTCCGTGTGCCGGGCATGGTCGGGACAGTGCAACGTGACTTCACCGGCCAGGAACGTGTCGGTAGTCGTGAGGGTGGCGGTGGGGGCAAGCAGGCCGGCGTCCAGGGCGGAGGCCAACGTGACCAGTTGCATCAACGAACCCGGCGGATACAGGCCCTCGGTGGCCCGGTTCAGCATAGGGCGTCTTCTGTCCTGGCCCAATAACTCCCAGTCGTCATCCACCCGGTTGGGGTCATAGGCCGGGTGCGAGGCCAAAGCCAGCACGCGCCCATCGCGCGCGTCCAGGATCAAGACCACGCCGGCCTGTTCGCCCAGCGCGTCATCGGCCACTCGTTGGAGGTTCAGGTTCAGGGTCACGTTGACATCCTCACCGGCCGGGGGCCGCCCCACCACGCTATCCCAGAACCGTTCCCAGGTGGTCATGGGTCGCAACCGGCCCATGAGTGCGTCGTCCAGGGCGCGCTCCAGGCCCATGCTGCCGTGGCGAAAGCTGGCGTAGCCCACAGTGGTTGCCAGTGGGGGGTACGGATAGACGCGCCGGGTGGGCATCGCCCGGCCGACCTGGTCGAACTCGGTGTAAGCCAATACCGCGCCCTGGGCGTCCAGGATGCGACCGCGCTGGGTGCGACGCAGGGCCTCCACGCGGCGGGGGTTATCAGGCCGGGCCAGGAGACCCGAGGCGTGCCAGACCTGCCAGTAGGGCAAGACCATCGCCAGGGCCAGGAAACTCGGCAGGATGAAAGCAGCCAGGCGATGCACTCGCTGGTATAGATCCGCTCTCCCCCTCACCGGGGCGTCTGATCCGGCGGCCGACAGGCATAGCAACAGACCCACGGTCAGATAGCTGATGACCAACGAACTGCCGCCATAGGAGATGAAGGGCAGGGTAATGCCGGTGAGGGGAATGAGACGCAAGACGCCAGCGACGATGGTGAGGGTTTGCAGACCCAGGATGCTGGTGAGGCCGGTAGCCAACAGGACCTCGAAGGGCTGCGCCGCGTGCAACGCGATCCGCAGGCCCCGGCCGACCAACAGGGCATACAGCGCCAGCAGGGCGATCAGGCCGGCCAGTCCCAGTTCCTCGCCCAGGGCGGCAAAGACATAATCGGTGTGGACAAATGGAATATAGCCGGGGTAACCCCGGCCCAGGCCGGTGCCGAACAACCCACCAGCGGCCAGGGCGATAAGGCCCTGCACGATCTGATAGCCCTCGCTCTGGCTCCTGGCCCACGGGTTCAGCCAGATGTCGGCGCGCACACGCACATGATCGAAGAGGAGATAGGCGGCTCCGGCCCCGGCCAGAAACAGGAACAACCCACCGAGCACATAGGCCAGCCGGCCCGTGGCGACGTAGAGCATCGTCAGAAAGACGGCCAGGAACAGCAAAGCTGCCCCCAGGTCACGTTGCCAGACCAGCAAAGCCATGCTCAGGCCCCACATCACGACCAGAGGTCCCACATAGGCCGGTGAGGGCAGGCGCAGAGGGCCCAGCCGAATGCCAGCCTGGGTCAGCAACTCGCTCTTCTCGGCCAGATAGCCAGCGAAAAAGACCGCCAGCAGTACTTTAAGCAACTCGGAGGGCTGGAAGTAGAAATCGCCCAGGGTGAGCCAGAGGCGTGGCCCGCTGCCACTGGGAGCCACGCCCACCACCAGGGTCAACACCATCAAGACCAACCCCAGCAGCACCCAGGTATACTTGTACCGCCGCAGGCGCGCTGGCTGGCGCAGGTAGAACACCACGGCCAGCATGATCCCCAGTCCCATGAGCGCCCAGGTGGTCTGCGCCCACAGGAGGTCCGGCGCCAGGCGGCGGACCATCACCAGGCCCAGGGCCGTGAGCACGGCAACCAGGGGGAACAACAGGGGATCACCATAGCCACCCAGAGCGTTGGGGAAAAGTGGTCGGCGCACTGAGAGGAGCGCCAGGCCAGCCTGGGTGAGCAGCAGACCGAGGGCAAAGACCAGGCCCGGCAACAACGCGCCCAAAGACAGGCCCTCCTGAAAGACCAGCTCGACAACGGCCAATCCCAGGAGGGCCAGGGCGATAGGGAAGACCAGAAATCCCCAGGTCAAAACCGGACACGTAGCCCGCATGGCTCCCGATCTGCAATCCGCAATCCGCTACAGGTACTTGCCAATAAGCGGCGCCAGTCTCTGGCGCACCTCTGCCGGAATGAGATCCCGTTGCGTGATGATGGCGTCACGGAGGGCGTGGGCACACTCGCAGGTACGCCGGGCTGGCAGCAACGGGATCAGGTTTTGGACCCCCTGCTTGGCCACCTCAGCGTTGGCCTGCAGGTTACGGATGACGGCTTCCACGGTAACGGGTTCGGCCGTCTCATGCCAGACGTCATAGTCTGTCACGTGAGCCATGGCCGCGTAGCAGATCTCGGCCTCGCGGGCCAGTTGAGCCTCCGGCACGGCGGTCATGCCGATGATGTCACAGCCCCATTGGCGGTAGATGCGCGATTCACCCCTGGTAGAGAAGCGTGGTCCTTCAATGGTGATGAACGTCCCGCCCCGGTGGACTGTGGCCGGCGTTCGCCGCACCGCCTGATAAAGGGCCGCGCTCAACTCCGGGCAGAACGGGTCCGCCAGCCCGATATGGACCACCAGGCCCTGGCCAAAGAAGGTATGCCTGTGCCGCAGGCGGGTGTGGTCGAATAGCTGGTCTGGGATCACGATGTCGCGCGGGGCATAGTCCTCGCGCAGGCTGCCACAGGCGGTGATGGAGATGAGCCATTCCACGCCCAGCAGCTTGAACCCCCAGATGTTGGCCTGGGAGTTCACTTCTGTGGGCATGTGCCGGTGACCCCGGCCATGTCGAGGCAGAAAAGCCACGCGCATCCCGGCCAGCGTGCCCACGATGTAAGCATCGGATGGTTCACCAAAGGGGGTGGTGAGCCGCACCTCCTCAACCTCGGTCAATGCCTCCATCTCATAGACCCCGCTGCCGCCGATCACGCCCAATTTCACGTCGTTCATGTCTCCTCCCGTCTCGTATTGCGTATTTCGTATTGCGTGTGGACGTGGTATGAGCACGGAATACGCAATACGAAATACTGTTTCAGTAGTCTATCCCTCTCCGGCTCACAATTCCCTGCTGATATGGGTGTTTGATCTCCCGCATCTCTGTAACCAGGTCGGCGACGGCGATGAGTTCGGCTGGCGCGCCGCGCCCGGTGAGCACCAACTCCACGTGCCGGGGTCGCTCAGCAATGAGGTGGAGCACGTCCTCCAGGGCCACCAACCCCCAGTCCAGGGCCACGTTGATCTCGTCCAGGATGACCAGGCTATGGGCGCCGGTCTGCACTACCTGGCGGGCGTGTGCCAGGGCCTCCTGGGCCATCTGCACATCAATCGGCTCAGGGTGCTGGCGGTCCACGAACCCGGCCCGGCCGAACTGACGCAGGGTGATGCCGGGTTGATGTTGCAAGGCGGCCAGTTCACCATAGTGGGGCCAGCCCTTCATGAACTGGATGATGTAAACGGGCAGGCCGTGGCCGGCCGCGCGGAGCGCCTGCCCTAACGCGCTCGTCGTCTTGCCCCGGCCATCGCCGGTATAAACCTGAACCAGGCCGGGGCCTGGTTCTGGTGCACTCATGCTTTTCCCTCCGTATCCGGCTCCGGCACGTGGAACACATAACCCCGACCGCGCACCGTGCGAATCCAACGCGGCTGCGACGGATCATCCTCAATACATTGCCGGAGCATACGAATATGCACGTCCAGGGTCCGCGTATCGCCCAGCCAGTTGGTCTGCCAGATCTCCTCCATGATCGTTCGCCGGCTCACGATCTGGCCCGCTCGACGCACCAGTAAGGCCAGCAGGTCATATTGCTTGGGTGTGAGGTCCAGCGGTTGGCCATCCTTGCTCGCCCGACGATGAACCAGGTCCAGGGTCAGGGGCCCAACCTGTAACACGGCCGAGCGGCGGTGCCGTTGTTGCCAGACCTTGCGGATTAACTTGCTGACCGCCACTTTCAAGTCGGTAGGGCTACAAGGTCTGATCAGCACCACGCTTAATGGCAGCCGGGCGCATAGCCGACTCAATTGGCGGCTATGCGGCTCGGAGCGGGCCAGGATGACCACGGGGACAGGTGGGTCCTGGGCTTGCAACGCCGTACAGACGGCCTGGACATCACTCTGAGGCCCGGTGGCATCCAGAAGCACCAGGTCGGGCGGGTCCTGACACAATCGCTGCCCAACCTCCCCGGTATCGGCCATCACGGTGACGTGATAAGCACGCCGGGATAGAGCCTGATATGGGATGCCGGCCTGGGGGTCAGCACGGCCGATGAGCAAGATTTGTTTACGCTTGAGCACGTTATATATCCCTGCAAGTCTACGGATTCAATCAAGGCTCATCGCGCGCCAGTATATTATACCGGATGAAGGGATTGACGGCAAGTGTCGTTTTTGCAGAAAGCATGGTTCTTTCAAAGTGCGCCAGGTAAACCTGATAACAACATTCTATTCACTGCTGCTGGCTCGTGGCCTCGAACCGCAGATCCCAGGTATAAGCTATGTGGTTCTGGCCCCGGCCGCGCGGCGCGGGAGGGAAAAACCCCCAAAGAGGTCTTTTTGAAAGAACCCTGCGGGGGCATAAAACGGCCGTAGTAACTCATAAGTACCTATTGATCCAATGCAATGTGGCCTCTGATCTGGAAAGCATCCCGAACCATGCGCAGGATGCCTAATTCTCGCAGCTTGTGGCTGGTCTGGGCCAACCAGTGGCGAGCCCAGATGGTCACGTTGTGCGCCAGGCTGCCCAGCAGCATCAGGACCTGTTGAGCCGTGAACTTCTTGTTCCGTTTGGTCAGGCCCAAACCCTGTCGGTCCCCTTTGACCTGTGTCTCGACACCGCCGCCCCGGTCATCGTAGCAGTGCACGTAGGCTAACAACACCCTCCCTCTGTCCTCGGCGAGCTCCGCCGGTTGGCCCATCAGAGCCAGAATCTCCTGCGGAGAGAGGGTACAGATCAGCACGGCATAGGACCACTGCCCATTCTTCTTGCGGGAGCGGGCAGCTATCTGCACCGTAGGACGAGCATAGGGGTGGGGCTGGGTGACCAGGCCCACTTCTCGCCCAGGGATCTTTGTCAGGATACCAGGTCTGGACACTTTTGGCCAGGCGGGTAGTTCGTTTCGTGGAGTAGTCCTTGACCAAGAGATGGTAGTCCCGCTCCAGGACCCAGTTGACGTCATCTTCGCTCTCGCCTCCAGCGTCAATGCGCAGGACGGTGCGACGACGCCTGGCTTCGTCCAGTTCCAGGACCTCTTCAGCCGCCAGGATGAGGGGCTGCAAAGCCTGAGTGAGTTGGACTTTGCCCGCATAGAACTGATCCACCACGATTTCATCATACCACGAGGCCACCACACGGGCCAGTTGTCGCCCCCGCCGATTGCGCTGGCGGGGAAAATAGCCCTTGGTGGACAGTTCCGCTTTCTTGCCCGCTGGCATGCCGCTGGTGTCGGCATCCAAGAGTTGAAACCGCTCCTGATAGTTGTGGCGGTATCCGGCACTGTGCTGGCGATAGATGACCTGGAGAGCTTCCTTCAGTTGGGTTACATTCTCTTCCGTACAGGCGTTCAGGGTCTCGCTGATAGTCGATTGTTCCGCACACCCCTGGCGGTCAAAAGCCGCTTGCAGAACCCGATCGGGACGCACCCGTTTGTTCGTTTCCACCAGCCCCTGGGCTCCGGCCAGCATACCGATGAAAGCGTCTTGGAGCTTGTCTATGGGAGTGTGAATCACGGTTTTCTGCCGGATTTGGACCCTTTACTTGATGGGAGCCCATACCTGACGCCTGGAGAACTCGATGCCAAGGCCGATCAAACTGGCCCGGGCAGAGAATCGACAACGATGTCTCTTTGTGGTAGACTTAGCCATGGTGACGCACCTCCTTCGTTGGTGATTGATCAACCTATAGTCTACCACAAGGAGAGCGTCACCGCTAATTTGGGCCAAATTGGGGTACTTATGAGTTACTACGCGCGGGCGCCCCTGAAGCAGCGGCTTCAACCGCCAGCCTCGGCCCGGCCAGTCACTCCGATGAGAAACTCCAGGCCCACCAGGGGTCCCCTTCCTCCCTAACCCCCAGAAAGTGAAATATGGCGACGGTGAAGCCGTCGCCATATCCCTAAAAACCTTCTTCCCCCTGCTGTGGGAGCAGCAGATTTATCCTTGGGGCCTGCAAAGCGAGGTGTGCGATGTTCATGCTCGCGGCGGCGACCACCAGGAGTGTCACCCGCCGCCGGGCACAGGGACGCAGACCCGGCGCGAGCACATTTTTGCCGCCGGGCACGGGGTCGCAGACCCCGCGCGAGCACATTTTTGCCGCCGGGCACGGGGTCGCAGACCCGGCGCGAGCACATTTTTGCCGCCGGGCACGGGGTCGCAGACCCGGCGCGAGCACATTTTTGCCGCCGGGCACGGGGTCGCAGAC
>DAOTYG010000315.1:0-6977 GCA_034435155.1 Anaerolineae bacterium | reverse complement strand
GCCAGGCGAGACGGTCGTCCAGACTGTTGAGGTGGAAAAGACCGTCGTTGCGACCCAGGTCGTCGAGGTAACCCCCACGCCGGTGCCGGTGACCCGCAAGGGAGCCTGGGTGGATTCGGTGATTGTGGTCGAAGAGCCCAACTCGGCTGCCGGCATCACCCGCCTTGAGTCTGGCGAACTGGATGTGTACGCCTATGCCATCGCTGATTCAAAGCTCTATAAGCGGGTCAAAGAGTCGCCCGACCTGTCCTACGTGTTGTCCTATGGTTCCTACAACGAGATCACCTTCAACCCGGCCGGCCCGGTCTTTACCACCACCAACACCTTGAACCCCTTCGCCGTGCCCAAGGTCCGCGAAGCGATGAACTGGTTGATTGACCGCGACTACATCGTCCAGGAGATCTTTGGCGGCCTGGCCGTGCCTCGCTATACCGCTTTCAACACCTCGGTACCTGACTATGCCAAGAACGCCGACCTGGTGCGTGCCATTGAGCTCAAGTATGCCTACAACCCCGATAAGGCCAAGGAAGTCATTGATGCCGAGATGACCGCCCTGGGTGCCACGTTGGAAGGCGGCAAGTGGATGTATAATGGCCAGCCGGTCACCCTGATCTTCCTCATCCGACCCGAGGATGAGCGCAAGGCAATCGGCGACTATATCGCCAACGAGCTGGAAAAGATCGGCTTTACTGTGGATCGCCAGTACAAGCGCGCAGCTGAGGCCTCACCTCTCTGGATGCGCAGTGACCCTGCCCAAGGCCTGTGGCACCTCTATACCGGTGGCTGGGTATCCACCGCCATCTCCCGCGACCTGGGTGGCAACTTTGCTTTCTTCTACACCGACATGGGCCTGCCCTCTCCGCTGTGGCAGGCTTACAAGAACACGCCCGAGTTCTACGAAGTCGCCAAGAAGCTGAACACCAACGACTTTAAGACCATTGAGGAGCGTAGCGAACTCCTCCGCCAGGCTCTGGAGCTGTCCATGCAGGACTCGGTGCGCGTCTGGCTGGTGGACCGTGTTTCCTTCTCGGCGCAGCGGGCCAACATTATCGTGAACGCCGACCTGTCTGGCTCCGTCTATGGCTCGAACCTGTGGGCCCAGACCCTGCGGCGCAAGGGGGAGATCGGCGGTTCAATCACCATCGCCATGCCCAGCATCCTGACCGAGCCCTGGAACCCCGTCGCCGGCACCAACTGGATCTATGACCGGCTGCCGCAGCGCGGCACGGGCAGCACTTCTGTAGTGCCCGACCCATACACCGGCCTGTATTGGCCCATGCGCATCGAAAAGGCCGAGTGTGTCGTTGAGGAAGGTCTGCCGGTGGTCAAGAACCTGGACTGGATCGACCTGAGCTTCGCCCCCAAGATCGAGGTTCCGAGCGACGCCTGGGTGGATTGGGATGCGGCCAGCCAGAAGTTCATCACCGCGGGTGAGAAATACACCCAGACCCAGACGGCCTTGACCAAGTGCACGGTCTACTATCCGGCTGACCTGTACCAGACGATCAAGTGGCACGACGGCAGCCCATTCTCCGTGGCCGATGTGGTCATGTTCATGATCCTCTACGCCTTTGACCAGGCCAAGCCGGAGAGCCCGATCTATGACGAGGCCGCCGTCCCCAACTTTGAATCGTTCATGTCGCACTTCAAGGGGGTCAAGATCGTCTCGAAAGACCCGTTGATCATCGAGACCTACGACGATCTGTGGTATCTGGATGCTGAGCTCATCCCCACCACCTGGTGGCCCAGCTACGGCTATGGCGAAGCTCCGTGGCATACCCTGGTTCCGGCCATCCGGGCTGAGGCGGACGGCAAGCTGGCCTTCTCGGCTGACAAGTCTGACGCCAACGGGGTCGAATGGACCAGCCTGATTGCCGGCCCGAGCATCGAGATCCTGAACGGCTACCTGGTCTCCTCCACCGCCGAGTCCTACATCCCCTATGCCCCGACACTGGGTGAGTTCGTGACCGCCGATGAGGTTGCCACCCGCTATGCCAACCTGACCGAGTGGGTCCGCACCAAGGGCCACTTCTGGGTAGGTACCGGTCCGTTCTATCTGGAGCGCGCCTTCCCGCTGGAGGGCACTCTGATCCTGAAGCGCTTTGCCCAGTACCCCGACGCGGCCGATCGCTGGGAGCGCTTCGCCGAGGCCCGCATCGCCACGGTTGAAGTCGCCGGTGCGGATACGGTGACCATCGGCAAAGATGCGACCTTTGACGTGACCATCACCTTCAAGGACGAGCCTTATCCGCTGGCGGATGTCGAGCAGGTCAAGTATCTGGTGCTCGACGCCAAAGGGCAGATCGCCACGATCGGAGCGGCGGAAGCGGTAGCCGATGGGCAGTGGAAGATCACCCTCCCCGCCGACGTCACTGCCAAACTGGAAGCCGGTTCCAACCGTCTGGAGGTTGCGGCCGTGCTCAAGGTCATTGCCCTCCCGGCCTTTGGCTCCATGCAGTTTGTCACTGCCCCATAAAGGCCTGATATCCAACCGATGGGGGCGAGGCAGCGCCTGGCCTCGCCCCCATTGCTATTCCCGCCAGGAGAAAAAAGATGTCTGAAACAGTCCGGCTCCCACAGACGGCCAGCAGCCCGGTGTTGGCCGAAAGGAAAAGCACCTTCATCAAGACCTTGCGCCGGCTTGGCCTCTACACCGGGGCTCGTGTGGTCATGCTGTTGATCACCGTGATCATCGGCGTCTACCTGACGATCCTGATCGCGAACATGGGGGGGTATGTAGACAAGATCCGGCAAGGTCAGATTCGAGAAGCGATCGGAATGCAGGTCCTCGCCGACCCGGCACTGCGACAGATGAGTGCCGCCGAACGGAACAAGATCATTGACGAGCGTGTGGCGCTGGCTGAAAAGCGGTTGGGCCTGGATCGGCCGTTCGTGATCCGCAGTTTTGAGTTTCTCAAGGATGCCATGACCCTCAACCTGGGCCGGGCTCTGTTCATGACCAGTGACAGCGGTTCCAGGCAGGTGCGCCTTATCATTCTGGAACGGCTGCCCTCGACGCTGGTCCTCTTTGCCACCACGGATCTGATCCTCTTTTTCTCTGCCCTCTTTCTGGCACTGGCCCTATCGCGGTCATATGGCAGCTTCTTTGACCGGCTGATCATTGCCCTGGCACCTACTTCGTCCGCCCCTGGCTGGTTCTACGGCATCTTTTTACTCCTGATCTTTGCCGGCGTGCTGGGGATTCTGCCCTTTGGCGGTATGGTGGACGCCCCACCCCCCGCCAACCCGTTGGCTTACGCTCTCAACCTGCTCAAACACCTGATCCTGCCCATCCTGGCCCTTCTGTGCAGCGCCAGCGCCATTACCATCTTTGGCTGGCGGACCTTTTTCCTCATCTACTCCAGCGAGGATTATGTGGATATGGCAAAGGCGAAGGGACTGCCCGACCGCATGATCGAGCGGCGCTACATCTTGCGGCCCACCCTGCCCAATATCATCACCCAATTCGCCCTGATGCTCATCGGGCTGTGGAGCGGTGCTATCATCCTGGAGACGGTCTTTAACTGGCCAGGATTGGGGCGGTTATATTACCAGGCCATCAGCAACAACGAGACAGCGTTGATTGTGGGGAACACGGTGATCTATGGTTACCTGCTGGCGATCACCGTCTTCCTGTTGGACTTTATCTACGCCCTGGTAGACCCACGGGTGAAGATCGGTGGAGAATCAAGACAATGAGGAACCTGCTAAGCTCTCTCAGCGAGATCAGGCGTTACCCTTCGGCCATTGTTGGCCTCCTGATCATCCTGGCCCTGGCGGCCATGGCGCTTTATGCGGTCATCGCGATCCCGTACCGAGAAGCCATTCGGCTCTGGCAGGGGGGTGTGGGGGTTTGGGAAGAGTACCCCCGGCTTGCCCCCCCGGCCTGGTTTAACCTGTTCACCAGTAAAAAAGTGCCCGCCACGATCATCTTGAAAAGCACAGAGGGTGACGCAGAACGAACAGTTGAGCAACGTAGCGAAGCGACCCGGATCATCACATTGACCTATAGTTTTGATTACGACTACGATGATTTCCCACAGGAACTGATCGTGTTCTTCAACCCGATCTATCCCACCTCCACCGTGACCCCTTCTCTCTCTTTCGCCTCGCTCACCTGGTACACCCCGGATGGACGAAAGCTTGATCTGGGCTCCTTTACCTTGACACCCCGAAAGGTCTTCCGCTTTGCCCAGGATACTGCCCTGACGCGCAAGCTCAAGAAATATGTGCCTGAAGGGGTCCTTATTTCAGATAAAGAGCTGGAGAGGGGACTGATCCCGGAAAAGGTGCTCTTCCTTGACCCAAGCCGGCAGCAGCCGACCCCGTTAAAGGGGACCTACACCCTGGTCATCAAGGCGACAACTTTTGAGGTCGGGGCTGACGTGGAAGCCACATTTGCGTCTTATGGCCTGTTGTATGGGTTGGCCGGCACCGACCACTATCGCCGAGACCTGACTCTGCCCCTGCTGTGGGGTGCGCCGATTGCCCTCTCCTTCGGCCTCCTGGCTGCCCTGGGTACCACCGTCTCGACGATGATCATCGCCGCGATCGGCACCTGGTTCGGCGGTGCTGTGGACCAGATTATCCAGCGCATCACCGAGGTGAACATGGTGTTGCCGCTGCTGCCTATTCTGATCATGGTGGGCACCTTCTACTCCCGCAGCATCTGGCTGATGCTGGGATTGGTCATTCTGCTCAGTATCTTTGGGGCCGGGATCAAGAACTTTCGTGCCATCTTTCTCCAGGTCAAAGAGGCGGCCTATATCGAGGCCGCCCGCTCCTACGGGGCCGGCAACTTTCGGATCGTCTTTCGCTACCTGGTGCCGCGTATTATCCCCATGTTGATCCCGGGACTGGTAACCGGTGTGCCGGCCTACGTGTTCCTGGAAGCGTCGCTGGCCTACCTGGGGTTGGGCGATCCCTCACTGCCTACCTGGGGCAAGGTGATCAACGACGCCAATCAGATGGGCGCATTGTACAACGGCCAATATTACTGGGTACTCGAGCCGGCCGTGCTGTTGATGGTGACCGGCCTTGGGTTCGCCATGCTCGGCTTTGCCCTGGACCGCATCTTCAATCCCCGCCTGCGAGGTATGTAACCGATGGCTGAGAAGCAAGCGCTCTTGAATGTCGAGAACCTGTTGCTTTACTTCCGTACCTCCAGGGGGGCAGTTCAGGCAGTGGATGGTGTGGACTTTGACCTGGACTACAACGAGGCGGTGGTCGTCCTGGGTGAATCGGGGTGCGGCAAAAGTTCGTTGGCCAGGGCCATCCTGCGACTCTTGCCCCGGAATACTCACTCCTACAGCGGCAAGGTTTACCTGGAGGGTCAGGAGATCATGGGCCTGGCAGATGACGAGTTCCGGCAGCAGATCCGCTGGGTCAAGATGTCGCTGGTGCCCCAGGCGGCCATGAACTCCCTGAACCCGGTCCTGAAAGTGGGAGATCAGGTGGCCGAGCCGATGATCGTCCACTATGGGGTCAAAAAGGAGCAGGCGCTGAACCAGGCGCGCCTGATGTTCGACCGGGTCGGAGTTCCGGTGGACTTTATGAACCGCTATGCCTTTGAGTTGAGCGGCGGGATGCGGCAACGGGTTGCCCTGGCCATGGCTCTAGTCACTGCGCCACGGCTGGTCATCCTTGATGAGCCGACCTCGGCGCTGGACGTGCTGACCCAGGCCAATATCTTTAACACCCTGAAACGGATCAAGCAGGAACTGCAGATCAGCTTTATCTTGATCACCCACGACATTGCCACCTCCAGTGAGCTGGCCGATCGGGTGGTGGTGATGTACGCCGGTCAGGTCGTGGAGGTGGGGAGTTCGGCTTCCTTTTTCGTCACCCCTCTGCACCCCTACTCCCAAAAGCTCCTGGCCAGCGTGCCGCGGCTGCGGGCCGTTCAGGAACCGGAATTCATCAGTGGTCAGCCACCCAGCCTGCTCAACCTGCCGCCCGGTTGTCGGTTTGCACCCCGCTGTCCCTCCCGTTTTGAGCGATGCGACCAGGACCCGCCCGTGGTCCGTCAGGGCCGGCAGCAGGTCCGTTGCTGGTTGTATGCCTGAATAAGGAGATGAGCATGTCCAGCGAAGTCATAGGAACCGTTCAGGAACAGGTGCAGCCGGCTCCAGAAAAAGTGAAACCCAATGGACCGTTGTTGTCCATTCAGGACCTGCACGTCTGGTATGAACTGCGGCGCTTTGGGTTTGGTATCGCGGGTTATGTCCGGGCTGTGGATGGGGTCTCGTTCGACCTGGACTATGGCGAGTCGATCGCCGTCGTCGGCGAGAGCGGCTGCGGCAAGTCCACGCTGATGAAGACGATCCTCGGCCTGGTACGGCCCACCAAAGGAGATGTCGTTTTCGAGGGTGAAAGGCTTAGCACCCTGGACCGCCAGCGGATGCAATGGTACCGCTCGCAGGTGGGGTATGTCCAGCAGGACCCTTATGGGGCCTTGCCCCCTTTCATGTCTGTCCGGGGCATTCTCTCAGAACCGTTGCTCATCAACGGTGTACGCAGCCGGTCGGTGCGGGAGGAGCGTATCCGGAAGGTCCTGGAAGAGGTCAAGATGACCCCGGTGGAAGACTTTATGCTCAAGTTCCCGCATATGTTAAGCGGTGGTCAGCAGCAGCGGGTGGTCATCGCCCGGGCGATGATTATGGGGCCGAGGATGATCGTGGCCGATGAACCGGTGTCCATGCTCGACGCTTCGGTGCGGGTGGAGATCCTGCGGCTGTTGCAAGGGCTGCAAGCTTCCCACGACCTGGCGGTCATCTACATCACCCATGACCTGTCCACGGTGCGCTACTTTTCGAAGCGCATTTTTGTGATGTATGCAGGCAATATGGTCGAAAGGTCGCTCGTGGACGATCTGTTGCGCAATCCCCGCCACCCGTATACCCATGCGCTGCTGGAAGCCAGCCCCGATCCAGACCCGCATAACCTGCTCACCTTCAAAGAGGTGCCGCCGGGCGAAC
>DAOTYG010000314.1:0-6373 GCA_034435155.1 Anaerolineae bacterium | reverse complement strand
TAAGAGACAGGGATAGGTGGTGGTGTGGGCAAAGGGCCAGACGGCGTGGCTGTAGGCCCTGGGGCTGGCGGCGTGGGTACGGCCGGCTCACTGGTGGGGATGATCGTCGCCGTGGGCGTGGCCGTAATGATCACTACCCAGGGTGTATAAGTGGGCGGTGGGCTGGGGATGGGTTGCGGCCCCATATCGCAACCTCCCAGGAGCAGGCTCACGAGCACCACGCTGATGAACAACCGAAGAAGCCATCGCTGTCGAATATTCATTTTTTCATCCTCCTGCTGTGGGAGTGGCAGGTTTGTCCATATCGCCCCAGGTATCCCTTTAGCGGCACTACCTTTCACATAAGCCCTGGCAGGGGGGGGTTGCACGGCGGAGCCGCGCAAAACTCCCCCCAAGAGAGAATCTGGCTAGGTCAGGAGCCGCTCGAAGGTGATCGGCTGCAACATACCCATCCGGGACATGCTCCAGCTACCGTTCAGTTGCCGGCCGTTGGCCGATAGTGTAAGCATAAAGTTGTACATCTCTGAACCGACCTGGGCGTGGATGGTCACATTGTTGTCCTGGATCGTGCTGTTCACCAGCATCCCGGTCACCGATTGTCCATCTTCGGACCGGATCGTGAAGGTACCCTGCAGATTTGGCCCGTCCTGACCGGTGATGATGATGATGAAGGACTGAGAGGGATCAGGCCGGCCACCCCAGGAACCGACCAGACTGGGCGCCGGTGGCACCGGCGTGGCCGTGGGTGGTGGCGGGGGCGGGGGTGGCGCTGGCACCACCTGGATGCCCTGGTCCGGCGTCTGGGCCTGGTTGTTCTGCGTGTCCACGGCCCAGACGTGGGCCGCGTGGTTGCCCTCTGTCACGTTACGCCACCACAGGTCCACGCTGGCATGACTCTGACCGATGGAGGGGTCCGGCGCGGTCCAGCGATCCACCACGTTGCCGTCTATGACCAGCCGGATCTCCTTCACGCCCTTGCTATCCCCCGCCTCCACGTGCGCCTGCAGTGTATCGCCCGGCCGGAGCACGGTGGCATTGTAGCCCACCTGGATCTGCGGCGGGTTGTTGTCGGTCACGCCGATGATAAAGTCCGGCGACTGACCAGTGCCGCCGGCTGTGTCACGGGCACGGACGAACAGGGTGTGATCTCCTGGGTTCGGCGACTGCCAGCCCACCTGCCAGACGTAGGGTGCGCCGTGATAGACCGTGTCACGGGTATAGATCACTTCCTGACCGCCCACGCGCTCCACCAGTTCCAGGCTCTGGAGGCCCGCCTCGTCGTTGATGGCGGCCTGGATGTTGATGACGTGCCCGGCCACGATGACCACGCGCTGGGTGGGGAAAAGCATCTGTACCGTGGGCGGGGCTACGTTGCGCACGACCACGATGTTGCGCTGGTCCACGCTATACTTGTTAAACACGTCGTAGACCACGACCCGCAGCGTGTAGTTGCCAGCCGCGGCGGGGGTCCATTTCAGGACATCGTTGGTGATGCTCCCGGGGTGCTGGGGGTATTCGTTGTACCAGACCCGGTTATCGCCGACGTAGAGTTCCGCCAGGCGGAGACCGGACTGGTCGCCGGCATGGAACTGCACGTTCACCACCTGGCCCACCGAGAACTGGGCGCCGTTGGCCGGGGCAATGATCCCCACCACCGGCGGGTTCGGCTCCGGCGGGGGCAGGGTGGGCGTGGGCGGCACCCGCGTGGCCGTGGGCGGTATCACCGGCGTCGGCGGCGCCGTGGGTGATGGTCCGGGCGTGGGTGGCTCCGTGGGCGGAGGTGGTCCAGAGGGCGTCGAGGTGGCGGTGACGACGATCACCCACGGGGTGAAGGTGGGTCCGGCGGTGGGCGCCGGCGGCGGGGTCAGGTTGCACGCCGCCGTCAGCGCGACCAGCGCCGCCAGGAGCAAGATAGCTCCGATGTAACGCTTGCGCGAGTTCATGGTTCCTCCTTAGTTTTTGTTAGCACGATTGTGCGTTGGTGCGGACACGCGACAGCTTATCAGTTCTGGGCAGGCAGTATACCACAAAAGGCCGTCCTGTCAATTGGGCCTGGCGGGATATATCCTGGACTCGGCTACCGCCGGGCACCGACGAACGAGATGCCGTTCAGGTTGGGCCACGCCGGATCGGACTGGACCTCCCAGTGCTGCGCGTCGCGGGTGCGGGCGATGATGCCGGGCGGCGTTCCCCCCAGGCCCGGACCGACGACCCAGGCGGTCTGGTCGTCCAGGGCCGTGACGCCGAGCAGGAACGCGCTGGGCACGTTCACATCATACCAGGTGGCGCCGCCGTCGGTGGTATATTTCACCACGCCGTAATCGCCCGAAACCCAGCCGGTGGTCGGACTCACTGCCACCACGCGGTTCATGTCGCCGGCACTGAGCGGCTGCGCCGTGACCTGCCACGTGGCGCCGCCGTCCGCCGTGGTAGCCAGTGGCATACTCCAACCACCTACCGCCCAGGCGTGCAGCGGGTCAATCGCGCTCACGCCGATGACGGCTGTGGTGAGGGGGTTGGTGAGCGTGGTCGTCGGCTGCAGGTGCCACTCGCTCCCGTTGTAGAAGGCAATGACCGGGTCCTGGCGATTGTTATCCACCATCGTGGCCCCCACAGCCCAGACGTGGCTGGGGTCTACGGCATCCACCACCTGGAAGGCAACATTGCCGGGGATATCGGCCCCGCGCGGCATTTGTGACCAGGTGACGCCATCGGTCGTGTGCAGCAGGACGGAAGGCCAGCCCACAACATAGACATTGTCCGCGTCGAGGGCCTTGATGCCCATCAACTCAAAGCCCCTGGGCAGATTGGGTGGCAGGACCTGTTGCTCCCAGGTCTGGCCGCCATCACGGGTGCGCAGGATGGCAGTGGCCCCCACTACCCAGGCGTGCTGGGCGTCCACGGCGCTGACTTCTTTGAGTTGGGTATCAGGAACGTCGGCCGGGCTGCCCTGGCGGACCCAGGTGACGCCGCCATCGGTGGTGTGCAGGATCGTGCCATAGCCGCCGCTGCTGTCGCCCACGGCCCACCCGACGACGGGCTGGTATTGTCTGAAGGCCAGCGGCAGGTAGAGCCAGTGGCCGCGCCACTCATACGCGCCGATGTCCACGCGCGGTCCCTGAGGCCGGGCCATGCCGTCGGCGTCATAAGCCGGGGCCGGGGGGACGCCGGCCGGGTCGCCGGCGTCACGGGCAGCCGAGGCCGGGGTGAGGTGATAATCGTGGGCGGCCGGGTCCCGGAAGCCCGGCGCGCCGAGCACCGGGTGCAGATGGGTAAAGTTGCCCAGCCCGCCGATGTTGGTCCCATTGCCGTGATACAACGTGTAACGCACCGTGGCCGTGGCGTGCTGGGTCACGCTGATGCCCACCGTGTGGCTCACGATGACGTTGTTGACCAGGAGGGCCGCCTGCGCCGGGTCGCTTTGCGCTCCCAGCATGATGCCCGTCCCGGCATTCCCGGCCACGGTGTTGTTCACCAGGCGGACCCCACTCGTGGCGTTCAGGGCCATGCCTGCACCCTCGGCCGCCGCGTTGCCAGCCACCACGTTGTTGGTGAGGGTGACGCCAGCGGTCCAGTGTATGTCGCACCCGCCGCCCTGGTTGAGCGCGGCCGGGTTCGCGTTGGCCCGGTTATCCAGGATGAGGTTGCCATCTACGGTGGCGTCAAAGCTATACGGTCCCCAGCCTTCCACGCACAGTCCCCCGCCCAGGCCCTGGGCATCGGTGCCAGCCCGGTTGCCCCGGATGACGTTGCCCTGGACCAGGCTGCCCGTGGTGTTGCGCAGGTGCAGACCCCCGCCCAGTCCCGTGTATATGTCCGAGAGTGTGCCTACGTTGTCGGCGAAGGCGTTGCCGGCGAGGATCAGGCCATCGGTGGCGATAAAGAACGCGCCGCCGCCCCGGCCAAAGGCCATGTGGCTGCCCAGGTTGCCGGTGATGGTATTGGAGGCCACCACGGTCTTCCAGCACAGGCCGCCCCACAGACCGCCGCCATGCCCGCCTTCGAATGGGGTGGTGTCGCCGCTGGCGGTGTTGCCCCAGATAGCGTTCTCCGTCACCTGGACGTCGTAGACGGTATCCAGGCCCAGACCGCCGCCGTTGGTGCTGCCGCCAGCGTAGGCGAAACAGGCCCAATTCCCGGTGAAATGGTTCTCGTTGACCGATACGACCTGCATATTGAACAGATACAGGCCCCCGCCCCCGGCCGGGCTGTGCAGGGCGGCCAGGTTGCCCCGGAACACGTTGCCGAACAGGGCCGAGAAATTGCTGCCCCGCAGATAGGCCCCGCCGCCCAGGCCAAAGAGGCCGCTCCAACTGGCATTGGCGACGTTGTGCTGGAACTCGTTGGCGAGGAGCAAGGTGGCGGTGTTGTCGTCCGCCATCAGCCCCCCGCCCAAGCCGATGGCCCCGGCGTTGGTGGCGGCGTTCTCCTTGAACCGGTTGTTCTGCAAGACGGCACCCGGGGCCTGGCCGATGTACACTCCGCCGCCCTGGCCGTTGCCGGCGACGCTGGCGATGTTGCGCTGCACGGTGTTGTCCGCAATAGTTGTGCCAAAGAGGGCGGCCTGGCCGATAAAAACGCCGCCGCCATAGCCGGCGCCGCTGGTGCTGGCGACGTTGTCCTGGATGGTGCAATTGGTCAGGTAGAGGCTGGCGTTCCAGCTATAGACGCCCCCGCCGCAACCCTCAGCCTGTTTGGAGCGGTCTGCGATGGGTGAGCTGGCCCGGGCTTGTAACTGTGCTGCCCAGAGGTCCACCTGGGCCAGGGCGGCCTGGTAGGCCGCCGGGCCGCCGGGGTAGAGGCCCCGCGCCGCCGCGTCGTCCAGGCGAGCGCGCAGGCGCGCGGCGTGTTCGGCCGGGGTCAGCGGGTCGGCGGCCACGGCGAGCGTGGGCGTGAACTCGGTCCCGTAAAAATCGCCGCGCGGGCTGGTCAAGGGGTGGCCCAGGCCGGTGGCGTCGCCGTTCTGGATGGTAAAGCCGTCCACCACCACCACGGTGTCGCTGCTGGCGCAGGTGATGCTGATGACCCGGCCCAGGCCCTGGCCGTCAATGACGCTCGCGCCGGCGGTCTGGACGATAAAGCTGTTGTCCCAGCCGCCGGACAGGGTAAGGCCCCGCGTGATGACCAGGTTCTCCGGGTACAAGCCGGCGGCCACCAGGATCGTTTCGCCCTCGTTGGCGGCGTTGATGGCGGCCTGGATGGTGGGGAAATCGTCCGGCACTTTGATAGCGGCGCCGGCTGCAACAACGAGGCCTGGCCCGGCGTGAACCGGGGCCGGCGCGCCGGTCACCAGGGCCAATAACAGAGCCAGCAAGCTCACGATGCTCAGGGCCAGTACAAGTCCTGTGATACGATTCATGATCCACCTCCAGTTGGGCTTTTACCACTCGCTCTCGTCGTCACCGGCCAAGACCAACGCCGGGGCCTGGCGGACCACAATGGCGTGCACAGCTCCCCCCAGCGTCCCCAGCGCGGTTCCGGCCACGCAAAAGACCGGCCCGCCGAGCAGGCAGATGAGCGCGATCAGCATGGTCAAGAGCGACTGAAAAGGGTCCCCGCCAGGCCCCTGGATGCGCTGCCAGTCGGCCGGGTTCATGATGGCTGCCAGTTCGCCGGTGAGGTGCAGGAGGGTGAGGCCCAGGGCCGCCGAGAGCGCCAGCGTGAGGCCCTGGGCCAGGCCGACGATAAAGCCAGCCACGCCGCCGGCGCCCAGCCCACGGCGCACGGTGGGCTGGCCCAGCATCTGCCCGGCCCACGCCCCGGCCCCCACACAGACCAGCAGGGCGATGACCAAAAAGCAGCCCCCGAATGACAGGCCCAGAGAGCGCGGCAGCAACGACAGAAAGAACGACAGCAGTTGCACCAGGGCGATGACCAGCGCGCCCCCCAGACCTGCTTTCAAACCGGCACGAAACATGATTTTGCTCCTTGCTGTCAGTCTCAGACCTCGCTTCCAAAACCTTCGAGGTCTATAATCAATCGCCACGCGAAGCGGCTGGCCGCCGGCCCCGGGTCAACACCGGCTCATAGCGGCCGTCGGCCAGGGCGCGCACGTGCCCCTCTTGCTCCAGCCGGGTCAGCACCGGCGCCACATCTTCCGGCAGCCATTCCACCGCCTCGGCGATGGCCGGGAGCGTCGCCTGACGCAGGCGCACCAGGGCCAACAACACCGCTCGCTCCGGCTGGGGAAAGGCCAGGAGGTCGGCCGGGGTGAGGCCCTGCTGCCAGGCCTGATCCTTGAACTGCTTCTGGTAGAGGCGGGCATACAGCCCGTCCCGGGCCAGCAGTTGCGCGTGGGTCCCATACTCGGCGATGCGGCCCTCCTCCAGGCAAAAGATCACGTCGGCCGAGCGGATGGTGGACAGGCGATGGG
>DAOTYG010000313.1:0-38556 GCA_034435155.1 Anaerolineae bacterium | reverse complement strand
CCAGGGTGGCGACGTCGGCCCAGTGGAGGTCTTCCAGGATCAACAGGTGCGGGGCCACGCGGCCCAGGCCCACCAGCACCTGGATCAGTGCGTCCAACAGGCGCATCCGGGCCAGAGCGGGCGGCAATTCCTGGCGCGGTGGCAGGTCCGGCAGCCAGTCGGCGATCTCGGGCAGCAGGGCGCTGACCTGGCGGAGCCAGGTGTCGGTCACCACCTTGCGCAGTTGGGCGGCGTGCAGGGGGGTGAGCACCGCGCGCAGGGCGGCGATCAGCGGCCCGTAGGCCGGCTGCGCGGCCGACTCCTCGCTCTGGCCCAGGCCCACGGTCACATCGCGCCAATGCGCACCGGTCGCCACCTCCTCCACCAGGCGGGTCTTGCCCACGCCGGCCTCCCCCTCGATGAGGAGCGCGCCTCCACGTCCGCGAATGGCTGATTCCAGGCGCGTCAGAGCCAGGGCGCGTTCGGTCTCGCGGCCCACCAGAGCCGCCCGGCTCAAGTCGGCCGGCGCGGTCGGCGCCGGCGACCGGGCCACCACGGCCTGGCGAATCTGGTGGTAGAGGGCCGTGGTCTCCGGGAGCGGCGCCACCTCCAGCTCCTCGGCCAGGGTGCGCCGGCAGACCAGGTATTGGCGCAGAGCCGCGTTGCGTTGCCCCAGGAGGGCCAGCAGGCGCATCACTTCCCGGTGCGCCTCCTCGCGCAGCGGATCGCCGATCACCAGCCGTTGGCCGTAGCGCAGGGCCTCCTCGTACTCTCCCCGGCCCTTGTGGTAGCTCACCAGCGCGCGCAGGGCGTCCAGGTAGAGTGTGTGCAGCCGCTCGCGTTCTGCCAGACACCAGTCGTCGTAAAAGCCTTCCAGGAAATCGCCCCGGTACAGGGAGATTGCAGATTGCAAATTACAGGTTGCAGATTGTGGACTGGTTGACTGCTGATCGCTGACCGCTGATGGCTGATGGCTGGCGGCCAGGTGCTGCTCGAAGGCACTGACGTCTAGCCAATAGTCCGCGTCGGGGTTGAAGCGCAGGGTGTGATGATCGGCCAGGAAGTAGCCTGGGCCAATGACCTGCCGGATGCGCCAGAGGGAATCGGCCAGGTTGTGGAGGGCGCGCTCCTCCGGCATGTCGCCCCAGAGGAGGCCGGCCAGGACCGCGCGAGGGAAGGCCCGATCGCGGTGCATGACCAGGTAGGCCAGCAGGGCGCGGGCCTTTTGCGTGGGGAGCTGCAAGATCGCGTCGTCGCGTTGCAGGCGGAACTCACCGAGGAGGTAGATGCGCAGGGTAGACATCGGGTAAACGTTCACCCATAGGCTCGTAGGGGGTGTAACCCCAACATCTTTCAAATAACACTCCGGAATCGAGCCTTCAGGCGGGAAAGCCGGCTGAAGCCTCTACGTCGGCACCTTATTTGAAAAGTACTGGGTGTAACCCCCGTTTTTGGGCAGTCGGCATGGCAGGCAGTTACGTTGGGGGCTGTAGACCAAACATTTACGCGCCGGGCAGGTTGTACTGCGCGTAATCCCCCTCGAACTCGGTGGGGATGGTGCGCAGGATCTCCACCCAGCGGATGATGCGGTTGCCACCCTTGAGCAGTTGCAGGAACGGCCCCTGGGTCTTGAGCTTGCGCGAGGCGATGGCTTTGGTCGCCCCCATCTTGCCCCGCAGGATGTCCACCCACACCCCATAGGGGGCCGACAGGGTGAACTCGGTGGGCCGCTGCCCGATCCAGACCTGGTTCATCCGGCCATCCACGTTGTCAAAGCCGATGACGGTCTGCCCGGTCACACCGTGGGCCGGGTCTGGTTCCAGCACCAGCGTGTATGACTCGTTGTTCCCCCTGGCCAGCTCCAGGTACTCCGGGTCGGCGTTGGACCTCTTTTTGGCCTCTTCCAGATATTCCAGCGATGCGAGCTTCATAGTTCCCCTCCTATTCGCACCAGGATTTTGACGGCGCCAGAGCCGGGCGTATCCAGCCGGTCGAACCCGCCGGTCACGACCTCGTCCAGGGTGATCTCGTGAGAGACCAGGGCCTCCACATCCACCCGCCCTTGAGCGACAAAGTCAATGGCCGCCGGGAACTCGAACTGCCCGGCCAGACTGCCCTCGATGCACAGGTCGTTCAAGACGACACTCATGAAATCGGCTTCCACCGGCTCCACGCACAGGCCCAGGAGATAGATCTGCCCCCCTTTGCGGACCAGGGAGATGGCATCCCGGAACGGGGCCGGCGCGCCGGTGCAGATATAGACCACGTCCGGCCCTCGCCCGCCGGTGATACCGGCCAGGGTCACGCCGACGTTGTCACGGGCCGGGTCCAGGACGGCCGTCGCGCCGAGCCGGGCTGCCAGCGCCGCCCGCGTGGGGTCCACCTCGGTGACGGTAACCGTCCGGGCGCCGGCCAGCCGGGCGCATTGCAGGGTCAGCAGGCCGATAGGGCCGGCCCCCATGACCAGGGCATGGTCGCCGGTCTTGAGGCGCGACTGGCGTACCCCGTGCAGGGCTACAGCCAGTGGCTCCACCAGGGCACCCCGGCGCAGCGAGACCGTCTCCGGCAGGCGGTGGAGGCCCACGGCCGCGATGCGGGCGTATTCGGCCAGGGCGCCGTCGTGGGTGACGCCGATCATGGTCAGGCTCTCGCAGCTATTCAGGCGGCCCTCGCGGCAGGGCGGGCACGCGCCGCAGGGGATGGCATCGCCCACGACGACCCGCTCCCCCACCTGCCAGCCGGTCACCGCCGGTCCCACCTCGGCGATGACCCCGGCGAACTCGTGGCCCATGATCAGGCCCGGCTCGTACATGCCGGTGTGGAACGCTTCCAGATCAGACCCGCAGATGCCGCAGTATCCCACGCGGATGATGACCTCACCGTGGCCAGGCGTGGGCCGGGGCACCTCCAGCACCTCCACCTGCCCGATCCCTTGAAACACAGCCGCTTTCATTGCTCACCTCGCTCCTATAACATGTGTTCACGACCCTGTACCCTCCCGCAGGTTGGAAAGGAGCTGGCAACCTATGCAGCCGGTCATCTGGGCGCGCCTGCGGCGTCTGGTCTAGCCATTGCGCCCAAACCTGCGGGAGGGTAGGGTAGTTACGTGCTCACAAGGATTGGTGAGGGGAGCGTCACCAGGGTAACTCACACCCCTCCATCCAGACGGCATCCAGATTCTCCAGGTCCGGCGGGGTCAGGTTAGCCCATTGGTCCACCACTACGTCCAGAACGGCCGGTTTGCCCGAGGCCGCGGCCCGCTCCAGGGCCGGCGTGATGTGAAGGGGGTCCTCCACTCGCTCGCCCCAGCAACCCATCGCCTTCGCCACCTGGTCGTAACGCACGTCGTCGAAATCCACGCCGATGTAGCGGGCGTCATAGGCCGCCATCTGCGCCGCTTTGATCATACCCCACTGCTGGTCGTTGACCACGACGACGACGAGGGGCAGTTTGAGCCGCGCGGCGGTCTCTAACTCCTGGATGTTCAGGCCGAACGACCCGTCGCCGCTGATGGCATAGACCTGGCGGTCAGGCCGGGCCAGTTTGGCTCCGATGGCATAGGGCAGGCCGGTGCCCAGGTGGCCGGAATCAGCAGCCCAGAGGAACGAACGCGGCTCGTAGATGCGGTTCAGGTAGTGCGCCCAGAGGGTGGTGTTGCCACCGTCCACCACCGAGATGGCGTCGCGGGGGAAGAAAGCGCGCACGTCCCGCATCAGGCGCAGGGGATGGATGGGGCGTTTGTTTGAGTTGGCGCCCTCCTGGAACTGGGCCAGCCAGGCGTCCTGGGTGGCCCGGTACTCGGCCAGCTCTGGTCGCTCCGGCACCGGTGGCGTCAGTCGTTTCACTGCCTCGAGGAGGGCGCGCAGGGTAGCCTGGGCGTCGCCCACCAGGGCCAGGTCCACCGGCCGGTTGAGGCCCACGTTCTCCGGCTCGATGTCAATCTGGATCAGCTTTTGCGCCTCCGGCTCGCCCCAGAAGGGGGGCTGGCCCCAAAAGTCCACATCCCCCAGCCGTCCGCCGACCAGCAGGACCACGTCGGCGGCGGCCTGGGCTCCCAATGCGCCGTAGCCGCCGGGGATCAGGCACAGGGGATGGTCCTCCGGGAGCACGCCGCACGCCCCCTGGCTGGTGGTGACCGGGGCCGAGAGGTATTCTGCCAGCTCGCGGACCTCGTCCCACGCGCCAGCGCGAAGCGCACCGCCGCCGGGGTGGATGAGTGGGCGTTCGGCTTCCACCAGCA
The DNA here is from genome assembly GCA_034435155.1 of Anaerolineae bacterium. Taxonomy (GTDB): domain Bacteria; phylum Chloroflexota; class JAHJIN01; order JAHJIN01; family JAHJIN01; genus DAOTYG01. Next base: position 34,337 of record DAOTYG010000313.1, on the reverse strand, counting down.
ACCGCGCCGCCGCCTCGATCAGCCCGGCCGGGGCGACCGGCCTCTGGAGCGGGCGATAGCGTTCTGGGGGCGCCGGCCGATAGGTGAGAGTTGCTTCGTCCACCGGGGCCATGAGTGCGTCCACGTGCAGGTCCAGGTGGACCGGCCGGGGCCGGCCGGAGACAGCCACCCGGAAAGCCCGTTGCGTCAACTCTGGGATGCGTTGCCAGTGGGTGACCCGCGCGCTCCACTTGACGATGGGCGCGAACAGGCCCAGTTGGTCTAGAGACTGCATCGAGCCGCGCTCCGGGTAGCTCTTCCAGGTTTGATTCTGGGCGGTGAGCACCACCAGCGGGATGGAGTCGGCCCAGGCAGGATAGACGCCGGGCACCAAATCAGCGGCACCCGGCCCTACCGTGCCGATGCAGACGCCAGGCTCGCCGGTCACGCGGGCATAGGCGTCAGCCATATGGGCGGCAGCCTGCTCGTGACGGGTCATGACGAACTGCAAGCCCTCATCGGGGCCAAAACGACGAATGGCATCCAGGATGGGGCAGAGTTGCCCGCCGGGGATGCCAAAGACAAAACGCACGTGCTCCTGGATCAGACATTGGACCAACAGGTCCGCACCCATCATCGTGTTCATAGCTCTCCTCCCGGCGTGAGATGTCTTTCTGTCTGGGAGCATTATAGCATATAGCCTGGGAGAACACAATATGCCGGTCTGACATCCGGGCATAACTTTTGTCAGGGAAAGAAGAAGGGGGGAGAAGGCCTTTCTGGGGGTTTTGGCGGCGGCGAAGCCGCCGCCAAAACCCCTACCAGGCATTCCTGCCCCTCCCCGAAGGGACGCGAAATGGGGAGTGAGGCAGGGCCCTCATGCGTTTAATTACGCCCGGATGTCAAGCCGGGTGAGCGTATCGCGTTGGGGACAGTACGGCTCTGGAGTCGAGGCTTTAGCCGGTTCGTGCCCGTAAGACCCGCCTGAAGGCTCAACTCCAGCGCACATAATCGCTACTGGTGCCCGTTTCCTGTGTCCCCAATGTGTAACGCTCCCAAGCCGGTCTCATTGACACCTGGCACTTGTCTGGTATAATTGCGCCTGGGCGCTTATCTTTTGACGGGAGGACATGAACATGGCCGAGATCGCGGTCCGGGGGCGATATTTTGAGGAGATAGAAGTTGGTGACGTGCTCGTCACGCCGGCGCGCACCATGACCGAGGCCGACATCATGGCCTTCGCCGGCCTGTCCGGCGATTATAACCAACTGCACACGAACGAGGAGTTTGCCAGGAAAGGTCCTTTTGGCACGCGCGTCACCCACGGGATGATGGTGCTGAGTATCGCCACCGGGCTGGTGGGGCGCACCGGCGTCTTTGAGGGCACGGCCATCGCCTTCACCAATCTGGACTGGAAGTTCAAGAAGCCGGTCTTTAGCGGCGACACGATCCGGGTGCGCGTGCAGGTCACGCGCAAGCGCGCCCTGGGCCGGGAGGCCGGCATGGTCTTCGCGGATGCCGAGGTGCTGAACCAGCGGGATGAGGTGGTACAGACCGGCGAGTGGCGGGTGATCATGGCCCGTACCCCGGTAGCGGATGTGCCGGGTGCGGGAGGATGATCATGGCGAAACGCTACAAACGCTACGCCCTGTATCGGGAGCGCTGATCATGGCGGGTTCGTGGCGGAAGAACAGCCTCGTTCAACAGCTTCAGGATGCCGCGGGGAGGAAATCCATGACTCGTGTATTGGCGATCAACCCCGGCTCTACCTCCACCAAGGTGGCCGTCTACGATGACGAGACGCCGGTCTTCGATGAGACCTTGCGCCACACGGCCGAGGAACTGGCTCCCTTCCCCCACATCGCCGACCAGTACGAGTTTCGGCGTGATGTGGTATTAGATTTCCTGAAACAGCGTGACATCGGCCTGGAGACATTGGATGGTGTGGTGGGCCGGGGTGGGCTGCTGCGGCCTATCCCCAGCGGCACCTATCGCGTGAACGAGCGGATGCTGGACGACCTGCGTCATCCCGGCGAGCGAGAGCACGCCTCCAACCTGGGCGCGCTCCTGGCCCACGAGATCGCCGGACGGGCCGGGGTGCCGGCCTTCATCGTGGACCCGGTCTGCGTGGACGAGTTCGACGACATCGCCCGTATCTCCGGCTGGCCGGAGATCCAGCGGCGCAGCCTGAGCCATGCCCTGAACCTCAAGGCCACCGGCCGGCGCGCCGCTAAAGACCTGGGCCGGCGCTATGAGGAGTTGAACCTGGTCATCGCCCACCTGGGCGGCGGGATCAGCGTCACGGCGCACCGTCGGGGTCGCATGGTGGACGTGAACCAGGCGTTGGACGGCACCGGACCGTTCTCGCCGGAGCGGGCCGGCGGCCTGCCGGTGGGCGATGTGGTGCGTATCGCCTATTCCGGCAAGTATACCCTGGCCGAGATGCTCAAGAAGATCGCCGGCCAGGGTGGGCTGGTGGCTCACCTGGGCACCAACAGCGCGGTGGAGGTGGAACGCCGCATCGCCGGGGGCGACGAGCACGCCCGGCTCGTCTATGAGGCCATGGCCTACCAGATCGCCAAAGAGATCGGAGCCATGGCTACCGTTCTCAAGGGCGACGTGGACGCGGTAGTCATCACCGGCGGGGTGGCCCGCAGCGAGATGTTGGTGGGCTGGATCACGGAACGGGTGCGGTTCATCGCCCCGGTGCTGGTCTACCCCGGCGAGGACGAGATGCTGGCGTTGGTCCAGGGCGCGTTGCGCGTGCTGCGGGGAGAAGAAGCCGCAAAGGAGTATCAGTAGCTGGCAATGGTCCAGGTCGGACCGGGTGGGCCGGGGGCCTGGGGCTTCGCACTGACCGCCGAGCGCGAAGCGGCAGGTCGCAGACCCGCCTGGAGCAAAATTCTCCGCAGCAGCCCTGTAGTGAGCGAGACCCTCGCCCTGGAGAGCAATCATAGCTGGAACCCAAGCTGGTCGCTCGTCAGCGACGAGTAAGCAAGGAGCAGCCCATGCGCATCGGCATTGACGCCCGGCTCATCTACTACCGCCAGGCCGGTATCGGTCAATATACCCAGAGCCTCATCGCCGGCCTGGCCCAGGAAGTCTCGCCAGACCAGGGCGACGAGTTTATCATCTTGCAACATCGCCACGATGGACACCCCCTGACGCCGGGACCACATTTTAAGCGGCGCTCCACCTGGACCCCCTGTCACCATCCCCTGGAGCAACTGACCCTGCCCCTGGAGATCTGGCCCCTGCGCCTGGACCTGCTCCACAGCCCGGATTATATCCCCCCCTTCCGCCGCAACTGTCGCAGCGTCATCACCGTCCACGACCTGGCCTTCATTCACTTCCCAGAGCTGCTCACCGCCGAGAGCGCGCGCTATTACGGTCAGATTGACCAGGCCGTCCGCGACGCCGAGGGGATCATCGCTGTGAGCCAGTCCACCAAACGCGACTTGATGAACCTGCTGGGAGTCCCGGCCCATCGTGTGACCGTGGTCTATGAGGCCGCCAGCCCGATCTTTCGTGTCATTCAGGACCCCGCCGTCCTGGAAGACGTCCGCGCGCGCTACAGCCTGCCCCCGCGCTTCATCCTCTTCCTGGGGACCATCGAGCCGCGCAAGAACCTGCCCACGCTCATCCAGGCCTACCGCCTCCTAAGGGCGCGGGATGTCCCCCCCCTGGTCGTCGCTGGGGCCAAAGGCTGGCTCTTTGACAGCGTCCTGACCCTGGTGGAACAACTGGGCCTGGGCGAGCAAGTGTTGTTCACTGGTGGCATCCCCTGGGCCGATGTCCCGGCTTTTTACAACCTGGCCGAGGTCTTGGTCTTCCCCTCCCTCTACGAAGGCTTTGGCCTGCCACCGTTGGAAGCTATGGCCTGCGGCACGCCGGTCATCGCCGCCAACGTGTCCAGCATCCCCGAAGTAGTGGGCGACGCCGGTCTGCTCGTGGACCCCAACGACGCGGCCGCGCTGGCCGCGGCCCTGGCCCGGCTGCTCAACGACGCCGCCCTGCGCCAGGACCTGCGCTGCCGGGGACTGGCCCGTGCGGCCGAGTTCTCCTGGCACCGGGCCGCCCGTGAGACCCTGGCCGTCTATCGCCAGGCCATGGAAGCGTGACCATGAAACTCTTGTTCCTGACGCCGCAACTACCCTTCCCTCCCCACAAAGGGACCACCCTGCGTAACTTTAACCTCATCCGGCAACTCGCCGCCGACCACGAGATCCATCTGCTCACGTTTGTGGATGACGAGTCCGAGGTGCGCTGGGCTGAGCCATTGCGTGAATGCTGCGCCAGCATCCGGGTATCCCGGCCACCACAACGTTCTTTACGCCGCCGGGCCGTAGACTCGCTGACCTCACGGTGGCCAGACATGGCCTTGCGCCTGTGGACCCCGGCCATGCGCCAGTTGTTCCAGGAAACCCTGGCCAGTGAGACCTTTGACGTGGTGCAGGTGGAAGGGATCGAGATGGCCCGGTATTGGTTGGACGTTTCGCGGTCCCCGGCGTTGCGACAACGCGCCCGGCTCTCCGTCTTTGATGAGCATAATGCTGAATACCTCCTCCAGCAACGCGCCTTTGAGACCGATTTGCGACAGCCGACGAAATGGCCGGGCGCGCTCTATTCCTTCATCCAGTGGCGCAAGCTGGTACGTTACGAACGCCGCTGCCTCCGGGCCTTTGATGCCATCGTGGCTGTCTCTGATAAAGACCGTGACACCCTGTTGCGCCTGTCCCCCGGCCTGAACATCACCGTTGTCCCTAACGGCATTGACACGGCTCTCAATACCGCTCGCGCTCACCCTCCCAACACTTCCTCCCTGGTTTTCACCGGCACCATGGACTTTCGCCCCAACGTGGATGCCGTCACCTGGTTCTGCGCCGAGATCCTGCCGTTGATCCGGACGCAAGTGCCAGATACGCGCTTCACCATCGTGGGAGTCAACCCCAAAAAGGCCGTCACCCGCCTGGCGAATGACCCGCAGGTGACTGTGACCGGCTGGGTGCCGGAGGTGCGCTCCTACGTCCAGGCCGCAGCCGTCTATGTGGTGCCGCTGCGCATGGGTGGCGGGACCCGGTTCAAGGTCTTGGAAGCAGCCGCCTTGGGGGTGCCCATTGTTTCCACCAGCGTGGGCGGTGAGGGGATCGATCTGACGCCCGGTGAGGAGATCCTTCTGGCCGACGAGCCGGTCGCCTTTGCTGCGGCCGTGGTCTCCCTGTTACGAGACCCGGCGCGCGGCGCAGCGATGGCCCGGCGCGCCCGCCAGCGTGTGGAGACCTGCTACGACTGGCGGGTCATCGTCCCTCGTCTGGCCCCGCTCTACCAGGCGTGCAGTTCAGGCTGACATCCGTGCTAACTTCTGTCAGGGAAGAAATGCGGCGATCTCAGCGGTGAAAATGGCGCGATGGTGAGGGGCCTCCTGGGCTAATTGCACAGGTGGCAATCTCGCCGCAAGGATTGGCGATCCCTGGAAAGCGTCTGCGACGTTGGCCTTCTGCCCGCTGCGTGTCAGACGGTCTGCTCGATCGTGTGGGCAGTCGCTCGGCACGGCAGCGCCCCATAGGCCCGACATCTTGTGCTCGCGCGGGGTGTGCCACGCCGCGCCGGCAGCGGGTCACCCAGTCAGGCCTGGGCTTGGCAGACCCGCCGCCAGCAGTGGGCTATTTACGAGGCAGCGAGAGGAGGTAGGGGCTGGCCATGTTCGCCATCCGCGAAGACTTTGCCGGTCCAACGCTCGGTCCCCATTGGAAGACGTTCCTGCGGGGCCAGGGCACGCTGGAGCAGACCGGCCATTCCCTCCGCTTCGTCACCACCGACGCCACCCGCCGTCGGTATACCGATGCCCAGATTGACGATTACCAGGGCGTGCCGCGCGGCCGGCTCCCCTGGCGCGCCCCCCTGATCATGACCGTGCGCGCTCGCTTCTCCCACGGCCCCGACGAGTTGCAGGGCACGGCCGGCTTTGGCTTCTGGAATGACCCGTTCATGATGACCGGCGCGCGCTGGCCCACCCTGCCCCGGGCCATCTGGTTCTTCTACGCCTCGCCCCGCTCCAACATGAAGCTGGACCTGAATACGCCCGGCCACGGCTGGAAGGCCGCCACGATTGACGCCCTGGGCTGGCCGTTCCTCCTGCTGGCCCCAACCGCTCCCCTGGCGCTGCCTCTCATGCACGTGCGGCCCCTCTACCGCCGACTCTGGCCGCTGGCCCAGCGCGCCCTGCGGGTGCGCGAGGCCCTGGTGAACGCCGCTATGACTGAATGGCACACCTACGTGTTGGAGTGGGGCACAACTCGCGCGCGCTTCCTGGTGGACGATACCGTGGTGTTGGACTGCGACACGCCGCCCCGGGGCCGGCTCGGCTGCGTGCTCTGGCTGGACAACCAGTACGCCGTGGTGACGCCGTGGGGCCGGTTGGGCTACGGCCTGCTGGACGCGCCGGGCTGCCAGTGGATGGAGCTGGAGACGCTGTCCATCGAATCGCCGGACGTCGCTTGTGCGATGGAGAGCCGGGGTGTATAATCTGCCCGCACCCGACAGAAAACATGGAGGGAAACATGCTGGATGAGCTATTGGCAAAGCTATCGGAGGCGTTGGGAACGGACACGCCGGCGGAGAGTCGGCCGGCCGAGAGACTGGCCCAGGCGCGCACCCTGCTGCGCGCCGGGCAGTTCGCCCAGGCCGCGCCCATCTTCGAGGAGTTGACCGACCTGGCCCGGCAGAAGAACATGCCCGGCCTGGCCGGTGAGACGGCCCTCAAGGCCGCCCGGTGCTACGTGCGTGCCGGCAACCTCCCCCAGGCCGACGTGTTGGGCCAGGAAGCCGTGCGCCTGCTGCTCCAGGCCGGTCGCTACGAGCGCGTGGCCCAGGTGGCGCCGCGCGTGATCCAGGCCCTGGAACGGCAGGGCCGGCGTCGGGAGGCCCAGGCCCTGCGGGTGGAGTGGCTTCGCCACGCACCTCCGGCGACTTTGCCGGGGCCAGGGAGACGACCCGGCGGTCTGCTGCGCCGCCGTGCCATGACCAGGGGCGGCGGAGAATGGCCCCCGGTGCAACGCGAGTTGCCCACCAACTGTCCATCGTGCGGCGCCCCAGTCCGCGCCGATGAGGTGGACTGGATAGGCCCGGCCAGCGCGGCCTGCGCCTACTGCGGTGGCGTCCTCAAGGTGACATAATTGCCCAGAGCCCAAATCAATACCGGCTGCGCCCACAACTGTAACGGCTCCTGCGTGCTCATCGCCCACGTCCAGGACAGCCGCATCGTCCAATTCACCACGGATGAGCGGCCCGATAGCCCGGCCGACCCGCAGCTCCGCGCCTGCCTGCGGGGCCGGGCCTATCGCCGCCGCCTGTACCACCCGGACCGGCTCATGTACCCTCTCCGGCGCGTCGGCCCACGCGGCAAAGGCCACTTCGAGCGCATCACCTGGGATGAGGCCCTGGACGCCGTGGCCGGTGAGCTGCGCCGGGTCATCGCCGCCTACGGCAACGCCGCCGTCTACCTGCAATACGGCTCCGGTGGCCTGGCTCAACTCATGGGCGCGACGCCGGTCGCCCGCCTCCTCAACCTCCTGGGCGGCTACCTGGAATGGTACGGAACCTACAGCGCCGCCTGCGTCGAGGCCGCTGTCCCCATCACCCTGGGCACGCGCGTCTGCGGCCACCCACCCACCGACTGGCCCAATTCAAAGCTCATCCTCCTCTGGGGCCATAACCCGGCCGAGACCACCTTTGGCACGAACACACCCTATCTTCTCCGGCTGGCGCGGCAGGCCGGGACGCGGATCATCGTCATTGACCCCCGCTATACCCCCACCGCCATCGCCCTGGCCGACGAGTGGCTCCCCATCCGCCCTGGCACGGACGTGGCTCTCATCTCCGCCCTGGCTTACGTCCTCATCACCGAGGGGCTGCACGATCAGCCGTTTTTGGATCGCTGCTGTCTGGGCTTTGACCAGGCGCACCTGCCGCCGGGTGTCCCGGCCGGCTCATCGTATCGCGCCTACGTGCTGGGCGAGTGCGATGGCGTCCCCAAGACGCCCGCCTGGGCCGCGCCCATCACCCGCATCCCGGCCGAACGCATCGCCCGGCTGGCCCGCGAGATCGCTGCCGCCAAACCGATGGCCCTCCTGCCCGGCTACGCCCCGCAGCGCCGGGCCTATGGTGAGCAGTTCGTGCGGGCGTGCATCGCGTTGGCCGCGCTCACGGGCAACATCGGCCTGCCCGGCGGCTCCAGCGGCGCGCCGGGAGCGGCCCCGCAGTTCACCCCTCTGGCCGGGCTGGAGGCCGGCCCCAACCCCGTGCCATACCGCATCCCGGCCTTCCGCTGGACTGACGCCGTGGAACGGGGCACGGAACTCACCTCCCGCGACGGCCTGCGCGGCGGGGAGCGGCTGCCCTCGGACATCAAGTTCATCTACAACGTCGCCAGCAACACGCTCATCAATCAGCACGCCGACTGCCATCGCACGGCCAGGCTCCTGCGTGATCCGGCGCGGGTGGAGTTCATCGTCGTGCAAGACCAGTTCCTCACCCCCAGCGCCCGCTTCGCCGACGTGATCCTGCCGGCCGTCACCTGGCTGGAGATGAGCACCGTCTACCAGTTAGAGCCGTGGGGCCATGCCCTCGTCGCGCTGAATCAGGCCATCGCGCCGCTGGGCGAATGCCGGAGCGACTATGCCATCTGCGCGGACCTGGCGGACCGGCTGGGCGTGGGAGAGGCATATCGGGCCGGCCACACCGAGGCCGACTGGCTGCGCGACGCCGTCCGCTCAGTGCAGGCCCGCGCTCCGCGCCCGGCCTGTCCCGATTACGAGACCCTGCGCGAGCAGGGCGTCTACACGGCCCAGTGGGAGCCATCGGTGATCCCCTTCGCCGACTTTCGCGCTGACCCCGAAGCCCACCCCCTGAACACACCGTCCGGCAAGATCGAGATCTTTTCCACGGTATTGTGGGAGTGGGGCGACCCGGCGCGCGTCCCGGCCGTGCCCCAATATATCCCGGAGCCGGACGATGGCCCACGCTACCCGCTGCAACTCCTGGGGCCGCACACCTTCCGGCGCACGCATTCCACCCTGGAGGAGGTGGATTGGCTGGAAGAGGCGTTTCCGCACCATGTGGCCCTGAACCCGGCCGACGCCGCCGAACGGGGCATCGCGGATGGGGAGACGGTGCGCGTGTTCAACAGCCGGGGCGTTATCGTGCTGCCCTGCCGGGTCACGCCGCTGGTCATGCCTGGCGTAGTGGTGGTGCCGCAAGGGGCCTGGTGGACGCCGGATGAAACGGGGATAGACCGGCGCGGCTGCGTCAACGTCCTCACCTCACAGCAGGCCACCCCTTGGGCCAACGGCAGCGCGCAGCATTCGGCGTGGGTGGAAGTTGGTAGGTTGGTAGATTGGTAACTTAGGGGAATGAGGTGAGCCAGCAGCAGCCCGCAATCCAAAATCTGCAATCCGCGATCTGCAATCTGCAATTGGCCTGGTACGTGGACGTGAGCGGCTGCACCGGCTGCCGAACCTGCCAGGTGGCCTGCCAGGACGACAACGACCTGCCGGCCAGTGTGCGCTGGCGGCGAGTGGAGGAGGTCGTGACCGGCGACTATGAGATGTGTGGTGAGGTCCTGGTGCCCCACGTGCGCGCTTACTATGTGCCGGTGGCCTGCAACCACTGCCCGGAGCCGGCGTGTGTGGACGCCTGCCCGGCCGGGGCCATCGTCAAGCGGCCCGAGGACGGTCTGGTGCTCCTGGACGAGTCAGCGTGTCTGGGCTGCCGGGCCTGTGTGGACGCCTGCCCGTATGGGGCCATCCAGGTAGACCCGCGCACCGGCCGGGCCTCCAAATGCGACTTTTGCGCCGATCATCTGGCTGCCGGCCGGGACCCCATCTGCGTGAGCGCGTGCCCCATGCGCGTGCTGGACTGGGGGCCGCTGACCGATTTGCAGGCGCGCTAAGGTCCCCTGCCGATAGACCCTTCGGGTTTCCAAAACCCGAAGGGTCTCAGGCAGTCTTAAAAGGAAGTGCTCCTATGCAGTCGTTTACTATTCACGAGTTCAAGATATTCGCTCCCCTGATGCTCAACGACCAGGGCACATTCGCCTACCTCGATACAGGAGCAGCGGGCCATGCGATTTCCCCTTTAGCTGCGACAGGCATGGAGGAGGTGGGGAAAGAGGTCATTCGAGGAGCACTGGGACAAGAAGAGCGCAGAGTTGTACGTATTGATCGGCTCACTTTCCTTGGCGAAACGTTCTGCGCTGTGCATGCCAGTGTAGAAGAGGCACTTGTAGCACTGGAAGGCGTGCCGTTTCAAGTCGGCATGAGGTTGGGAGTGCCGATTCTGCTTGCCAGGCCGCTTGTTGTGGATTTCAAGCGACTCAGAATCGGGTTTGTCTCCCCCCCGTTCCACAGTGATTTGATCCATATCCCAACCAAGTTTGTCAGAGGACTGCCCATCTTTGAGGGCTATCTGGAGGGGAAACCTCTGCAGGTTATCTTTGATCTTGGTGCAGGCTTTTCGGTCTTGAATTCTGTACGGCGTGAGGAACTGGGATTGGAACCTGACCTGGCGTATTCCGAGGAAGTCAACGACCCAAGTGGAGCCAAGGCCACCGTTCCTGTGTGGCGGCATTCGCAACTTGGGGTTGGGGGTTTCTTGCTGGGAGAGTGCGAATTCCTTGCCATGGATCTCACCGCAGTGGAGGCAGGGTTGGGGAGGCGCATTGATTTTATACTTGGGGTCAACACCATGCTGCGATCTGGGTGCGTTTGGGTGATCGACCCATCTTCAAGTTGTATATGGTTGACTGATACTGTGATAGACGTTGCTGATTCACGGTAGGGATGGTTCAAAATTGGTTGACACTTTTGTGACCGAAGGCCCTCATTGCCCCTCACTTCCCCTTTGTCCTCCCTCTCCCCCTGACCTTGCGGCCAGGGGAGAGGAGGGATAAAGGGAGGGGTTTTGCGGCGGGCGGCTTCGCCGCCCGCCGCAAAACCCCGCTTCCCCCCTTCCCTTGCTCGCTGTCCCGGGCGAGCGGGAGAGGAGAGGGAGCAGGAGTAAGGGTGAGGGCCAGGCGGAATTTTAACGCCCGTTTATGGCTTGAACACCCTGTGGTTCTCAGACCGGCTCTCAACGCATTATCGTCGGGATTCCCGAACCCAGATCAGGCTCACCGCGCTCAGGATAAAGAGCAAGGTGTAGCAGGCAAAGATGGCGAAATAGCCCAGCCCGGGCAGATAGTAGTTCAACGCATCCGCCAGCGGCCCGCCGAGGCCTTTGCCGATCATCCCGGCCCCGGCGCCGGCCAGGTTGGACACGCCCAGGTAACGCCCGGCCTCGGCCGTCGGCACCAGGTCCGTACCCAAAGCCCAGTTGCTGGTCACGAACAGCCCCACCCCCAGCCCCACAATGCTGCCGGCCACATAGAGGATCTCCACCTGGGGCAGCCAGATCGTCACCAGGACCAGGCTGCCCCCGCCAGCCGCCACCAGCCCGCTCCAGGCCGTCACCCGCCGCTTTCCCAGGCGATCCGAGAGCCAGCCGCTGACCAACGCCGCCAGCAAGATAAACAGCCCGATGATGACGATCAGGTTGCCGTTCAGCGTGGCGGCTTCTTCGGCCGTTATCCGGAAGGTGTGCATCAGGAAGAACGGCAGGAAACCCTGGAAAGAGGTGCCCGCCGCCAGGAACAGCAGGCGATTAACCACCCACCAGGTGAAAGAAGACCGACGACGAGCATCCCGGCCCAGGGTAGCGTATGCGCCGGACCAGACGCCGGCCACCACCGCCACGACCATCGCCGTCACTCCGCCTATCCCGATGGCGAGCATCTGGGCTGATCTGTCTCCTATCAGCGGCCAGGCCACCAGGCCCGCCAGCCCGCCGACCAGGCCGCCCCCCACCAGGCCGATCCCCGCGCCCAGGATGATCCCGGCCAACATACCCAGTACCCGCAACATGGGGCCGACGAACGACGTGGTGGGTTTTTCCCGTAGCGGCTCTTCTTTGACCAACACCACCGTGAGCAGCATCGTCGCCAGCAGCACCGCCCCGGTGACCAGTACCGCCCAACCCAGTTGGCCCAGGCCGACCAGTTGGGCGATGGTGGCACCCACCAGGATGATGGGGATAAGTTCGAACACCGCTTTGACGGCGGAGGAGCGGCCCCGGTATTCCTCTGGCACCAGATCGGGGATCAGACCCTGGAGCGGGCCGTGAGAGATATTCGACGAGAACTGGATCAGCAATACGGCCACCAGCAGCAGCCAAAAGTTCCCCGCCAGGGCCAGGACAGCCAGGAAGAGCAGGTCGAGCCAGGTCCCCACAAAGATGAACGGCCGACGGCGCCCAAAACGCGAGGTGGACCGGTCGCTCAGCAGGCCGGTGGCCGGTTGCACCAGCATGGCGATGATCAGTCCCGCCGTGCTGATAAAACCCAGCGCGGTATTCCGCTCCCCCGGCGAGACGAACAACGCCACCAGGTAGGGCGTAAAGACCGACCCCACGGCCGTGTTGCGGATGTTTAGCCCCAGCCAGTACACGTTGATGCCGATATGATCGTACCAGGTCAGGCGTTTCATAGGCTCCTCTCTTGTTCCCTCCCACCTCTGGCGCGCCCACGCGGAGCGTGGGCGCGAGCCAAAGGCTTGTTCCTGCTCGTCGCCACGCTCTGCGTGGCGACGCAGATATTTTCATCCCACAGGGTGCGCCCGGCGCGTGTGGGCCCCCCTCAATTGCACGGCCACGGTCTGGATTCCCCACGGGCGCAGGGTCACGCCGCTGGAAAGGGACGGCCCCTCGTCCGTGAGCTGGAGGTTGACCGGCTGGACTTCTGCCTCATTCAACCCGCTCACGCGGGCGGTGATCTGCTGGTCTACACCGTTCCACAGGCGCAGGTACACCCGGCCGTGATGCACGAACAGGGCGGTAGCCAGTACCCCGGCCGGCTCCACAGCGAGCAAGGTCGCCTGGGCAGGCCAGCCCCTCCTGGAACCTGAAGTTATCCGGCCAGGGCAGGGAAGACGCCAATCCAATGCCGCCCGGTGCGCATCCAGCCGGCGCATGTAGGGCATAATGGCATATTCATACCGTTGTTGGCCCCGCAACGCAGTATAGCGAGACCGCCCCCGGGTGATCGAGTCGTCGCTGGCGTAAATCCACTCCTGTGGCCCCCAGGCCAGCACGTTGCGCAACAGGCCGGAGCGCCGGTCGAAGTGATAACCTGGCGTCCCCCGGTTGAGCAGGGCCACGCCGGTGCCTCGCTCGTCCTCCAGCCCGGCCCAGTGCAGGCCGATGAATCGCTCCCGGTGTGTCTCGGCGATCAGGAACGGGGAATCGCACCAGACCCTGTCCAAAGGGGAGCTGAAGGCCAGGCATAACTTTTTCTCGTCCTGGATCGCCATGGCCTGTCCCGGTCGGTCATCGGCCATCTGCGGCCCCAGATACACCCCATCTGGCCCGTAATCCAGGAGCACGCTCCCATCGAGGCGTGGCAGGTCCCGGTACAGGGTGAGGGTCTGGCAGAACGACACGCCGGCGATCTCGCCGGTGATCCGATAGCGACGGTAGACCGGGCCATCCTCGGCCAGCTCCACCCGCTGCACTCCCTGGCGGGAATCGTGCCAGACCCCGTCACGCCAGACCGTGAGGTAATTGCCCCCGGTCAGCAGCGGCCGGCCCTCGGCCGTCAGGCTCAGGCTGCCATCCGGGTGAACGGTGACCTCGTGCCAGGGGTTGGAGGACGATGCTGGCCCCGGTGTCGCCGGGCGGGTGATCCACTGCAGGGCGCGATACCCGAAGCCGGGCAGATCCAGGACGAAACCCAGGGTCGCGGCCGTGTCCCCGACCTGAACGACCTGGCAGGGGATCTCTTCCCTCCCATCCGTGAGTGCCAGGTCGTGCGGGGCCGGCCCGGCCCCTGTTACCCGCACCTCCACATAGTCTCGGCGAGGCCAGAGCGAGGGGTTGCAGACCAGGACATCACCGTCCACCTCCCCGGCCAGGCGGTCCAGCACCGCCTGCGTGACCTCCTCGGCGGTCTGCCGGGCCTGGGCCGCGTATGCCAGCCCCACCCCGGCCATCGAACAGTTGTGCCGCCGGGAGTGCCACGGGCCACAGACGTGCAGGTCGTGGTGCTGCGCCAGGCACAGGTGCTTCCAGGCCCGCTCCAGCTCTTCTGCCGCGCTGGCCTCACCCAGCAGATGGGCCAGGGCGTCCAGGCGTTCGGCCACCAACAACGCGCTTTCCGCCGCGATCCGGGCCTGGATCAGCATCTCCCCCTGCAAGCCCCACGGCAGGGTGCTGGGGATGTCATCGGGGGTAGAGGTTACCAGCGGGCCTGCTGCTCCAGCCTGGCGCAAATACGCCGTGGGGGTCACAAAGTGCACGTTCTCCGTGGCGGCGATGGCCACGGCGTGAGGCAGGGGGGCATCCGGCAGGTTAGGGTCCTTCAGGTCCGTGACCAGGGGCCAGGCGATGCCTCGTTCACGGGCGGACTGCTCAAAGGGGGCCAGGCTGGCCGGTTCCCAGTCGGCTCGCTCCCCGGCGGCCAGGGCCATATGGGGTAGCCCCGGATGTGCGGCGCGCAACCGGTCATAGCGTTGGAAGGTATAGCGGGGAACCGCCGGGATGACGCTCCCGTCAGGCCCCTGCCAGCGCACCACCGGGGCATCGCAGGCCGGATCGGTGCCAAAGGCTGCCCATTGGGTGCGCCAGACCACGCCTTGAAAGCCGAAACCGCGCAGAATCTGGGGCAACTGGGGGAAACAGGCCGGTTCCTGGGAATAAAAGACAGTCACCCGGGCATCCAAAACCCGGCGTATCGCGTCCAGGCCATACCAGAGCTGGCGCACGAAGGATTCGCCGCTGGTGGACTGGGCCAGCGGTTGGGCGTAGGTCCCGTTCACCACTTCCAGGCGGCCTACCTGGAGCACCTGGCGCAGTTGTTGGATGGCCGCCGGGTCCTGGCGAGCCATATCCTCATAGGTAAAGGCATCCAGGTCCAGGGTGATCTGGATGCGGTCATCGCGCCGGGCGCGTTCGAGGGCCGGTTGGAGGCACACCGGCCAGTTATAGAGATACCACAGGCCGCCATCGGGCAAGACCAGCCAATCCCAGAAGACCACGCCGCCGTGGTAGCCATCTACCAGGTAGAGCGGACCGGCCGGGGCGGGCAGGGCCGACGGCCTGGTGGCCTGATGGCGGTCCTCTCGCTCCTGCCGCCAACGCAAGAGGGCGGCCGCCATACGAATCACGGCCCGGCGGCCCGCCGCCGGGAGCCAGGGAGAAGCCAGCAATGCCAGGGCCAGATCAAACCCGGTCATACCCTTCCCGCTCCAGTTGCTCGAGGAATGCCGCACCCTCGGCGGGCGTCAAAGGCGGCTCGTCAATCACAAAGCAGAACCCTTTGCCCCCCAACTCGCGGGTGATGGTCAACGCCCCGGCTGGTGAGACTGTCACCTGACAGAGTTTGCCGCTGGCGCGGATGCGCCGCAGGAGCGGCAGCCAGTTTTCCGGCGCGGGCTGGCCGTAACCTGGCACCCACTGGATGCCGCGCAGTCTTGGGAGCGCCAGGAGCAGGTCCACATGGCCTAGCTGCCCCCTGCCGTCCAGATGATAGAAGGCATAGTCCAACGCCGCGCAACAGGATTCCAGGTCCGGCAGGACAAAGCGGGCAAACATCTGCGGCGAGATGTTGTAGGAGATGTCACTCTGGAGCATATAGCCCCGCCCCGGCGACCATAGAGGAGCCCAGCAGGTGATTCCGCGCCCGGCCGGCGCCAGGAGACGGTACAGACGCTCGTAACAATCCAGCCAGGCCGCCGTCGTTTCGGCCACCAGCCGGTCCACCTCGCCTGGCGCTTTGACCAGGTCAATCATCAACTGCTGAGTGCCGCGCAGGTGGGCCAGGATATCGAGATTGCCTCCCAGATCGGTAAACCCCACCACCAGTTGCTGGCCCCACCGTTCGCTGGCCGCTGCCGTGATCTCCTGGACCCGCTGCCACCACCGGTTGTGCCAGTCCATGCGGACATGACAGCCGGCCGCGGGACCGGTTGAGGCCGGGGCGAACCAGGTGGTGATCGCTGTCGGATGAAGCTCTGCTCCGGCAAAAGCGGCAATGATGCCCGGCCCAAAGTTCGGCCAGAAACGCGGGAAGGAATCGCCCAGGTAATGGGTGGCTGCCAGGCGCGGTTCAAAGAGGCTCAGGAGGTCATCGGCGGGCATAGTCGGGAAATTGCCCAGGAAGGTGCTGGCAAAATGGGGCTTGAGCCGGTCCTCCGGCTCGCTGCACTCCAGCACCACCAGCGGGCGTTCCAGCTCGCCGGCCCACCAGGCCGACCAATCACGCGCGATCCGCTCCCAGCCGTCGTCAGGAAACCGCAGGTGCAGAACCATGGTCGTCAAGATGTCGCTCAAAGAAATCCACCACGCGGCGGTAGAACTCCTCGGGATAGGCTTCGCTGGCCTGGGTGTGCCCGACATCGGGCAGGCGCCAGACCTCCTTTGGTTCGCGCGCGGCGGCAAACAGGTCATCGAAATCAGGGCAATATTGGTCCAGGTCGCCGTGGATGAAGAGGATGGGACGCGGGGCGATCTGGCCCACCCAACGCACCGGCTCGTAGCGGAACAGGTTAACGCCCAGGCGAGCCGAGGTGAAGACCAGGATCAGCCAGGCCAGGGAGGCCGCCAGCCAGCGTGGCAGATGCAATTCCATGCCCCGGCCGGTGATCGCCGTCCTCATGCGGGCCGGCCCCCCATCAACCACCACTGCCTGGACGGCGGGACAAAGCGGCGCAGTGAGCATGGCAGCTATCCCACCGTAGGAAAAGCCCAACAACCCGATCTGTCGTATCCCCCGACTCTTCAGGAAGGCTATTGCGCCCAGCACATCCTGCCGCTCCAGATAGCCAAAGGTGGCCCGCGAGCCAGGGCTGCGACCATGAGCGCGAAAGTCGAACAGCAATGTCCCCAGCCCGGCCTGGTGGAACGCCGGGACACGGTGGATGTCCCAGTCCATGCTGCCGCCGTGGCCGTGCAGGATGATCACCGCCCGGTCCGCGCCTGGGGCGGGAACCCACCAGCCGCGCAGGAGCAGGCCATCCCCGGCCGGGAAGGAGACATCCTCAAAGTCGAGGTCATATTCCGCCGGGCTGTGGATGACGGTCAGCCCATGGCGGCGGGTCATGTAGAATGAGAGACCCAGTCCCACTCCCAGGATCAGGGCGCTGGGGATGAGCAACCCCAGGGCCAGCCACATCTCCGGTTCTCCCGATCCCGGCCCAGCCGGTGTTCCGGGCCAGCTCCCGGCAGCCGTCGCTCGACCCACGACGGCGGTCGCAGACCGCCTTTGAGCACTCCCGGCTGAGCAGTCCCTACTCCGGGCCACTATCAAACTTGCTGGTTTATCCACCCCAGGACCTGCCGGACTGCCCCGCTGATGGCGGCCCAATCCCTGGCTTCCACCCAGTCCCGACGGAGCAGTTCGGAACCGATGCCGAGGGCCACCGCGCCGGCCTCCAGCCAGGCGCGAATATCCGCCTGCGTGGGCTGAATCCCGCCGGTCGGCATCAGGCGCAGCCAGGGGCAGGGGCCGCGTACCGCCCGGATGAAGGCCGGCCCCAGCACCCGGGCCGGGAACAGCTTGACCACTTCCGCGCCCCATTCTGCGGCGTGGATGATCTCGCCGAGCGTGCCGCAACCGGGGATATAGGCCACCTGACGGCGATTGCACAGCCGGGCGATGTCCCGCTCGAAGGTCGGGCTTACCACCAGGTCGGCGCCATGGGCCAGGTAGAGGGCTGCCGTCGGCGCATCCATCACCGAACCTGCTCCCAGGGCGACTGTTGGCAACTCCTGGCGAACCCAGCGGGCCAGGGAACAGAAAACCTCCGGGGCGAAATCGCCGCGATTGGTGAACTCGACCACCCGGGCACCACCGGCCGCGCAGGCGCGCACGATCTCCTGGGCCACCTGTTCGTCCGGGTGGTAAAAGATCGGCACCAGCCCTGTTTCCAGAATAGCCTGCCAGATTTGCAACCGGCTGAATCGGCTCATTATATCCTATCCTCTTCCATCCACCCCAGTTCGCGCGAGATCTGCCGGGCCGTAGCCTGCACCAGGGGGATCAACTCCTGGAGCCGCTCGTCGGTGAGGTACAGGACCGCGCTGGAGAGGCTCACCGCCGCCACGCCCTGGCCGGCCGCGTCCCGGATCGGGGCGGCGATGCAGCGGATCCCCGGCTCATTCTCCTCCAGGTCCAGGGCATAGCCCTGCCGGGCCGCCCGGTCAATCTCTTCCACAAAGCGGGCTGGGTCTGTGATGGTATGGGCCGTCCGCCAGAGGCCGGGGGTAAAAGACCGCAGCCAATCCTCCCGGGGCAAGGTGGAGACGAGGGCCTTGCCCAGGGCCGTGGATTGGGCCGGGACGCGCGCCCCGATCTGGGAGGCCATCTGAAGTTCTCGCTTGCCGGGCACTTTGTCAATATAGACCACCATGGCCCCATCCAGAACACCCAGATGGACCGTCTCGCGGCTGTCCTCGGCCAACTGCTCCAGATAAGGCCGGGCCAGGGAAGGCAGGTGCAGCCCGGCGTGGGCGCGGAACCCCAGCTCGATCAGCTTGGGGCCTAAGCTATAGCCGGCGCGCGGCCGCGCAGCGTGGCGCAGATACCCGCCCTGCACCAGGGTGGTCAGCAGCCGGTGAGTCGTGCTCCGGGAGAGACCCGCACTTGCGCTCAGGCTCTCCAGGTCGGATTTGCCCTCCGCCACAGCCTCCAGAAGCGCCAGTGCCCGCAAAACGGTCTGTACGGTTTCCATATTAACGATTCACGTATTACGTATTGCGTAGTACGTATCCAGGATAGCCGCCACATTCCCCCACCGGGGTTCCCAGCCCAGCACCCGGCGGGCCTTGCTGATGTCGAACACATAGTCGGCGACGGCGATAGCCACGTGCTCCGGCTCCAGGGGGGCCTTGCCGAACGGTCGCAGCAGGGCGATGGCCAGCCGGGCCAGACTAACCGGGATGGTTTTGATGGTGGCGGCAGAGCCGGTGCGGGCGATCACTTCCTCCACCATCGCCCGGATAGGCGGGACGTCGGCACTGCCGATGTGGAAGGTCTCCCCGGCGGCGGCCGGCTGGTCAGCCGCCAGCAGGCAGGCGGCGACCACGTCTTCCGCATGGACGAACTGGAAGCGATTGCGGCCGGAGCCGAGGAGGGTCACCGGTTTGCCGTCCCGGATGGCGGCCATCAGGCCCACCAGGAACGGCTCCTCCAACCCCGGCCCGATGATGGTCGGCGGGCGCAGGATGACCACTTCCAGTCCCTGGGCCGCCGCCTCCCGGCAGAGGGCCTCGGCGGCGATCTTGTTGCGCCCGTACTCCCCCAGCGGGGCCAGCGGGCCGTCCTCCGGGCAGGGGACAACGGCCGGCACGCCCAAGACCTCCACGCTGGAAAGGTAGACCACCCGGCGAACCCCGGCGGCGCGGGCGGCATCCAGCACGTTCTTCGTCCCGCCCACGTTGACCGCCTGCATCGTCTCCGGGTCGGCCCGGCGTTGGGGGATGAGCGCGGCCAGGTGGTGGACGACCTCCGCACCCTCACAGGCCCGCCGCACCGCCCTGGCGTCCCGGATGTCGGCGACGAACCACTCTACCTCCGGGTCGGCGTCGTCGGGACGGTGCAGGTCCAGCGCGCGGACCTGGTCTCCCCGCGCCCGCAGGCCGCGCACCAGGTAGCGGCCCAGAAAACCAGCGGCTCCGGTCACCAGATGAAGGGCCATTTGACCTCCTCTCGTAACTGATCACCCTCCCGCCGGTTCGGGCGTTTTCACGGACACGCCGGTGGACGGCACGCAGGCGGGAAACACGGTTTCCAGCAACTGCGGGAGGGTAGGCTGAGCTCCAACCTGTACAGCTCAGGATAAGGACGGGGGATTCGTGTTATCCCCCCGCTGAGGCGAACTTGACACCGCTGGCCAGGGCAATCACCAGCAGAATGATGAAGAAGATGAAAAATGCCGCACACGCATAAGTCATGACGAGCGTGAAGCGGGGAGGATGGAACTCGGTCGGCAGGTATGTACGGCAGATGTGGATAGCCATAACCGCGATAATGGGGATCAGCATCGTATCAACTGCCGCCGTGATCTGCAGCATAAAGACCGGCGCGCGGATGACAAAGGCCAGGAGAGCCGAAGTAAGGATATAAATGACCAGGAAAGTGTTGTACCATTTTTTCGGCGGCTCCTTCTTGCCCTGGTAAAAGCCAACGGCGCTGGCAGCCACACGGCAGATGCCATCTATGTTGGCCAGCAGCGTACTGAAAAGCGTGCCCAGTACTCCCAGCAGGAAGATCACCTCGCCGGCTTTGCCCCAATGCTGCCCGGCGATCTGGGCGAGCACGATGCCCAGCGCGTCGCCCTCCGGCACAGTGCCCAGTGGCCGGAGAATGACAGCACCGGCGATGAGGAAACCGGTGGTAAGGATGGCCGTGATCACCGTGCTGATGATCAGGTCCATGCGGTTGATCTGGAGCCAGTCTCTGATGCGCGGCACATCAGCGGCAGTGGGTTCTCCTCTCTTGCCCGCCATACCCCGGTTGCTGGCCTGCGCCCACATGGAGAACCACACCGTACCCACGGCGCCGGCGCCTGTCCAGCCCAGCAGGGGGATGAGTTCGGGGGGCGAGCCAGCAGGCACCCCGGGTACCAGCCCGCCCAGTATTTCGCCGGCTGGTGGCATCACTTGCGCGACCGCATAAAAAACAAAGAAAACCATAACCGCCACCAGCAGGCGCGAAACCTGGGTCAGCGCGCCATAGCTCCCCCAGAAGAGGATGATGCCGACGACTGCCAGGGCCAATAGTGACCAGATAGCGAACGGCAAGGCCGGGATGAGAGCGTACAACGCAGCCCCCACCGCCAGCGCACAGCCGGCCATGCCAGCAATGCTGAAGATAAACAACACCCACAACAGCCAGAGTATCCAGCCGCGCGGCAGGAGCCTCAGTTTCCCTACCTTTACCTCCACCCGCGAGAAGGCCGTGACCACGTTTTCACCGGTGGCTATGGTATAGGCCCCCACGATCTCTGTCATAAAATACTTGATGAAGAGTGAGAGCAACGGGGCCCACAGCAGGGCCATGCCGTAGAGGGCGCCCGCGCGCGTGGCAAAGACCAGTTCAGACACGCCCACAGCGCTGGCTGCCCAGACGATGCCCGGCCCCAGCGTGATCAGCCGTTTCCAGCCCTGCGGTGCCTCCTGTACCACGCCCGCTTCTTTCTCCCTATCCATTATTTACTCCTCCAGCGCAGGATAAATCCTGCGCTACGCCCGCCACGGCCTGTACCCCGGCCCATCACCACCTTGCTTTCGTATAGATCGGTTCCCGGCGCGGCTGGGGGGCCAGCGTGGTGATGTACCACTCGTATATCTGATTGTACGTGGCCAGCTTGTCCGGGTCCAGTCTGACCCCCAGGCCCGGTCCCGGCGGGACGCGGATGGCGCCGTCCTCGTAGGGAAGTGGTCCGCCCTGAATCACGTCATCTTTCAGGTAGTGATAGTGGACGTCGGGCGCGTGGTGGATGCTGGGCAGTGACGCGGCCAGGTGGAGCACCGCCGCCAGAGAGACGCCGAACTCGGTGCCGGAGTGCATCCCCATATCCAGCCCGAAGGTCTCGCAGAGTTGGGCCAGGGCGCGGGTGGCCCGCAGGCCGCCGTACCAGTGTGGATCGGCCAGCACCACGTCTACGGCATCCAGCAGCGTCGCTGGCGCAATATCCTCATAGCCGAAGCAGGCCATGTTGGATGCCAGGGGCATCCAGGGGGCCAGCCGCTTCAGTTTCGCCATCCCGGCGAGGCCCCAGACCGGGTCTTCCAGATACTCCAGGCCACAATCGGCCAGTTCGCGGGCGATGCGCACGGCTGTGGTCAAAGCCCAGGAACTGTTGGGATCCAACCGGATAGGGACATCGGGGAAGCGTGCCCGCAGGTGGCGCACCGTCTCCGCCTCCAGGTGGGGCGGATAGACGCCACCCTTGAATTTGATGGCCCGGCAGCCTTTCCCTTCCACCAGTTCGGCGCATTGGGCCACGATCCGGGCGTCCGCCTCCTCCCAGGGTAACAAGTCCTCGCCGCCACCTGGCGTCTCATAAAAGATATAGGCCGAGACCGGCACCCGGTCCCGCATCTGGCCGCCCAAGAGATCACAAACCGGCCGCCCGATGGCCTGCCCCTGGATGTCCAGACAGGCGAACTCGATGGCAGCGTAGGCGTTGATCAGGTTGGGGCCGAACATGCGCACGTAGAAGGGATTGCTCACTTTCCAGCGCAGTCGCTCCAGGTTGAAGGGATCCTCATCCAGGATGAGAGGCTTACAGGAGCGGAGGACTTCTTCCATCTGCCGTCCGCTGGGGGTCAGGGTAGTCTCGCCCAGGCCCACCAGTCCCTCGTCGGTGAGCACCTGGATGATGACCCGGCCAAAGCCGGGGTGGACACCCCAGGCGTGGGCCAGGGAGACCTCCAGCGGGATGGCGACCGGTGTGACGATCAGATCGGTGATCCTCATTTTTTTCCTCCTAAACTACCCTCCCGGAATCGAGCCTTAAGGCGGAAAATCCGGCTGAAGCCTCTACTCCGGCCCCTTTCTAACCGGCGGGAGGGTTCAGGATACACCCCGCGCGAGCAGAGAAGTAGTCGTAGGGCGCGTTTCCCTACGCGCCGCCAGCGAGCGGGCGACCAGGAAAGCCGCCCTACGATTTTCGTTCTACGGGGTGCGCCCGGCGCGTGGGCAACTCTCTAGAAACGGCCGTACTTCAGGAAGACGTTGAGCGGATGTTCACCGGCGCGCAGTTCCGCCCAGATCTTCTTTTCCGTCTCCATGACCTCTTCGGCTGCCAGGAGCACCTCCACGGCCAGGGCCTGGGGGATAATGACCACGCCGTTGGCATCGCCGACGGCCCAGTCGCCGGGGTTGATCTGGACCTCACCGATGCGGATGGGGATGTTGATCTCCACGTAGCGCCAGCGCCCCCGGATGTCGGCCGGGGTCTTGTAGCGGGCAAAGACCGGGAAGCCCAATTCGGCGATGGCCTCCACGTCGCGCACGCCGCCATCTATGACCGCGCCGCCACAGCCTTTAGCCCTGGTCGTCGTGCTGATCATCTCTCCCCAGTGGGCGGTGCCGGGGTCTTGGGACGTATCATAGACCACCACCTGGCCGGGCTGGAGGGTGGCATAGGCCTCGACTGCTATCTCCAGGTACTCGTCCTTGTGGATGATCGTCGGCGTGCCCTTGACGGTCAATGCCGGCCCGGCCACCCGCATCCCCGGCGCGATGGCCTGGATGGAGGGCGGAAGGACCTGGTGGAAAAGGCCCTTCTGGTCCAGGATGTCGGCGATGGCCGGCGTGCGCACCTGTTTGTAACGTGCCACCATATCTTCCAGGGGAATCTCGCTCGTTCCCATCTCACGCCTCCTCAATAATTATTGATCATGGATGTCGCAAATAAACAAGGGCCATGGATTTTGTACTGGTCAACGAGATAGCGGGGCGGCTTTCCACAGCCGCCGCCTTGTGGCGGGTAAGAAACCCGCTCTACTTGCTACCTGCCTCCCAGGGCTGCCCCGGTTCCAGGAGCCGGACGCCCAGGCCCTCGGCCTGGAGCGCGGCGGCCCACTCCGTCAGCGTGGCCTGCACCCGGTCGGCATTTGCCATCTCTATCCGGATGCCGGCTCTCCGGTCCAGCCACTTCCCCGCGCAGTGCAGGTGCAGGGGGACGGTCCAGCGGGGCCGGATGGCGCGGGCCAGGGCAGCCACCTCCGGCAGAGACATGCCATCATCGCCCAGGAGAGGATAATGGGCACAGGCGGCCTGGACCAGGGCCACGTCCAGGGGCACTGGGGTCAGGGCTGCGAGCAGGGCCGGGGTCCAGCGCGTATCGCCGCTGAAATAGAGGCTTTGACTGCCGATGATGATGAACCCCACCGCGTCAGCGGCCAGGGGATGGTCGGCGGGGACGGCACGCAGGGTGAGGGGGCCAAGAACGGTTTCCTCGCCGGCCCGCAAGGGGATGGCGAGGCGCACGCCGGCCCGGCTGGCCCGTCGGGCAGCTTTCTGGGAGCCGATCACCACCCAGTCCAGGCGACGAGCCAGGGTCAGGGCCTCATCGTCCAGGTGGTCCAGATGGTCATGGGAGACCAGCAAGGCATCCACAGCGAGGGCGGTGGGGGAGATGGCGGGGGGGAGAGTCCGGGGTGCCAGGCGGCGTTCAAGCCAGGTATGCGGCCCGAACCAGGGATCGGTCAGGAGGGTCACACCGTCCAACTCTATGCGCACGGCCATGTGGCCGATCAGGGTCAGGCGCATCAGGACCTCTGGGGCAGGACATAAAATCCCACATAGTGGGACCTGATCCCATTTTACACCCGGAGAGCCGATTTGTCAAGTCTCCTGGTATCTGAGGAAACGACTTCAGGAATCCCGCCGGTCCGGGCGTCGCCGGGGTCGCCGGCGGCGCGGGGCGGGCTGTTTTGGTTTCGCCTCCCCTTCTGGCTTTTTTGGGCCTGCCGGCTTCTTTGCCCCGGCGGAGCCGGCCGGGGCGCTGGCGGGTCGCGCTGGGGCAGCAGGAGGCGGCGCGGCCGTCTGTCCCTGCACTTTGGGCCTGCGCCGCCGCCGCCGCTTCTTCGACGCCGGGGCCGGCTCGCCGGCCGGCGCGGCGACGACCGGCGGTGGGGCCGGCCCCAGTTGATCCAGGGGAACCTCCAGGACCTTACCCCCCTCATATTCCACGGTAAGACGCTCAGTGATGACGTTCACGTCCCGCACCTGGCCCCGGCCGTGGATGGTCTCCACTTCGTCGCCGGGTTTGGGCAGGCGCCCCCTGGCCTCGCGGTAGAAATCGGCCTCATAGCTCAGACAGCAGAGCAGACGTCCACACTGACCAGAAATCTTGAGGGGGCTTAAAGGCAGATTCTGCAGCTTGGCCATGCGGATGGATATGCCATCAAAGTTATCCAGGAATGCGGCACAACACAGTTGACGCCCACAAATGCCGATCCCGTCCAATAGCTTGGCCTCGTCGCGCACCCCCGCCTGCCGTACCTCGACGTGAGTTTTGAGACTGCGGGCCAGGTCACGGGCCAATTCCCGAAAATCCACCCGGCCCTCGGCAGTGAAATAGACCGTCAGCCTGGCCCCGTCAAAGCTATATTCCGCCCCCACGATCTTCATGGGCAGGTTATATTGGGCGGCAATCTCGCGGGCCCGGGCCAGGGCCTGGGTCTCTTGCAGGCGATAGGCTTGCATAGACCGCAGATCGGCGGATGTGGCGGGCCGAACCACCGGCTTGAGCGGCTCTTTCAGCTCGTTGTCCCGCACCTGGCGCGGGGCGATCACCACCTGCCCAATCTCCATCCCACGGGCAGTATTCACCACTACCCAATCGTCCACCTGCAATTCGTGGCCGGCCGGGTCAAAATAATAGACCCTGCCGGCGCGCCGAAAGCGTATTCCCACGATAGTTGGCATGTTCACCCCAACTCGTCAAGCGTCAAAAGTCAGACCTCAGGAGATTACGTTTGACGCCTGACGTTTGACGTATGGCATATTCAACAGTAGCACTTCCAAAGCCAGCCGGGGATTCACGTTCTGGTCCAGTTGACGCAGTGTATCGCGCAACGACTGGATCAGGGAGTGCGCTGCCTCTATGCCCACCAGGCCAGCCTGGTCCTTCAAATTGGCCTGTTGGTCAATGTTGACGATGCGCTCAGGACAGCCCAGGCTCGTCAACCAGAGGTCGCGCGCCCAGCCCAGCCAGACCTGGAGCATGGTGGTCACCTCGGCGCGCCGCTGGGCAAAATCCTGAGCCAGCTCACCGGCCATCGCCAGCCGCTGCGCCGGTCCCCCACCGAGGGCCTGGGCCAGTAGTTTGAGGCTTTCCTGGCGCCCGGCCATTATCGCCGGGTCTTGCAGGGCCGTCACGGCCCAGCCCAGACGTCCCCCAGACAGGGCTGCCAGCAGGTGAGCTTGCGCCGGCTCCGCCCCCCACCGCTCGCGCAAGGCTGCCTCAACTTGCGACCGGGTGGGCCGGGCCAGGGGCACCACCTGACAACGCGATACGATGGTGGGCAGCAGCAGCCCGACGTCCGTCGTCGTGAGCGCCAGGATCACGTGATCGGGTGGCTCTTCCAGGGTCTTGAGCAGGGCATTGGCTGCCTCGGTGGTCATGTGCTCGGCCCCGGCGATGATGACGACTTTATACCGGCCTTCCAGCGGGGCCAGGGCCACACCACGCTGCATGGCGCGGATGTCGTCAATGGAGATGAGGTCCTGGCGGATGTGTCTCCGTCCCTCCACTGCTCCCACCTGCCCCGGCGCATGGCAGGCCACATCTTCTGCCGGGGCAATGAACCAGATATCGGGATGCGTGCCCCGGCGGATCCTGGCGCAGGAATTGCACTCCTCACGGCCTGCCACCAGGTCAGGCCCCAGCGTGAGGTCGCGGGTGTGGTCACCGCACGGCGGGTCCGGGGCCAGACAATTCAGCGCCCGGGCCAGGGCTAACGCCAGGGTAGTCTTGCCGATCTGGGGCGGCCCAACGAACAGATAGGCGTGGGCCAGGCGGCCCGTGGCGATGCCGCCCTGCAATGTCTGGATGGCCCGTTCGTGCCCTACAATACCCCACATTCCGCCTTCATCCTTCCGCCTCAGCCGCCAGTTGTTCCACGTAAGCTGCCACTTCCGGCATGGCCATCAGCCGGCCACGGAAGAACTCGTTCACCAGTTCCGCCACATCACCCTGGGAAGCTGCCAGCAGGCCGAATCGCGCGTCCCCCAGCTCCTCCCAGCCAGTGATGCCGTCGCGCAGGCGCAGCAGGGCGGTCACGATGCGCTCCTCCAGCGGTCCTTCCGTGATCCGCACTACGGTGCGAATCAGGTCATCCACCTGATGCACCAGGACCTGGGGGTCCAGATCGGCCTGCAGTTTCATGGCCTCGTCCAGGGTGTCCAACAAAGCCCACACCTGATATAGCCGCGCGGCCGGCTCATCGAACAGTTCGCGGATGAAGGCGGCCTCTTTCCAGCGCCCGGTGAGACGAAAGATGTTGTACAGACGCTTGGCCGCCTTGCCATAGTTGGGCGGACGGTGATGGGTGTATTTGCGGACCTCGCCCTCTAACTGGCTGACATACTCCTGCAGGCACTGGGGCGATAGTTGGTCCACCAGTTTGCTGAACAGGGGGATGGATTCGGCATCCAGGTATACTTCCTGGTAATAGGGGTCAATGAAGCCATCCAGGGGTACGATGCGCCCGTCTGGCGCTTCCCAGGTCACATCCAGCATGTTGCTGACGGCCACCACCCGGTTATCCTCCGGCTCGGTGACGATCCAGTCCAGCTTGCACCAACCGGGGTCATGTTCGCCGTAGGCCCAGTCAATGGTCAGCCGCCGGCCATCCACGGTCAGCACCTCGAATTGGCCGGCCGCCACGTCCGCGGGCGACCAGGAGATGGCCGCCCCGATCTGGTAGCGCCGGCCCTCGCGGATCACGTCCGACAGATAGGAACCCCAGTGGACTTCGGTCAACTCATAGTTCGGCCCCTTGAGGAAAGCCAGGGCCTTCTCGCGCATAGCCTGGCCCAGGATGTGGCACGCCTCCTGGCGCGTGGGGGCCTGGATGTGGACCCGTTCGAAAAAATCGGCGTCGCCGGGGTAGAGCTGCACCCGGCTCTGGGCCGCACTGCCACTGAGGGCTATGGCCGTCTGCAGGCCCGGCCGGTCCGGCAGTTCCACGATGGCCGCCAGACGGCGATAGCGCGCCAGGTCCTTGGGATCAAAGTCCAGCAGGGTCACGCGATGGCCGTAGACGCCGGCCTCCTGATCCACGCGAAACGCCCCAGTCTCGGATGATTTCATGGTCGTGATCCACTGGGTGGCCTCGGCCTCGTCCACCTCCACCCCCAGCCTGGTGGCCGCGGCCATGATGGTCTGCACCTCCGCTTCAGCCTCGGCCGGCGTGTCGGCTCGTTCGTCCGCTATCTTTGGTTCTGGGTCTTGCTTCATGGGTTTTCCTCCAATTCTTTCAGGTGCTCCAAGAGCTTCTGGAACTCGCGCACCGGCAATACCACCACCGGTTCCTGGAGGGTCAACGTCGTTGCTATATCAGGCATTTCGTCCTCCGCTACCGGCCATCGGCCATTTACTACCATTTGCAATCTGCAATCCGCAATCTGCAATCCGCAATCTGCAATCTGCTCTATATCTCCATGATCTCGGCCTGTTTACGCACCCCGATCTCGTCTATCCGTTCGATGTATTGGTCAGTGGTCTCCTGTAAGCGTTCCTGGGCGCGTTTCAGTTCGTCTTCCGAGATCTCCTTGTCTTTTTCCAGTTGGCGCAGTTCATTGAGTGTGTCCCGGCGCACGTTGCGCACGGCCACCCGCCCCTCCTCTACTCGCTTACCCACCAGGCGGACCAACTCGCGGCGGCGTTCCTCCGTGAGCGGAGGAATGACCAGGCGCAACACGTGACCATCATTAATGGGGTTAAGCCCCAGGTCTGATTTGAGGATGGCTTTCTCGATCACCGAGAGCATCCGTTGCTCCCAGGGATTTACGATGAGCAGGCGTGGTTCCGGGGCCGAGATGTTGGCTACCTGATTCAAGGGGGTAGATACCCCATAGTATTCCACGTGCAGACGTTCCAGGAGCGCCGGGGAGGCACGGCCAGTGCGGATCGTAGCCAGTTCATGCCGCAGGGCCTCCTCAGCCTTGCTCATCTTCTCCTGGGCCTCTTCCAGGGTCAGTTCAACGATTTCAGACATCGGTTACCTCCACGCTAATCCCTGACATTAGACACCAGGGTACCGATAGGTTCGCCTAATACGGCGCGCTCCACACTGCCGGATTCCCACAAGTTGAGCACGATGATGGGCATATGATTATCCATGCACAAGGAGAGCGCGGTGCTATCCATGAAATCCAGCTCCAGGTTCAGGGCCTCCATATAGCTCAGATGCGTGAACCGCCGGGCTTGCGGATTCCTTTTGGGGTCTGCGTCATAGACACCATCCACTTTGGTGGCCTTGATGAGCACCTGAGCGTTAACCTCCACGGCCCGCAAGGCAGCGGCCGAGTCGGTGGTGAAATAGGGATTGCCAGTGCCAGCGGCACAGATCACCACGCGCCCTTTTTCCATGTGCCGGATCGCGCGACGACGGATGTAAGGCTCGGCCACATCGCGCATCTCGATGGCCGTCATCACCCGGGTAAAGATACCCTGCCGCTCCATAGCATCCTGGAGGGCCAGGGCGTTGATCACGGTGGCGAGCATCCCCATGAAATCGGCCTGGGCCCGGTCCATGCCCTCGGCCACATGGGACTGGCCACGCCAGATGTTGCCGCCCCCGATGACGATGGCGATCTCGACGCCGTGCCGTTTGACCCGCTCGATCTCATGGGCCACGGTCTCGACCGCCTGGGGGTGAATGCCAAAGGCCCCTTCGCCGGCCAGGGATTCCCCGCCCAGTTTGAGGAGTATGCGCCTGTATTTTGGCTCGACCATCGGCTGTGCCCTCCGGGTCAGGAAGGGCCGGCGGTTGCCCGGCGGCCCTTCCCCTGTCATAAGCCCCCCAGCTCATACCGCACAAAGCGGCGCACGACGATATTCTCGCCCAGTTCCGCGATCTTGTTCTGGATCAGTTGCTCCACCGTGATCTCAGGTTCCTTGATGAATGGTTGCCGGAGCAGGCATACCTCGTCATAGTAGCTCTTTAACTTGCCCTCCACAATCCGGTCAACAACCTGGGGGGGCTTGCCGCTATCGGCAACCTGCTTGCGGTAGATAGCCTTTTCGGCTTCGATAACCTCCGCCGGGATGTCTTCCACCCGTACATATGATGGGTTGTGGGCCGCGATCTGCATGGCCAGATCGTGGGCCAGGTTCTGGAACACCCCCGTGCGGGCCACGAAATCCGTCTCGCAGTTCAGCTCCAACAAGACGCCGATCCGCGATCCATGATGGATATACGCGGCGATGAGGCCATCCTTCGCCTCGCGGCCGGCTTTCCTGGCGGCCACGACCAGCCCCTTCTCCCGCAGGATACGCACGGCCTCTTCTATATTGCCCTGGGCTTCCGCCAGGGCGTTCTTGCAATCCATAACCCCGGCATTGGTCAGAGCACGCAGTTCTTTGACCATAGTGGTTGTGATTTCCATCGCTACTCTTGCCGCGAACCCCTCATACCGGCGTTCGCTATTCCTCCTCTTCTTCTGGGATCAGTTCCTGGTCGAGCATCTCCTCCTCAGCGACCGGGATGGCAATCGTTTCTTCCTCTTCCTTCGGTTCGCTCGCGCCCGTCTCATCAAGGATGATCTCGACGATCTCCTCCACTTCCTCGTAGGGGCCGCCGGCGAACTCTTCTTCCTCCACATAGATGACGCCGGCCTCCACGCGCTCGTATTCCGGGGCCAACAGGGTTTCCCGCACCTGCCGCCCCTCGAGCACGGCATCAGCGATCTTGCTCGTGAGCAGCCGGATGGCCCGGATGGCATCATCGTTGGCCGGGATAGGATAGTCGGCCGAGTCCGGGTCACAGTTGGAATCCACGATGCCCACGATGGGGATGTGCAGACGCTGGGCTTCCTTAACGGCGATCTCCTCGCGGTGGGTATCCACGACGAAGAGGATATCCGGCAGCGCCGTCATCCCTTTCACCCCGCTCAGGAGCCGGTTCAGCTTCCGGATCTCATCTTCCAGTTTCCGGGCCTCTTTTTTAGGCAGCCGGTCGAACTCCCCCTTGAGCTTGCGCTCCTCCAGGCGCACCAGGTAGTCAATACGTCGCTGGATGGTAAGAAAATTAGTGAGCATACCTCCCAGCCAGCGCTGGTTCACGTAGAACATGCCGCAGCGCGTGGCTTCCTCCGCGATGGTCTCCTGGGCCTGGCGTTTGGTCCCTACGAACAAGACCTTAGCCTCGTTCTGGGCCACGGCGTCCCGCACGAAATTGTAGGCTTTGGTGAGGCGGGCTACGGTTTGCTGGAGGTCAATGATATGAATGCCGTTGCGCTCCGTGAAGATGAATGGCCGCATCTTGGGGTTCCAACGCCGGGTCTGGTGCCCAAAATGCACGCCGGCCTCCAGGAGCTGTTTCATGGTAACGATTCTGGTCAAGGCAGTCCTCCTTTTCGTTAGGCTTCCGCTTCCTTCTGCCAGTTTGGGACCGCACTGGAGAGCCAGGCTTTGCACCACCCCTCCAGCCCTGGTCGCGGCTGGCCTGGCCCACGCGCGGCACGCCCCGCCCTGTCGGGAAGCGTGTGAGATGGCACCGCCATCGGTGCTGGAAGATGAGTATACCATAGATACAGGATATAGGCAAGCGCGATCCAGGGGTTGCAGTGCTGTATCGAAGTTACTGTTGCTATGACTGGCTACCTGACCCTTGTTACCCGCTCCTGACATCCGTGCATAACTCCTGTCAGGGAGGGAACAAGAGGAGAGAAAGCCTTTCTGGGTTTTTGCGGCGGCTTCGCCGCCGCAAAAACCCCTACCAGGCATTCTTTCCCCTCCCCGCACCGCGTAGCGGTGCCCTCATGCGTTTAATTACGCACGGATGTCAGTCCGCTCCTCTTGATACCGCCCGGTATTTGTGGTATCATCGTAGCTGCTCAGCCTGTACCCTCCTGCCGGTTCGAAAGTGTCTGGCAACGGGTCAAGCAAGTCTACCCTGACCTGGGGATCGTGCCAGAACCTGCGGGAGGGCGAGCAGTTACGTATCATCAGATTAGCCAGGTATACCGATCTGGACCCCGGCCCATGCGCATCCTCTTTGTCTCCTGCCTCTTGCCTTACCCCACCGTACCCCACGGAGGCGGGACCGACCTGTTTCACCTGCTCGAGACCCTGAACCAGCGAGGCCATGAGGTACATCTGGTCTCCCTGGTGCAGCCCGCCGAGCGGCCATATATCGCGGCGCTCCGGCCCACTGTCGCCAGTCTGCAAACGATAGAACCGGCCCTCACCTGGCGACAGAAGCTCCACCATGCCCTTCGCGAGCCACCGTGGCGATGGGGCCGCCGGGCCAGGGCCGAGGTCCGGGCCGCCATCCGCCGTGTAGTGGCGGCTGGCATAGACGTGGCCCAATTCGAATGGACCGAGACCGCCCGCTTTGTGGATGCCGTGGCAGACCGGGACGTGGTTACCGTGCTGGATGAGGTGGACGTAAGCTTCCGGCCCCTGGCCCGGGCCATGGGGCCGGCCGGCTATCGGCACCGCCGGGTACAGGCTGCCCGCGCCCAGGAACTGGCCTGGTGTCGCCGTTTCGATGCCATACTCACTCGCTCGGTGGCGGACCAGGCGGCGTTAGAACCATACCTGCCAGGTCAACGCCTCCACGTCTTCCAACCCTGGACCCACGTGGAGGAGTTGCGGGAGATCAGCCCGGAGACGCGGGAGCCGGGCACCGTGCTCTTCTGTGGAGCTATGGACCGGGCCGAGAACGCCGACGCGGTGTTGTGGTTCTATCGGTAT
The DNA here is from genome assembly GCA_034435155.1 of Anaerolineae bacterium. Classification (GTDB taxonomy): domain Bacteria; phylum Chloroflexota; class JAHJIN01; order JAHJIN01; family JAHJIN01; genus DAOTYG01. The sequence goes on along the minus strand of DAOTYG010000313.1, from coordinate 1,830 downwards.
TGTTGGCCTCAGGTACGAGCGGCGGTCCCGACAGCCCGGTTGCTTATCGTCGGCCATGCGCCCCGGCCGGCGGTCGTCCGCCTGGCTGCCGATCCCACCGTGACCGTCACCGGCTACATCCCTGACCTGCGCCCGGCCTATGCCCGCGCCGAGGTGTGCATCGCGCCGTCGCTGGTCGGCGGCGGGGTGCTCAACAAGGTCATTGACGGGATGGCCGCCGGTCGGCCAGTGGTGACGACCAGCGCAGGCAACGAGGGAGTGGCAGCGCCCCCAGAGGCCGTCTATGTGGCCGATGAACCGGCCGCCTTTGCCGCAGCCGTGATACGGCTCCTGCAAGACCCGGCCGAGTGGATTCGCGTGGCGACACACGGCCGGACCTTCGTGCAAAGCACCTATCGCTGGGCAGAGAACGTGACCCGGTTGGAAAATCTGTACGACGTCATCAGGTCTACTCGAAGCTGAGGAAGGCTATTTCCAGGCCTGACATCCGTGCATAACTTTTGTCAGAGAAGGAACAAGGGAGAGAAGGCCTTTCTGGGGGTTTTGCGGTGGGGAGTGAGGCAATGCCTTTGTGCGTTTAATTACGCACGGATGTCAATCCATGCCTGTTGACCAAACAGGAAAAGGATGATATATTGAAGCCCGAAGTGTTCGGGTTGAGGCAAAGCTTCGATGAGCAGTTACGTGCAAAGCAAAAATCCTGGTCCCCGGGCTGGCGAGTGGGATCGCACGGTGGCCTGTTACCTTGGGGTAGCCGGTCTCATCCTGATCCTGTTGCTGGCCGGCTGCCGGTCAGTGGGTTCCAGCCCCGCTGGTCCCCAACAGGATGCTGCCCTGCTCATCGAGAACAAGGGGTCCGATACTCTGGTGAACATGGCTCTGGCCTGGGCCGAAGCCTATATGCGCCTGCACCCGGAGGTACGCATCTCGGTCACCGGCGGCGGGAGCGGCACTGGCATCGCCGCCATGATCAACGGCACAGTAGACATCGCCAACGCCTCGCGCGAGATGAAGCCGGAAGAGATCGCGGCCGCCAGGGCCAACGGGATCACTCCCCGGGAGTTCATCGTCGCCCGCGATGCCATCGCCGTGGTGGTGCACCCCTCCAACCCGGTGAACGGCCTCACCCTCCACCAGATTTCTGACATCTACACCGGCCAGATCACCAACTGGCGCCAGGTGGGTGGTGAGGACCGGCCTGTTGTCCTCCTCTCCCGCGAATCCAACTCTGGGACCTACGTGTACTTTTTGGAGCACGTGATCCGGCTGGGCCAGAACAACGGCCGGTTGTTCGCGCCGGACACGCTGCTCATGCCCTCCTCTGAGGGGATCAGCACCGAGGTGCGCCAGAATCCCAACGCCATAGGCTACGATGGCCTGGGCTATGTGACGCCGGACCAAAAGATGCTGGCCATAGCTCGCGACGACCATAGCCCCTACGTGCTGCCCTCCATCACCACGGTCAACAACGGCACATACCCCATTTCCCGGCCGCTGTATATGTACACCGCTGGCGAACCGACCGGCCCCATCAAGGCGTATCTGGATTGGATCTTGACCGATGGGCAGGCGTTCGTGGCAGAGTTGGGTTTCGTGCCATTAGAGCCTACCCTCCCGCAGGTTGGGGCGCAATGATCAGACCGGACGCCGCCGGCGTGCCTCGATGACCGATTGCATCCCCGTTCTAACCTGCGGGCGGGTTCAAGGTAAAAAAACTTGGCTCATGTCCAAATCTAGTGCAGAGTGACCAAAGCCGAGATGAACGCTGGTGTAATTCGCTTGAGGTTGATGCTGAATTCGCACATGGCGACATAGCCGCCAAGGTGTTTC
>DAOTYG010000312.1:0-12130 GCA_034435155.1 Anaerolineae bacterium | reverse complement strand
ACTCCTCCTTAGTCCAGATGCCACCAAAGAATACCAGACCTGGGTTAGATTGTAAAAGTTCGGTTTTTGAGCCGTTTTCGATGCTTTGGGCTACAGTTGCACAAAACTTACGTTAAAGGAAGTGCGGGACAGTTAAAAAACGGTAAAAATACGGTGGCAAGTTGCTCCGGGTGCCGTCAGAGTTTAGAAAGCCACAGGGGGTCGCGCCGGACCGAGCACACCAGCCAGGTACTTGGGCAGACGCAGCATCAGGTCTGCATAGTCCAACTCGCCGTTGAGCATCCGGGCAAAATCTGGGGTGATGAAGCGGTTGCGGACACCCAAAACGAAGCTGATAAAGGGGAGATAATAGAAGATATAAGCCAGTCCCAGGGCCTGGCGCAACGGTGCGCCGATACGAATCTGGACCAGCCGGGTGTAGTGATATAGATCATCGGCGGCGATGGCCTCGGCGGCCAGGCGCGCAGAGTGGATGGCATGGCGGATACCTTCGCCAGTGAGGGGGTCCAGCAGGCCAGCGGCGTCTCCCACCAGGACGCAACGCCGACTCTGCAAAGGCTCGGTGCGGGTGCAGATGGGCAGCGGATGCCCGTGCAGGGGCACGTTGTCCAGATGGAGACCCAGGCGGGCCATCTGGTGGCGCAGGTGCTCGCGCAGGCGGTGTTCTGGCCGACCCAGCGTACCGACGCCCACCGAGAGGTGGTTCCGCTTGGGAAAGATCCACAGGTAGCCTTTGTCCAGCGTACCAAACAGGAACAGGGCCGTACCACGCCACCGGGCCATCGTCGCGTCGTCGGCTGGCACCTCGGCCTCCAGGGCGACGCCCAGCCGGGCCTGACGGCGCAGACCCAACGACCGGGCCACACGGGAACCGGCCCCATCGGCCCCCACCACATAACGGGCGCGATACGCCGACCCATCGGCGGTCTCTACTGTGACGCCGGTCTCGTCCTCGTGGACGGCCACCACCATCACCCCGTCACGCACCTCAGCCCGGGCCTGGCAGAGCACGGCATAGTCCAGCCTGTCCCGCATGACCGTGACGACCGGGCGATCCGGCAGGATGTGCCGCGTGTAACCCCAGCCCCGAAACGAGGCCCGCACCTCATGGATCTCGTTCTCGATCACATCATCCAGCGCAAAGCGGAAGCTCTGAAGCACGGCCCGGCCCACGCCGCCGGCGCAGGGCTTGTAGCGCGGCAGTCGCTCTCGTTCCAACACCAGCACACATTGGCCCCGCGCCCCCAGCTCGTAAGCCGCCGTGGCCCCACCGATCCCGGCCCCCACAACGATGGCGTCATAATCCATCCCGGCCTCCAACGCCAAGAAACCCGTTCTCTCGCCCCAGACGGAAAACGGGTTTCTCTGGTGACTGCCTGTCTTCCAGCAGGTTACCCGCAGGAGGGTACATGGTCTGCTGGCCCGCCAGACGGGTCTCTACTTGATGGTGATGGCGCCCTCTGGGCAACTATCCGCTGCCTCCTCGCAACAGCCGGCCGCTTCGCAATCGGCTCCGGCGATGACCTGGGCATAGCCCTCGTCGTCCAACTCGAATACTTCAGGGCAGATGGCCTCACAGGTCCCGCACCCGGTACATAGATCGTGGTCAATGATCACCTTCATAATTTACACCTCCTTGAAATAATATATGCTTAGTCTTCGACCTCATACCGCCAGCATATCCCTGCTGAACGTGGTATGTGAAGATCTACAACGATATTGGTGACTGCTCAGCCTACCCTCCCGCAGTTTGATGGGAACTGTGAGTCGGGTTTGCGCTCCGGCTATCAGGGCGATTGTCGGCCGAGAAAACGCCCCAACCTGCGGGAGGGTGAGCAGTTACGATAATTTTACCATATCCGCCGCGATTTGTGTAGGGGGGCATAACTGACATCCGGGCATAACTTTTGTCAGGGAAGAAGGGGGGAAGGCCTTTCTGGGGGTTTTTGCGGCGGCTTCCACCTTAGCCCGCAAGGGGCTGCGGCAAATCGTCTCTTCGCCGGCAGCGGCTTGACAGTTTCACCAACTTGCCCTATTATGGGGCCAGGTGAGAGCCTGCCCTGGACCGGTTCATCAGCGCGGATCCATCGAGTTTGCCGCCCTACCCTTGATTTCGCCCACGCCACTCAGGGCGGCTCGCAATGACACCTGGTAAAGTCCGGCGTAATTGCCTACCCTGTACCCTCCCGCAGGTTAGAAAACGGCTGGTCACCAGGGTAGCTGGTCATTCGGGTGTGCTCTGGCTGGTCTTTGCGCCCAAACCTGCGGGAGGGTAGGCACCAGGCGACCGGCTAAAGCCGCTACTCTGGCTTATATACGTGGTTTTTGATGTCTGACGATTGGCGGCTCTTGCACACTGGCCCGGCTGATGGCCCCACCAACATGGCCATAGACCAGGCCATCATGGAGGCCGTAATTCGGCGGGAGGTCCTGCCCACGCTGCGGTTCTATGGCTGGCAACCACCCTGCCTCTCCCTGGGCCGGTTCCAGCCCGTGACCGTGGTGAACCAGGAAGAATGCCGCGCTCGTGGCTATGACCTGGTGCGCCGGCCCACCGGCGGCCGGGCCATCCTCCACGATGAGGAGCTAACCTATGCCCTGGTTGTCCCTCAGCATGACCCTCGCTTCAGAGACTATCGTGACGTGCTGGCCTCATACCGGGCTATCAGCACTGCCCTGGTGCGGGGGCTGGAACGGCTGGGGGTGACCGCGCAGTTGACGCCAGCTTATGAGCACCCGGTGCATCCGGCGACAGCCGCCTGCTTTGACCAACCGGCGGATTACGAGATCACAGTGGGGGGGCGCAAGCTGGTGGGCAGTGCTCAGGCTCGCCGTGGTGGTGTCATCCTGCAACATGGCACGGTGTTGCTGGATGTGGACCTGGATGCCCTGGTAGCAGTGCTGTGTCCACCGGTCGGTATCACGCCGGGGGCGTTGCGGGAACGCCTGGCTGACCGGCTCACTTCGCTGCGTCAGGTAGTGGGTCGCCCTGTTGCCTTTGCCGAGGTGGCGGCGGCCCTGGCGGAGGGGTTTCAGCAAACCTTCGCGGTCAGGCTGGTGTCCGATGAGCTATCGGTAACCGAACGACAGCGGGCTGAGAGGTTGCGCCGGGCGAAATATGCTGCTGGGGACTGGACCAACCGTTACCCCGGTACAAGCTGACCATCATCTTCGCCCCGCCACTGATGCCCGGAGCTGCTAACCCGGACGAGGCCCGCCGGGCTTGAGCCTTCGCCAACTGGCTGAAATCGGACTAGACCTGCACCCAGTCAAGCCGGGGCTTGGCGCGCCGGGCGCATCCCGTGGCACGAGAATACGCTGGGGTGCTCGCGCGGGGTATGCCACCCAGCGCCGGCGGCGGGTCACACTCCCGATGGTCGCCGCCAGCCAGGCTCGCTGGGGTGCTCGCGCGGGGTGTGCCACCCCGCGCCGGCGGCGGATCACACTCCCGGTGGTCGCCGCCGTGAGGAGTATCTGGCCGGTCATCCCAACGTGCATTTAACCTTCCGGGGGGCAGGGACAAGGTGAATCGAGAGCGCGTCTATCGTCTGGAGGCGGTGGTCCTTAAACGTCAGGACCTGGGAGAGGCAGACCGACTGCTTACGGTTCTGTCGCCAGACCGGGGCAAGCTGCGGCTATTGGGCAAAGGGATTCGCAAGCCTACCAGTCGCAAGGCCGGGCATCTGGAGCTATTCACTCACGCCAGCCTGTTAGTGGCCCAGGGCCGTAACCTGGACATCGTCACCCAGGCGGAGACGCTCCAGACGTTTCGAGGCTTGCGCGAGGACCTCATCCGTACATCATATGCCTACTATGTGGCCGAATTGGTGGATCAGTTTGCCACGGAGGGGGCAGAAAATGTCAGCCTGTTCCGGTTACTGCTGGAGATGTTGAGTCTGTTGGAAACCGGCCGGCGGCTCGATGTGCTGGCCCGGGCCTTTGAGCTACATGTCCTGGACGTGGCTGGCTATCGGCCCCAGTTGCATACCTGTCCCCGTTGTCGGCAGACGCTGACACCCACTGTCAATTTCTTGAGTCTGGCTGAGGGGGGCGTTCTCTGCCCCCGCTGCGGTGAATTGGACCGGGCTGCCCGGCCCCTCAGCCTGAACACTTTCAAGACCCTGCGCTTCCTCCAGGCCCAACCGCTGGCCGCCGCCGACCGGCTCAACCTGTCGGCCAGATTACGCGGCGAACTGGAGCAAGTCCTGCGGGGCATCCTCGTCTACACCCTGGAACGCCAGCTCAAGAGCACGGCCTTTCTGGACCTGGTGCAACACCTGGATGACGCCCAAAGGGCCGGGTGAGATGAAACCCCTGACATCCGCGCATAACTAATGAGCAGAAGTTAGGCCCGGATTCAGCCTGACGGTGGCGCCGTCTGCGGCCTGGCAGACGAGGGCGGCCGCTTCCCGGCCTGTCTGGGCCTGGTACGCCGCCTGGACCGCTGGCACGAAGGCGTCCACCGCGTCCACGCGCACCAGGTTCACCGTGCAACCGCCAAAGCCGGCCCCGGTCATCCGCGCCCCCAGGCAGCCGGGCTGCCTCCAGGCCGCCTCGGCCAGGGCGTCCAGCTCTGGGCAACTCACCTCATAGTCGTCGCGCAGGCTCACGTGGCTGGCGTTCATGGCCGCGCCAAAGGCGGTCACGTCGCCGCGCTCCAGGGCGGCCACACCGTCCAGCACCCGCTGGTTCTCGCCGATCACGTGGCGGCAGCGGCGCAGCACGACCGGGGGCAGTTCCGACCCGTAGCGTGCCAGATCCGCTGGGGTCACGTCGCGCAGGGCCTGGACGTGGGGAAGGTGGTGTTGGAACCGGCGCACGCCCTTCTCGCACTGGGCGCGCCGCTCGTTATACGCGCTGCTCACCAACTCGCGTCGCACCCCGCTATCCAGAACCACCACCCGGACATCGGTCGGCAGCGGGACCAGGCGGTAGGCCAGGCTACGGCAGTCGAGAAACAGGGCGTGATCGCGCCGGCCCAACAGGGAGATGAACTGGTCCATGATCCCACAGTTCATCCCCACGAACTCGTTTTCCGCCCGCTGACAGAGGCGGGCCAGGGTCACATCGTCCAGGGTCAACGCGCACACAACCTGGAAGGCCCGGGCCGCCGCCACCTCCAGCGCCGCCGACGACGATAGCCCGGCCCCGATGGGCACGTCGCCGCTCAACACGGCATCCAGGCCCCGCAGGGGCTGGCCGGCAGCCAGCAGCATGGCGGCCACGCCGCGCACGTAATCGCTCCAGGGGGCTGCCGGGTCTCGCCGGATAGGCGGCGTCAGGTCGAACGCGCTGTGCTGGCCGAAATCGCGGGAGACCAGCCGCACCCGCGAGTCACCGGACGGAGCCACGGCCAGGCGCACGGCCCGGCTGATGGCGATGGGCAGCACAAAGCCGTCGTTATAGTCCGTGTGCTCGCCCAGCAGGTTGACCCGGCCGGGGGCCTGGACGAAGAGAGTCGGCTCACGGCCAAACGACTCCTGAAACGCTGAGGTCAATGCCTCCTGGATGTCATATTGCATTGAGGTGTTCATACATCGTATCCGAGAAACCGGGTCATATCGTGCAAAAACCGCGCCATTTCCGTTTCTTTTTCGTACATCTGCGTCAGGTTATAGACCGAGGTCAGCTTGCCCTGCTCGATCCACGATTGCGCTTCTTTGGCCACACGTTCCACTAGAATGGTGGCAATGAAAGAGAGCATCGGCTTCGGTCTCCCGGTCGCGGCTGCGGCGTCCAGGATGCGGTCCAGCGCTTTGGTAGCCGTCTTCCAGTGCTCGTCACTGCCCGCCGGGTCTGCGCCACCTTTCAACTCGCCTGCCCACAGCATCTCTACGTCGCCCACCTGCGAATGCAAATCCGGTCCGACCTCGTATGTTTTACCCTCACGGTCTTGCCATTTCAACTGGCGATTCAGCAACAAGCGACTACCATTGCTCATCTGCAACTCGTGATACCAGACCCGATATGTTTCCCACTGTTCCAATAGCGTATGAACATTCGTTTCTGGAACGATTTCTATCCAGGCCGATGCGGTAGCCCCAGTCTCCCCGTCGGCATCAGGGATTAGCCGGCCTTTCAGCGAGTACGAGATGCCCGTCAGCCAGCCTCGCCCGTGTAAATGGCGAATCAGGGGGTGAATCACGCGCATCATCGCCACCCGACCGATCTCATTGCGCGACGTGCCGCCGAGCGAATCGCCCAGGTTTGCCATCATCATAACGATGTGCCGGTATGGCGTGACCCCGCCAGCCAGAACCAGGCCACTGATGATCCGGTTGAAATATGCCGCCAGCTCGGCGGCAACAGAAGCAGCCGGAGCGATCCCCTTATCCTCAAAGCCACTGGTATCCAATCCGATACCACGCATGACCTTGCGAGATAGCATCGCTACGTTGCGGTAGTAAAACACCAGCTCTGGGTGTTCAACTAACGCATCAGGTAAGCAAAAATAGTACGGATAAGCTACCGGTGGCTCGGCCTGATCGAGTCTTTTGAGGGCTTCTACCTGGATGCCTACCTCGGCGGCCGCTTCGTAAAAGCTCTCCTTATCATACGAATTAGCCAGATCATCCACGAGATCGAGCAATTGTTCAATCCGCAAAGAGACGAGCATCTGGATGAGCAGCACGCCGCGATCCAGGGCGTTTTGCTCTACCGCCATCCTGATCTCGCCAGGCGTGCTGGCAAAGGAAGGCAATTCGGGGCATTCACCTTTATCGAGCATCTGTCCTCCACGTGAATTCATGGCTTGCGCCATATAGTGATGCTCTTGCGCAACTCTGCACGCCCATAGCGCCCCATTTGCTGACTGCTGTTGCCCTTGCGTTGCGGTAGCACGTAGACCCGGACCGGTGCAAAGCCCACTTGCTCGGCCAGGTTGGTGCTTACCAGGTCCACCGGGATGACCTCCCCAGCATACCGCACGTTGTCGTTGACCACCGCCACATACGCCCCCTTGCGGCAGGTCCGATGCAACTCGGCGAATACAAAGGTCAACTCGGTAAAATACTGGTCAATCATGGTCAGCACACCCCGATTGTTGATCTCGCCGCGTTCATTCCGGGCCTGCAAAGCGGCGTTGATCTCGGCCAACGCCGGGTTGTCCCGTACCACGTTCAAGATGCGCATATAACGATCATACTGACCGATGGCCTGATAAAACCCGGCCAATTCGTCCAGCTTGGACTTGTTCTCCACCGTACACGACAACTGGTGTTGCCGCAGGCCAAAAATATCCTTGCCCACGCCCAGATAAGCCAACTCCAGGGCATAGGTTCGGGTGTAATCATATCTATTCGCATATGGCGGTGAGGTGATCACAACGTCGAACTGCCCGGCGTCCATCTCGGGCAGCAGATAGAGCGTATTGCCTTTGCACAATCGCTGGACACTGGGCGGTGGTGGGTCCCTTTGCAACTCGGCCACGTCATGGATGATCTTGTTCAAGGTTTCCAGGAACGCTTCCTTAACTCCTGGTAGTCGTCCTTTGTTGATGCCTCTGGTGGGCTTTTTGCCTTGCGCGATTCGCCGCTCGTTGTGCTCACGGATCTTGGGCGCGCGGCTATCCCAGCGCAGGTATTGACCATCCTGGCGAGTATAGCTGATCCGTTCCAGGATGCTGGTCAAGATCAGCCGGCAAAGTATTTTCGCCTCCGCGCTCATTTCCAACCCGGTCAACCAGCGCGTATAAGCCATGAGATCGCGCTCCGTTTGTTCGGGAAATGCCGTCTCCGTGATGTCCAGGTGGGGAAACCGCTCGTCTGTAGCAGGAGGTACCGTCTCCTCCACCAGCCGGCGCAGCGCGCGCAACTCGTTCACGTCATAGTCATACGCCCGCGACTTGGCTTCCCAGGCCAGGTGGCAATGGGGCAATATCTCGATGCCCACTGCATTGATGCCCAGCCTCTGGGCCACCAGCAAGGTCGTGCAGGAGCCAGCGAAGGGATCCAGGATCGTATCAGTCGCTCCCAGGCCGAACTGGTATATCAGCCTCTCGACCAGTTCGGCCGAAAAGCCCTCCCGATATTTGATCCAGCCATGCAAGACCTCCGTTTTGTTAGCCTGGAAACTGACGGTCTGGCGATTGAACTCGTCTGTTTCTTCCAACAGGTAGCCATAGCGATCTTCCAGGGCCAGGCGAGCGTCTTCCGGGCATACGCTGGCATGGGAGAACGCGCCTCGCTGCAATCTCGGTGGCTTATTTGTGCTGTCCGAGAAAAAGGAAAGCTGGCGCATGGTTCACTCCCCCGTCGTCAACGGCGGCTCCAGGGCCGGCACCGGGTCGCTGGCCTGCCAGCCCAGGTCCCGCATGGCGGCGGTGATAGTGTCGCGCGTGGCCGGGTCCAGGGGCTGAGAGAGGGCCGCGCCCAGGGCGGCAATCGCCTGGCGGTGTTCCCCCAGCATCCGGTAGGCCTGCGCCAGGCCCTGGTAGGCCTCCAGGTTCGTGGGGTCCTGCCCCAGAGCCGCGCGATAGGCGGCCACCGCCTGGCGGAGCATCCCCTGCCGCTGATACGAGCGCGCCTGGTGCACCAGGTCTGCTGGCGAGCCGGCCAGGGTGATCGCCGTGTCTGGCCGGTCTGTCCCGGCGACCGGGGCCGGCAACCAGGCCGGGGTTGGCTCACCCCGGCGAAACAGACCCCGGACCATGAGCAGCAGGCGCATCAGGGCATGAAACCCGTCCAGGCCGGGGATGGGCAGCAGGTTAAAGCCGGCCAGCACCAGGTTGACCCAGATGATGTCAAAGGTGAACGCGCTGATGAGGAGTAGCCAGGGCCGGGCCTCGGCGGTCAGCAACCAGCGTTGCATTTCGACGGCACTGGTGTCGGCCAGCACCAGGACCGCCGCCGTGACCAAGAGGCCCACGGCCAGGACCAGGCCCCACAACACGGCCACCAGGAAATTCGCCGTGACCCCGGCGATGGCCACCAGGAAGCTGTCCAGGTTGGGATGTTTGAACTGCCGGGGGTCAAAGCGGACTGGCTTGGCCCAACCGATGCGGATGATCAGGAAGGCCGCCAGGCCCAGCCAGCTCACGTGGCGCAGGGGGTTCAAGGTCAGGCGTTGCCGGGTATGCTCCCCCCGGTCGCCCAGGGCATAGGCTACCAGGGCGTGGGCCAGCTCGTGGACAGTAAAGCCCACCAGCAACCCCGGCAACAGGGCCAGGCCCTCCAGGATAAAGGTGCGCAGGTCAAAGCCGGTCACCTAGGCTATCCTCAGCAACGCCGGCAGGGCCGCAGCATAGGCATTGAGGTAGCCGGCGGCGATATCGTTGCCCCACAGCAGACCTACCAGGCCGCCGATGACCAGGGCCGGCCCAAAGGGAATGGTGCTCAGGAAAGCCTGCCGTCCATGAGCGATCAGCCGGATCACGAGCACCACCAGCGCGGCCGCACCCAGGGCCAATGAGCCGATGAACAGGGCCGGGAGCACGGCCGGGAACCCGGCGATCAGCCCGATGAACAAGCCCAGCTTCACGTCACCGAAGCCAAAGGGCACGTCCGGGGCCTGGCGTCCCTGGGCCTGGGCCAACCGCCGGGCAAACGGCCCGGCCAGGGCATAGAGGAGCAAGAACAGCCCCAGGCTCAACCCGCCGCCGAGCAAGGAGCGCACTGCCCCCAGGCCGGGCACAAAGGGTGACGCCACCACCGCCAGGGCGATGGCCGGGTAGGTGACCACGTTCGGGATGCGCCGAACCCGCAGGTCCACAAAGAGCACCACCACCAAAGCACAAACGTAGGCTGTGACCAGCAGCAAGTACAGGCTACCGGGAATGCGCCACGCCGTCAGACCGAACAGCAGGCCGGTGGTCAAGATCACCGCCCCACTCCACCACGAGACCAGATCAGCCCACCCCGGCCGGCCATGACATAGCCATTCCACGCCGGCAGCCAGCGGCCCCCCGGCCAGCAAGCCGATCAAACCATACCCGACGACCACCCAACTATCCGCCATCCCTCACCATCTCACGTACCCTACCACTTGCAATCTGCAATCCGCAATCCGCAATCTGCAATCTGCAATCCGCAATCCGCAATCTGCAATCCGCAATTTGCAATCCGCAATCCGCTACCTGCTGAACCGCACCCGCACCAGACCCTTGAAGTCCTTCCAGGCCGTATCCACGATATTCACCGTGCTGCCGGGGTCATCCACCCAGGTCACCGGGATGTCCTTGATACGATAGCCGTGGCGTTCGGCCAGGAGCAGCAACTCCGAGTCAAAGAACCAGGCCTGGTCCTGGACCAGGGGGAGCAGCTCGCGCACCACACGTCGGCTAACGGCCTTGAAGCCACACTGGGCATCGGAGAAATGGTGCCAGAACAGCAGCTTGATGAGCAGGTTATAGCAGCGTGAGATCAGCTCCCGCTTGAGGCCGCGCGTAACCCGGGACTGGGGCAGCAAGCGGGACCCGATGGCGATCTCATAGCCGTCCTTGACGATGGCATCAATCATGGGCATGAAGGCATCCAGGCCGGTGCTCAGGTCCACATCCATGTAGCTCACCACGTCAGCATCGCTGGCCATCCAGGCCTGGCGCAAGGCCCGACCCCGGCCTTTCTGGTCCAGGTGAAAGGGCACGACTCGCGGATAGCGCGCCGCCAGAGCCTGCGCCTGGGTCCAGGTGCTATCGGTGGAGGCGTTGTCGGCGATGACGATGCGCCAATCGTAGGGGCAGTGCTCTGCCAGGAAGGTGTGCAACGTGGCAATGCTGCCTGGCAATGCCTCCTCCTCGTTGTACACGGGAATGACCACATCTACCCGGGGAACCGGACTGGCGGTAGCATTCGAGGTCATGGGCGCTCCTCAATCTTCGTAGTTGAGCAGCCACGCGAACAGGGCCGGACAAAACTACTGGCGGCGCCGGCAAAGTAACGCGGCCAGTACGGCGAACGCGCCCAAGACTGCACCCAGCGTGGCTCCTAGCTTCACGGCAGTCCGGGTATCCAGCACCGTGGTCACTTCGCCGTCCACTTGCCGGGCCAGTAGCAAGCCAGTACGACCGCCGCTGATATGGACAGCGGAAGCCAGGACCACCCCGGCCGACGATTCATCCAGGGCCACGTTAGACCCCACTACGACCCCGATGATGTCTTCCGAAGCCTGCGTCTCCTGGCTGCGAATAGCGACCATCAGGCTGTTGCCAGCATGGACCTCATCTGCATCGGCTGAGACAACTATGCTCTGGGCCATGTCCACCTTTTGGGCGGTGATAGTTGTAGCCGCGGCCTGCTCCAGGCGCACCGTGTCCGCCACGATGCTTTGGGCGCCGCTCTGGACCATATCCACCGTGCGGGCCGAGACATCGCGCAAGATGTCGCCGGCATATTCAACCTCCTGCACCTCAAAGTCTTCCAGAGGCAGTTCCCCGCTGGTTTTTTCTTCCGTCTTTGTCATCTTATTCCTCCTCGTATAATATGTGCTCGCGCGGGGTCTGCGACCCCGCGCCCGGCGGCGAGTGGCACTCCCGGTGGTCACAGCCGAAATAGCTGTCTTTTCCCCGTCCTCCCAACGCCGTTGCTCGCCACCACCGACGCCGAAGGTGTCACACCTCGCCCGATAAATGTATCTTGACGCCGGCCTTCATTATCGTTCAACTTACCCTGTCTGTCAAGGGTGTTCAATTGACATCCGGGCGTAATTAAACGCATGAGGGCACCGCCACGCGGTGCGGAGGGGAAGAATGCCTGGTAGGGGTTTTTGCGGCGGCGAAGCCGCCGCAAAAACCCCCAGCAAGGCTTTCTACCCCCTTGTTCCTTCTCTGACAAAAATTATGCCCGGATGTCAGCGTTCAAGCGTCAAATGGTAGTGAGGGATCGAGAACTTTTCCCCCGTCCTTGTATTTCCGCCGCTGGCGTGGTAGAATAGAGTCCCAGCTATAATCTTGAAAGGGAGGAACCATGTCCACGTTGACCAAAGAGGAACTGCTGGCCCGGGCCAGACAGCCGGCCGAAGACGCCATGCGGCTGCACCCGTTCTACCGGGGCAAGATCGAGGTCGTGCCCAAGTGCGCCATCCGGGGCATGGACGACTTTGCCATCTGGTACACCCCCGGCGTCGCCGCCCCGTGCCGCGACATCGCCGCCCACCCGGAGCGCGTCTACGACCACACCAACAAGGCCAACACCAT
>DAOTYG010000311.1:0-5416 GCA_034435155.1 Anaerolineae bacterium | reverse complement strand
GGGGTAGGGACCGGCGTGTGGGTAGGGGTTGTCCCAGTCGGGGTATCGGCCGGAGCGAGGGTGGTGCCTGGTGGGGTGGGTAACGTGGGCCGTGACACATCGCACGCGACCAGGGCGCAGGCCAGGGTCAAGGCGATGATGGCCTGGACCGGGCGGCTATCAGTTCTCATCGCCAGGGATACCGGCGGCGCAACAAGGCCAGGCTTCGCCGTGAGCGCTCAGCCGAACGGTAGCGGGGCAGGGCGCGCCCCCAGAGCCAATAGAGCGGCCGGTTCAAGGGCCGGTCATACGCGCCGATGTGCCGGACCACCTGGCCGCCGAAGCCCAGCTTGAACCGGTAAACCCCCCACATCCCCCGATCCTCCATTCTCCTCTCTCCATCCTCCACCTTCCTCTCTCCATCCTCCACCTTTCCCTCTCCATCCTCCACCTTCCCCTCTCCATCCTCCTCCGTTTTCCCAATATCGTCCGGCAGACCCCACAAGTCATACGTGTCACAGCCCACATCCCGCGCCCAACGCAGGGCCTCCCACTGGAGCAGGTGGTTGGGCATGTGCTGGCGGTGCCGGTCAGACGACGCGCCGTACATATACCAGGCGCGCCGGCCGAAGCGAAACAGGAGCACGGCGGCCACCGGCTCGTCCTCGAACCGGGCCAGGAGCAGGTGAGCCAGGCCGCGCTGGAGGAACAACCCCCAGGCATCCAGGTAATACTCGTAGGGGCGGATGATAAAGTTGTCGCGGCGGGCGGTCTCCGCGTAGAGGCGATAGAGGAGCGGCAGGTCAGCGAGGGTGCCGGGCTGCACGACGACGCCGCGCCGGCCGGCCAGACGGATGTTGTAGCGGGTCTTGGGCTTCATGGCGGCCAGCAGGTCGTCATCGGAGCGGCGCAGGTCCAGGAGCATGGTGTTCTTGAACTGGATCTGCTCCGTGGAAGGGATGAAGCCAGCGCGCCGGAGGGCGTCCAGTGAGACTGCATCGCCCAGGCGCACATCCGGGTCCACCTTGACAAAGATGGCGTGCTGGCGCCGGGCTTCCGCCAGGATGCCGGCCAGCACCCGGTCCCACAGGTCTGCGTCGGTGTAGTCCAGGGCCGGGCCTTTGGGCACATAGGCGAGGCAGTGGGTGCGCCAGGGGAGCCGGCGGGTGAGGAGGGAAGCCGCGGCCACGGGCCGACGGCCGTCCTCGAAGAGCAGGCGCGTGGGCTGCCAGCCGTACCGGGCCTTGAACTCGCCCCACTCGTAGGATTGCAGGACGTGGGCGTTCGGGAGGGCGAGGAGGGCCTGGTTCCAGGCGTCACGGTCGGGCAAGGTCATGTCATCACTCGTTCTGGAACTTGCAATTCTGGGGTCAAGCCTTCAGGCGGGCCATATCTTGTGGTCATGACCGGCTAAAGCCTCTACTCCTTGTAGTGCGAATCAAAGTCCAATCGTGCACATTGTACTTCTTGGCGTTGGGTAAGTCAAGCGTTGATCTCGCGTCTACCGCTGGTGCGGACAGGTCCCCGGCCAGCAGTCGTTCTTGCCGGCCGTCCGGCGGGTGGCGGAGGGTGCATGATCGAGATCATGCACCCTCACGCATGTTGCTCAGGTTATAGCCCACCAGGGGGCAGGTTGCCACACAGCATCAGCAGCACGATGAACGCGACAGCCCCCAACATCATCATCAGCGCGCACCCGATGCCCGAATCTGAAGGGGCTGCTGGCTGCATCACCACGATAGGCCCCTGGGCTCCGCCTCCGGCCAACAGGGCCATGAAGACCCCACCCAGTGCGAAGGCGACCAACAGCGCGGCAAACAGGATGTATATCTCCATTTCTCACCTCCTATTGTTTTTGCAGAAGGGGTCTGTAGTCGAAAACCAAAAGCGCTGCGACAGAACCTTCGGATGGGCCAGAGGCAACACCGATGATCGGGTTACAGGTCATAGCCGGCATTCCAGCAGAGCCAGGCCAGGGTCTCTTCAATAATGGCCGGATCGCCAGTGATCACCTGCTCTGGCTGTTCATCCGAATCGTGCGGCTCGTGCTGGTCCATTTTTCACCTCCTCGCTCATGGTTGCTCGCTGCAACAGCCGGATCATGTTTCTTTCTTCGAGAGCCTGTGTCTGCCCACCCTCCCGCAGGTTCTGGCACAATCTCCAGACCAGGGTGCGCCTCAATGACCTGCTTGACCCGTTGCCGGGCACTTTCGAACCTGTGGGAGGGTACAGGGTAGGCAATTACTTTCTGTCTCTATTATATCGGTTGCGAAAGCAAGTGTATTGGCAAATGAGGAACAACTGGATAACAGTCATCTCTCCAGCGCAATAACAAAAGCCTTGCATAATATATGCAAGGCTGTATCAACACCGGGGTCAGAGATATGCGCACGGATCAGGGCGATCAATCCAGGGCGAGCCTGTACCCTATGTCGCGCACGGTCAGCACGTAACGCGGGTTGGCCGGGTCAGGTTCGATCCTTTTCCGCAGCCGCCCGACTACGACATCCACGCGATTGTCTGACATGTCCGCATCAGGGTCTCTGATTTCCTGCGGGTAGAGTTGGGCCAGTATGGCATCTCGTGAGCAGACCTGGCCGCGATGGTCGAACAAAAACGCCAACAGTGTGAATTCCAATTTTGAGACTCGCTCGATCCGTCGTCCCTCCACCCATACCTCCCGGTGGGCCTTGTCAACCCACAGGCTGCGCGTGGCTTCGGCCGGCCTCTTCATAAGGTCTGCCAGCTTTGCGCACAGGCTGGCCGCCAGGAACAGGGCATGGGCATAGGGCGCGAGTTCCTGGCGGGTGCATCTCACTCCTGGTTGGTAAGCGGCCAGCCTGCCGACGGCGTGGCAGAGAAGGCCCACGAGATAGGATTTGACATCGCTGCCGGTCGTCGCCAGGGCCAGGGCGCGGATGCGCTGGATGGCGCTCAGGGCTTTCTGCACCTCCGCATCGGCTTCGGCTGAGATGGCTGTGCTCAACAGGCCTGTTTCGAGGGTGCGCCAGGCGACGGGGTCCGTCACGTCCAGCAACTCGAACCGGATGGCCGTCTCCAGGGCCACGAAATCGTATAGCAAGGGACGGGCAGCTACCCGGCCAAAGTCAACCAGCCAACTCCGTCCTCGCCGATCCACCAGGAAGGCATTGCCGTCCAACCGGCCGTGAGTGAACCCACACAACACTGGTGGCTCAACAGCAGCGGGCTTTTCGTAGAAGCAGGAAGCCGGGTTGGGGTACGTGACACTTGTACCATCGCCAAAGCGAAATGTCAGCGCGTCATCTGCGTGCTCGATGACCATGATGCCGGCGGCCAGGGCTTCCCGACACAGTGCCTCTATCCGGCGAGCCAGTTCCGCCGGGGGCAGCTTTTCCCCGGTCAACCGCAACTCTTCCAGCCACAACTCGTTCAGGGTCCGGCCCTTTTCCAGGGAACGGCCTTGCTCATAGCACGGGGCCAGGGCCTTTTGAAAGAGGTTATCCAGGGCGACCTGGACGCGATCAGCGGAATTGCGGGGGTAATATTCGGAGAAGGTCCTGGTGTCTGCCACGTCCACGCCGGGGATCGCATAGGCAACGGCGGAAAAGTGCAGGGTCTCCACCGGGCCAGCCCAAACGGTGCCCCCGCCACGGGCCGACAGAGACGCAAATCTCTTGTAGCCTGCGGTTTCCCTTTCCATCTGCGGTTTCAACCCACAGGTGACGACCAGCGACTCTGGCTGGCCATCCGGCGGATGTGTCGTCACCTCCGGGGTGATCCGCCCCTCGCGCCGGGTCAGCAGGCGGGCCAGGGTGATCTGGCTGCTGGTGTAGAAGAGCTTGCGGAACAGGTCTTCCAGTTCACCGGCCCGGTCCAGCAAGATGGCGCTGTCCAACCCCGGCTCGATGAGAGTGACCAGGTGTGGGAAAGATGATGGCTCACGCTCGCTCCAGCGGATGACCAGGTTCCAGTTGATGCGGACGTGTTTTTCTAAAGCCTCTTTCACGGCCTGGATCATGACTTCTGAGCCTTCATCCTTGCCGAGAAAGTTCACGGCGGGCGGTGAGCCAGCCAGTGTTGGCTTGAGTGAATCCCGTACTTTATCAGTAGTAGCAAAACCGGTCAGGATGATCTTGGGGATGGCGCGATAGGCCGGATCCCTGGCCAGATCCAGGCCGCTCACATCCCGTTCATCATCATCGTCTACCATGCGGATGTCCAGGATCGCCAGATGGACCCGGCCGGTTTCCAGGAGCCGTCGGGCCTCTGCCAGGGTGGTAGCCGGCAGCACCTGGTAGCCGGCAGCAACAAGAAGCTCGGCCTGGGTGGCGAGGAAAGCAGGAGCATTGTCAGCGAAGAGGATGTTCATCATACCCTCCATGGCAGGCCCGTGCTCGCGCGGGGTTTGACGCCGCACTGCCTGGCTGTGACTACAATTCCCAACCGTCCACTCCCTTTGCGTGCCCACGCGGAGCGTGGGCACGAGGGGAAACCGTCCACTCCCTTTGCGTGCCCACGCGGAGCGTGGGCACGAGGGGAAACCGTCTACTCCCTTTGCGTGTCCACGCGGAGCGTGGGCACGAGGGGGACCCAGCGCTGACGGTGGGTTGCGAACCCGGCAGATATGGTCAGGCTTTGGACCCTGTCTTGGCGGTCAGTGGCTCCAGTTTCTTTTTGATCAACTCCCAGGTCTCTTTGCCCAGCCATAGGGCGAGGCCGGCTGTGATGCTGGCCGCCACATTGCCGATCGTTCGGGCCTTGATCAGCGGGTTCACGAACAGAGGAAGGGTTTCCTGTTGGATGGTTCGGCCATCCACGGCCAACCGTACGCCAAGCTCAACCGGCTGAGTCGGGAAGTTACGCCAAACAGGGGCTTGCCACCCCAGGCCGGGCGGGAACGACGCCGTGAGCTTGCGGGTGATCCGTTCCTGGGGGTATACGGTTCCCAGGTCCAGCCGGTGGCTCTCGTCGTCACCGGTCAGGCACAGGAAGGACCCGGTGTAGACCAGCGTCACCGTGATCTGCGCCGGGGTGCCGCGCTCGTTCACCACGGTCACCCGGACCTGCTCCTCATCGCCTACGGATAGATACTGCGGTGAAAACAAGGAGACCCGGATACCCCCTGCTCCCAAGTCCTTCGAGATATACTCCTGGGCGTTGTAGTAGAAGGCAAACGCCGCCAGGGATATAAAGATAACCAGGGCGGCCAGAAGCGATCCCCACAGGAGTAACCAGAGCGGCGGCGTCTTCGCCGGGGCCGGGCTTTTCGCTGGTTTCTGGGCTTGCCTGGTTTTTGCTTTGCGCGCGGCCATCGCTTCCTCCTACTCTGGCATAAAGACCGCTATTCCGATGAACACCACCATCAAGATCGCCAGGAAAACGACAGCCAGGAGCCAGCGGGGATCGCCCAGGATGATGGCCCCAATGCCGGCGCCCAGGGCCAGCAGCAGGATCA
>DAOTYG010000310.1:0-12319 GCA_034435155.1 Anaerolineae bacterium | reverse complement strand
GTAAAGTACAGGGGCGGGGGCTGGGGGTCCGGCCGGGGTGGCTCCTCAGCCACTAATTCCCCCACTCCTTCTTCCGGGTTAAAGAGGATGATGCCCACTTCTTCCACCCGGCTGGCGCGGCGCATCTCGGAGGCGGCCACCTGGAGCACTTCTCCCAGGTCCAGGGTGGCGGCCAGGGCCTGAGAGGCCTCGTATAGCGTGCGCATACGTTGCAGGGTCTGATCCATCTCCTCGGTAACGGTGCTCAAGGAGTGGGTTATGAACTCGGCCTCCTGGAGTCGCTCCATCAGGGTTTGCTCAATGGCCTGGGTGAACAGGGAGGCCAGGGCGATTATAGCCTGGTCGAACCGCTGTTCCACTCTCTCCCCGAACTGCAATACCCCCTGCCGGTCGCTGACAACAGCCAGGTCCTGCCAGATGAGGGCTTTGAGGGCGGTGACGATCTGGAGCAACTCCCCCAGGGTGCACTGGTAATCCAGGCGCTGACTCAGGAGCCAGTCCTCCAGGTCGGCCTGAACGGGCGACGCATCTTCCTGGATCGCCTTAGCCAGACAATCGTAGAAGGGTGATAAGGCCCGTTGCAGTTCGGCGGGGGACAGGCCGCGGTAGTGAGGGAGGGCCTGTTCAGCGATCCGCTGGATCCAGCGGTGCAGGAGCGGCTCCTTGTGCTGACCCAGCCAGTGTTCGAATGCCCGGTTCATTTTGGTACTCCTTGCAGTATATACGGTGGTCGTTCGCGGACCAGGATCAGGGTCACATCGTCGTCATCCCGCCCGAAAGCGCTGGCGATCTGTTCAGCTATCTGTTGCAGATCGTCATCAGGCAGGATGTGGCGATAGCCGCTGAGGACGAAGCGGCTGGAGATGCCATCTGAATGTAGCGCGTACAGGTCTCCTGGTGTATAGGGATAACGGAACTCCCGCGTCTGGGGCAGCCGATGCCCCACGATACCGTTGCGCGAGACGGGCTTGATCTCGTGGGCGGCGCTCTGGACCTGGATGCCGATGTTGCCGACGCCGGCAAAGGACGCCTGGCCGGCCTGAAAATCGAGGCGCAGGAGGCCCATCACGGCGCCCCGGGTGTCGCTTAGGGCCTGATGACAGGCCTGCAAGATCGCCTGGAGCGGTGCCTCGACCAGGGCCAGGACCTGGCTGCGGGCGCACTGGGCCGCCTGCGCGGCCTCATCGCCGCTACCCAGGCCATCAATCACGGCGATGAGGGCCGTGGCCCCGCTCTCCCACAGCAGGTAGGCATCGCCGGACACGGCGTGGTTGGCCTTGGGCTGGCAGACCACTCCATAGTCCAGGCGTTGATAAATGTGCGGTGTCTCCGACGCAGTCATCGCAACCACTTGCGGATCGTCACCCTGGTGCCCTGGCCGGGTGCGCTTTCGATCTCGAACTCATCCATCAGGCGTTTCGTCCCGGGCAGGCCCATACCCAGCCCGTTGGACGTGGAATAGCCATTCTGCATGGCCAGTTCAATATTGGGGATGCCCGGCCCCTGATCCACGCAGATCGCCTCAACTCCGACGCGCCGGCCGTCGTGGACGCGGCGCAGGAGCACCTCGCCGCTCCCGGCATACAACACGATGTTGCGGGCCAGTTCGCTGATGGCGGTGGCCACCCGGGCCTGGTCAATGATCCCAAAACCCAATGCTTTGGCCAGGTCTCTGGCCCCCACCCGGGCATTGACGATGTCCAGATCACTGCGAATGGGGATCCGGCGTTCATTCATAGCCGGCCTCCTCTTGCGCCAGTCGTCGCCGTAAATAAGCCATGCCCTTTTCCAGATTCAAGGCGGTTACCACCCCTTCCAGGCTCAGGCCCAGTTCAACCAGGGTGATGGCCACAGCAGGTTGCAGGCCGGTGATCACCACCGTGGCCCCCATCAGGCCGGCCATTTCGGCCACGTCGCCGATGAGCTTGCCCAGGAAGCTGTCCACCACATCCATGGCGGTCATATCCAGGATCAGGCCCCGGTCCCGGGTGCGGTGGATCTCGGTCAACAGATCGTCTCTGAACTGCACGGCACTGGAGTCGTGCAAAGGCACCTGGATCGAGGCCACCAGGAATTGTTCGATTGGCAGGATAGGGACACGAATCAAGTCTGGCATGATCACCTCTGAGGCGTTATTCTATGTTTTCTGCCGCCAGTGTTTCTCATCTCAGTGGCCCCACACCCAGGCCCATCCGGGCCAGGACATATTCGATGCCAGCCTGCAAGTTGGCCCGGGTGATGACGCCGGACAGGTCAATGCCCAGATGGACCATGGTCTGGGCCACCTCGGCATTGATGCCGACCAGCAGGCAGTGGGCACCCAGGAGCCGGGCAGCCCGGATCGCCTGGAGCAGATGGTTGGCGATGCCGGTATCCACCACCGGGACGCCGGTGATGTCAATGATGACGTGTTCGGCCTGGTGGTCTTTGATGCCGGTGAGCAGGCCCTCGGTCATGCGTCGGGCGCGTTCAGAGTCAATGGCTCCCACCAGGGGCAGAACCAATACCCCCTCCCAGATCTGGATCACCGGCGAGGAGAGTTCCTGGATGGCCTGTTTCTGCACGGCGATGATCCGCTCCTGGGTCTCCAGGATAACCCGTTCTTTTTCCGCGATGTAGCACTGGCCAAACAAGGCGCTCTCGATGGCATAGAAGCGCAGCAGGGCCTGAAGTGCATCCCGACGCAGGGCCGGCTGATCAGCCAGTTGTTCGACCATGAAGGGGACTACCACCTGCTGGTTGGAGGCGATGCCGACCATGAGGATGTTGAACCCCATGCCGGACTTGATCTGGGTTCGCACCTCTTCCTGGATACGGCTACGTCCCAGGTAATTCTCCAGGCCATCATCGGTGGCCAGGGCCTCGATGAAGGCTTCCATAGCCTGGTGGATGAAACTGGCCAGGAGCGCGCTTTCTCTGCCCTGGGGTCCGGGCGGGAGCTCGTCGGCCTGGGACAGGAGGGCCATGCGTTGCTGATATAGCTCTTCCAGGTGCGTGCGCAAGAGAGGGGCGCACTGGTGCAGGGCGGTTTTATCTTTTTCCGTCAGGCTGAGAAAATGGGCCACGTTCTTCCTCCTTAAATCGTTGCAAGTGGTTCGGGGAGGATGTGCACGGTCCCGGCCGTGCCATCCACGGCGATCAACTGGCCGTCGGGGATGCGGGCGGTAGCCTCTTTTACGCCCAGCACGGCCGGGATGCCGAACTCCCGGGCCACGATAGCCGAGTGGGAGAGCATCCCGCCCCGTTCTGTGACGACGGCGGCGGCTGATTGGAACAGGATCGTCCAGATGGGGTCTGTCTGTGGGGCCACCAGCACCTCGCCGGGGTGCAGGCGGTGGGCTTCGCGCACCGGGTCCCGGATGATGCGGGCCGGGGCGCGGACTGTGCCGGGGCTACAGCCCAGGCCGTGCAGCACTGCGCCGACGGCGCTGGCAGGTGAGGGTGCCTCCGGCGTCGGTTGCGGTTGCCACTCGCCGACAAAGGTCTCTGGCAGCTCCAGAGCCTGCCAGCGGGCAAACTCGGCTCGCCGCCGGGCGACCAGATCGCGCAACTCTGCGCCGGCCAGCGTGCCGCTGATCACGCCAGCGATCTCGTCTGGCCCCAGGAAAAAGATGTCGTCCGGCTCGTCCAGCCAGCCCTGGGCCTGCCAGCGCGCGGCGATCTGCAAAAAGACCTGGCGCAATAGGGCGTATTCGCGCATCCAGAGGTTCTTCATGTTCTCCCGTTGGGTCACGAACATCTGGATGTTGCGCAAGAGCCAGCGGAAGGGCAGGGCGCGCAGGCGTCCGATCCGCTGCTCGACTTCCTGGACGGCGGCCAGTCGCCTCTGGAGTTGTTCTTCCATGAGGGCCTCGGGGGTCTCCCCTATCGGGCCGGCCAGGGCGCCCTGGATCAGCCGCACCAGGAACAGGGGGGCTTCGCGCCAGCGGGGCCGGTGCAGGTCCAGCTCACTGAAGGTACGATGACCGAACCGGGCCATGAACTCATCCCAGGTCGCAAAGAAGGCCATGCTTTCGCCCTGAGCGCGCCGGGCGGCCAGAGCCGCCAGAGGGTCCTCGGCCATCAGGGCCTGCCGCACGCCCTCATCCCGGTGGGCCTCATGCACCAGGCGGCGCAAGGCCAGGCCCATCTGAGCGGTGGCCATGTTCTCCAGGCCGGCTGATAGCTGGCCCATGAGACGGCGGGTGTCCTGGGGGCTGAACCGATCCTTGATCTGGCCCTCTAACGGTTCCCACAGGCCAAAGGCATAGTTGGAATAGAGGGCGTGGAGCCAGGTGGTGCGCTTCACCAGGCCCTGGATCTTGCCCCAGAGGGCTTGTAACTCCCCCAGGCTGAGTGTCGTCAGATCGAGGGTCTCCAGGTGGTCCATCTGGCTCTCGATGGTCGGCACCTCTTTTTTCAGATAACCCGGCGCCGCCAGGATATAGCGCACCGTGCCCAGCGTCGGGCGCAGGGTGGCCCAACTGCCCGGCGTGACGCGGTCGGGATCGATCCCCAGGTGTTGGCGCAATAGTTCAGCGTCCTCAAAGCCAAAGCCGGCGGCGATCTGGCGTGGGCTGCGCCCGGGAATGGACGACGAGGTATGGGTGACAAAGTTCATGTTCAGGTAGAGTCGGCCGTGATGAAAATCCACGAACAGCGATCCAGGCTCGGTCTGCACACCAGAGTCGTGCATAAAGCCGATGGCCGCCTGGTTGATGTCCTGGCGCAGCAGGGCCTGAGACAGGGGCGTGACGGCATCAGGGATGATCTCCCGGGTGTTGGAACAGGACCATATGACAGGTGCAGATTTATAGACCATAGCTGTTTACCTTTTCTCAGAAATGGGGGTCTGCGGCCGACTGTAGCCCCCATGATTCATCGGGCTTTGGACAACTGGTCGTACACCACAAGGATTAGAGGCTTTAGCCGGCCATGCCCGCAGGATATGGCCCGCCTGAAGGCTTGACTCCAGAATTGTCGCACATCACAGGGAGTAGAGGCTTTAGCCGGTTATACCCGCAGGATATGACCCGCCTGAAGGCTCGACTCCAGAATTGTCAAGTCCGGTGATTCACGATCAGATGACCGTATTGCAGGATACCCTGGCCCTGGCCGGCCGGGCCGCGCACGGCAACCAGGGTTTCGGTATCGTGACAGAGTTGGTTGTCCTGAACATGTACGGTAAAGTGATAATGGTCTCGGGCGCTCACCTCGAGCGTCAGGGTTGCACCGCTGGCGGTGACGAGGGTGATCCGGGCGCTTCGTACATGGGCGTTGTCCGGATCATGGTCGGCCTGGACGTGTACGGCGCAGATGGTTTCGGTGATGCCGTCACGATGGATAAAGCCGCTCTCAATGGAGCGCCCGTCCGTGGTCTGACTGCGCACCAGGTGGATGCTGGTGGCCCCCATCTGGAAGCTGCCAAAGTACCACTCGCGGGGCAGTAGCCAGTCTCGTATCCCCCAGGAATGGTCATGCGGGCCATGGCCGGCAAAGTGATAAAACTGGTCGGCGACCTGGATCGTCCCCAGCATCTGCCCCACGGCCTGGTAATGCCGGGCCGGCACGCCAAAGAACGACCAGTCCACTGGCTGCGGTCCGGTGATGGTGGTATAAATCAAGTCCAGGTGCACCGGCACCGTCTCTGGCGGTTCATCCAGCGGCCGGAACAGGGTTGTGAGCGGCAAGGTATGGATAGGCAGCAGGACACGTGAGATGTCTTGCCGCTGCGGGACCATGGTGAAAGTGGCCTCGGCCTGGATCCGCCAGCGAACCAGCGGCTCGAGACGGATGAACTGGACTGCGTTGGCCGTCAGGCTGGCCTCCTGGATCGGGGCGCTGTCTATCTGACCATGGGTGAGCAACCGGCCGTCTGGCAGGGCCAGGACCAGGAAGCGGTCCGTCCGGGGCACATTGTAGTGCAAGGCGATATTGGCCATGCCCCAGATGCCGGCTGGCTCATGGAAGCCCCAGAAAAAGCTCTCGCGGTACAGCGGCGATGCGTTCTCACCGGCTGGATGAAGCTGATCATCTTGTACGGTAAAACCCGGTGGCACTTTGACCTCGTTGAACAGGTGATGGTGGGCGTTGTTCATGCTGGCCGGGTGGACGAAGGCAGGCTGGTCACCGGCCGGGACTGCAACAGATATAACTGCCCCTGATACAAGGCCCATTCGATGTCCTGGGGCCGGTCATACAAGGTCTCGACGCGCCGGCCCAGCGCGGCCAGCCCGGAGATCAGGTGATCGGCCAGGGCCGGGGCTGCCCGCCGGGCCGGGTGTACGGCCTCCTCCAGCGTGCCCCCGGCCGGGGCGGGGCGAATCAGGACCTCCTTCTCGCCAACGAAACGATCCCGGATGGTCAGGGTCTCTTTGTCCACCACGTATCGGTCAGGGGTTACCCGGCCGGCCACCAGCGCCTCGCCCAGGCCGAAACTGGCCTCGATCACGATGCGGTCCTGGTCGCCGGTGAGGGGATCGGCGGTGAACATGATCCCGGCGGCCTCGGCCGGGACCAGGCGTTGCACGACTACAGCCATGCGCGCTGGCGCAGGGGCCAGCCCCTTATATTCCCGATAAGCTATGGCGCGCTCCGTCCACAGCGAGGCCCAACAACGCTGGATGGCGGCCAACACGGCGTCTTCCCCCAGCACGTTCAACAGCGTCTCGTGCTGGCCGGCGAAGGAGGCCCCGGCCTGGTCTTCTGCCACGGCAGAGGAGCGGACGGCCCAGGCACCCCGACCCAGGCGACGACAGGCGTCGCGGATGGTCCTGGCCAGGCCGGGCGGCATCGGCGCGGCGGTGATGCGGATGCGTAACGTGGCCGGCGGGATGATGGGTTCGGCCAGCCCGTTGGCGCGCAGATGCTCATCGCAGGCCGCCGTGGTCAGGCAAAAGCCGGGCGGAACGGGCAGGCCGGCGCGGGTCAGGCGGGCCAGACTGGCCGCTTTACCGCCCACCAGCTCGACCTGCCCGGCTGCCGGGTCATCGAATTGCAGAATATAGGGCCTCTTTATCGGGTTCATTCTGTTCAAAGCCGCAGGCGGGCCACCAGAGGGCCTCGCCCTGGCTCATGGTTCCTCTTCCCCGGCCAGGTTCAGGGGCACGTGCTTCAGACGCTGCAGGGCATAGGCCAGGCCGCTTTGCAGGTCGCGGCGCGTCACCACCCTGCCCAGATCGGCGCGGATCTCGACCATGGTCTGGGCCACGGCCGGGGCGATACCGACCAACACCGGCTCGGCTCCGACGAGCCGGGCAGCCTGCATGGCGTTCGCCAGATAGCGCGCCACGTAGCTATCCATCACCGGCACGCCGGTGATGTCTATGATGGCGAAACTGGCGCGATGGGTCTCGATGGCGGCCAGCAGTTCATGGGTGATCTGTTGCGCCCGCTGGGAGTCAATCGGTCCGATGAGCGGCATGACCAGGACCCCGGCAAAGACCGGCATGACCGGGCTGGACAGCTCACGTACCATGGCCAGCAGTGCGCGTTGACTCTCCAACATCGCTTCCAGGTCCCGGTTCATCAGTTGCAGGTCAGCAAAGAGGCGGGCGTGCTGGATGGCGATGGCTGCCTGATCGGCCACGGCTGAGAGAAGCCATTGGTGGCGTTCGTCGAAGGCGGCTGGTCGCTGGCTTTGCGCGGCGATCACGCCGATCAGGCGATCCTGACCGACGATGGGCACGATGATGGAAGAGCGCATGGCCTGGCCGATCTGGATCGGCTCCACTGGCGAATCGTGGGGCAGGTCGCGCAAGAGCAGGGGTTGGCGATGCTGGATCACCCAACTGACCAGGCCCCGCTCCTGCTCCAGCGGCTGGGTAAAGGGTTCCAGGACGGTTCCGCTGTCCACCACGAAGGCGAAGGACAGCCTGGGGGGAGCGGCATCCCCCTCCAGGAAGGCCACGTAGAACGTGTCCGCGTTCAAGGTGGGGGCCGTGGCCTGGTAGATGGCGCGCAAGATGGTGGGCAGATCCAGCGAAGCGGTGATGGCAGCCCCCACGTCGCGTAACGTGGCGATCTCCTGACGGCGCCGTTGCTCCTCCTCGAAACGTCGGGCGCGGTGGATGGCGATGGCCGCCAGGTCGGCCAGGGCCAGGACCAGGCGGCGGGTATGCGGCTCTTTGAGCAAGGTCCCTACTGCCAGCACTCCCATGATCGTCCCGTCGGTTGCGCGCAGGGGGATACTGGTCACCTGTCTGGGCATATCATCCTGGTCGTGTACCAGGCCATACGACACGCGGGGGTCGGTCCGTGTGTCAGCGACCTCCACCAGTTCGCCGGTCTGGATGGCGATGCCGAAGGTGCCCTCGTCGCAACGCACGCCGCGCAGGTTAAAGGCTGTCACCCTCTCGGCCGGCAGGTGGCGGGCCGCCACCATCCGCAGCGTGTTGGTTGGTTCATGGCTGAGCACGATAGAGCACTCCACCGGACCGAGGATCTCTTCCAGGGCCTGGAGGACCCGGTCCAGGGTCTCTTCCAGGGTCAGGGCCTGGTTGAGAGCCGTCCCGATAGCGGTCAGGGTGGAGAGTTCCTGGACGCGACGTTGGCTGTCGGCAAAGAGACGGGCATTCTCCAGGGCCACTGCGATCTGATTCGCCAGGGCGGTCAGGGTGCGGCTGGCCTCCTGGTCAAAGACATCGCATTCCTGATGGGCGACGCTGAGGACGCCAAAGAGCTGGTCGCCACGTTGGAGGGGGAAGGCTGCCTCCGCGCCAACGCCAGGGACACCGCCGGTCACATAGCGAGGGTCCTGGCGCACGTCGTTCACAATAACTGGCTCCCGCAGGCGGGCGGCCAGGCCGGTGAGGCCCACGTCCAGGGGGAAACGCACGTGCTGGGGGGGCAAGGCACCGATCCCGCTGTAGGCGGCGGGCCACAATAGCTGCTCCTGCGGGTCATAAGCCAGAAAGGCCGCGTAGTAATAACCAAAGGTCTGGCGCACGGTGTCTACGGCGTGCTGCAAGAGGGCTTCTGGGTCCCGGATCGCGGCCAGGGCCAGGCCCATCTGATGTAACACTTACAGGTCAGCCACTCGCCGTTCTGGGGCGCGGGTGGGGCGTATTTTCTTCTTAGCCATGCGCATCTCACCAAAACGTAAAACGTAAGTAACTGCCTACCCTGAACCCTCCCGCAGGTTATAAAGGGGCTGATAACCGATGCAGCCGGTCATCTGGGCGCGCCCGCGGCGTCTGGTCTATCATTGCGCCCAAACCTGCGGGAGGGTAGGTAGTTACAAACGTAAAACGTAAAGCGTAAAGCGTAGGGCGTGAACCGCTGGTAATTGCTCAGCCTGCTACTACAACCGCATTTCGTCATTCTGAGGAGCGAAGCGACAAAGAATCCCGTTATTGTGGTAAAGAACCGCCTGCCAGGAACGAGATCCTTCGCTCCCTTCGGTCGCTCAGAATGACCGCTTGGGCCAGATGCGGTTGTAGTACTACCCTCCCACAGGTTGCTGGGAACCGTGTTCCCTGTCTAAGCGTAAGGCGTGCACCGTTGCCCCCTTCATCCTGCATCGTGCAGCCTTTCGCGTTCCGCCGCCCATTTTACTGCCGTGACCCGGGTCCCCCGGCCGATCTCGGACTCGATGTGGAACTCGTCCATGAGGCGGCGCACGGCGCCCAGGCCGGTGCCCAAGCGGCCAGAGGTGGAGAAGCCGTCTTGCAAGGCCTGTTCCATATCGGCGATGCCAGGACCCCGGTCTATGGCTCGGACCTGCAACCCCACCCGGTCCCGGCGGGCCACCACCTGGACGATGATCTCGCCCTCGCCAGCGTAGAGCACGATGTTGCGCCCCAGTTCCAGGATCACCGTCTCCACGCGCACCTGATCCGCCTCGCTGAAACCCAGACCCCGGCTCAGGAAGCGGGTGCGTTGCGCTACCGCGTAGATGTCGGTCTCGGTCTGGATGGAGACTACCAGGCCCTGGCCAGGTTGTGGTCGCTCGTTGGCAGTGGTTGAGGTGACCATCACTGTCTCTTCCAGGCGTTATCTGGCGGATCTGCCGCCTGGCTGGCCACGATGGGCAACGTGAAGTGAAATGCACTTCCCTGATCCACCTGACTATCCACCCAGACGCGCCCGCCATGCAGCTCTACCAGTGACTTGACGATGGAAAGACCCAGGCCGGTGCCGGGCACCTGGCGCACCAGGGGGTGATCGGCCCGGAAGAACTTGGTGAAGAGCCGGGCCTGATCGGCCGGGGTGATGCCGATGCCGGTATCGCGCACGGTGATCTGGGCATACTGCCCCCGGTCAAGTCCGGCCGGGGTGGTCTCGCCGCCGGGACGGGCCGAGATGTAGACGCCGCCGCTCGGCGTGTATTTCACAGCGTTGCTCACCAGATTGGTCATGATCTGCGTGACCCGATCCCGGTCGCCCCACACCGGTGGGAGATCGGCTGGCAGGTCCACCGTCACCGTCAGTTCTTTGGCCTGGATCTCGGCTGCCGCTGTCGAAAGCACGGTGTCCACGATGTCAGCCAGATCAAGTGGCCCGCGGGTGAGATGGATCCGGCCAGCCTCGATGCGCGAGACATCCAGCAGGTCCGCCACCAGTTTGCCCAGGCGGTCGGCGTTCTGCTGGACCACGCCCAGGAAATCGCGCACGTCTTCCGAGATCGTCTCGTCCTCCAGGATCAGGTCCACGTAACCCTTGATGGAGGTCAGGGGGGCCCGCAGTTCGTGGGAGACGATGGAGACGAATTCGGTCTTGGCGTCACTCAAGGCTTGCAGTTCGCGGTTAGCCCGTTGCAGGTCGGCAAAGAGTTTGGCGTTCTGCATGGCGATGGCAGCGTGCTCGGCCAGGTGTTGGACGAAGCGCAGGTCATCAGCGGTAAAGTTGGCCGGGCGGTCACTCTCCAGGGTGACGACGCCCAGGACCTGGTCCTCTTGCAGCACCGGGACGCTGAGCAGGGAGCGGGTGGTGGGGACAAAGGCCACATAGTCGGGGTCAGTCTGCACGTCGGGCACCAGGATGGGCTGGCCGGTGCGCGCCACGCGCCCGGTGATCCCCCGCTCCACAGGCCAGGGTTCGAACTGATAACGGCGGATGTCCTCTGGATAGCCTTGCTGGGCCAGGAGTAGCAGGCCGGTGCGCGTCTCATCCAGGATCGCCATCAGCCCGGCTGAGGCGTGGGTGGCTTGCATCGCTTCCTGGACGACCAGGGTGTTCACGCTTTCAAAGTCCAGGGTGGCGCTGAGCCGGTGGTCCACCTCGGCGATGGCGGTCAGTTCGCGCACGCGGCGGGCCAGGGCCTCATCGGTGCGCTGGTAGACCTGAGCGTTCTCGATGGCTATGGCGGCCTGGTCGGCGAAGGTGGTCAGCAGGTCCCGGTGTTCCGGCAGAAACGGCTGGCCGTCAATGCGATTCATCACCTCCACAACGCCGATAACCTGGTCGTGAGCGCGCAGCGGGGCAGCCAGGATAGAGCGGGTGTGAAAGCCAGACAGGGTATCGGCTCCCCGGTAGAAGCGCGGGTCATTCTGGGCGTCGTTGACGATGATGGATTGACCGGTGGCGGCCACCTGGCCCATGATGCCGGTGCCGGCCGGCAGGCGGAGCTGCTGGACTTGCTCGCTTCTGGCGCCCAGGGCGATGCGAAAGACCAGGTCCTGACTGTGCGGGTCTACCAGGACCAGTGAGCCGGCTTCCACCTCCAACAGGTCTACCGCAGCGTGCATGATCCGCTTCAAGACCGTGTCCAGGTCCAGGGATGAGGTGATGACCTGGCCAACCTCATAGAGACTGGTCAACTCGCGGGCGCGGTGTTCCGCTTTCTGGAGCAGGCGGATGTTTTCCAGGGCGATGGCGGCCTGGGCGGCGATGGTGCTCAAGAGCCGCTGGTGGCCCTCGTCATAGCTGTGTGTCGGCTCATAGCTTTGGACGGCGATCACGCCCACGGCCCGCTCGCCGGCCAGCAGGGGCACGCCCAGCCAGGAACAGGGGAGTTCGCCGGGGAACTCGATCCCCAGTTCCTGGAAACGATGGGCCACATCCCCGGTGACGAGCAAGGGTCGTTGAGTGCGGATCACGTGTTCGGCGGGGCCTTGTCCACCACGCTGACTGCTCCAGTTTCGGCGCTGCCCGGCCTTGACCGCTACCGGGAAGTGAAGGGTCTCCTGGGCCTCGTCATATAGGGCGATGTAAAAGTTACGGGCATCCAGCACCCGGCTGACCTGTTGATAGATCAACTCCAGCAGTTCGTCCGGCTGGGTGATGGAGGTCAGGGCCTGGCCGATCTCGGTGAGGGTGGTCAACTCGGTCAGCAGGCGTGCATCGGCGGCGCGTTGCGCTCGCAAGGTGCGCACAGTTCGTTCCTGGCGCGTCAGCAGGC
>DAOTYG010000309.1:0-7172 GCA_034435155.1 Anaerolineae bacterium | reverse complement strand
GTGCCGGAACGATTATGGGCACTGGAGTGGAGCCTTCAGGCGGGTTTTGCGGGTGAAGACCAGCTAAAGCTTCGACTCCAGGCGTGAGATCTGTCCCCGCCATGGAACGCTCACTATGAGGGGGAGCGTTACACATTGGGGACATAGGCGAGAAGCCCGCAGAGGCCCACTGGAGTTGAGCCTTTAGGCGAGTCTTGCGGGCACGAACCGGCTAAAGCCTTGACTCCAGAGCCATAATCTGTCCCCAACGCGATACGCTCACTATGACTGACATCCATGCATAACTTATGTCAGGTAGGGAACAAGGAGGGAGAAAGCCTTTCTGGTTTTTTTTGCGGCGGCGAAGCCGCCGCAAAAAACCCCTATAGGGCAGTCTTTCCCCTCGCCGAAGAGACGCGAAGCGGGGCGGGGGGGGGGCGGTGCCCTCGTACGTTTAATTTACGCACGGATGTCAAACTATGAGGCTTGACAGACCAGAATATATATGCTATAATATACAAGGTTGAATAAATAGCGAGGTTGCACGCATGTCCACCCGATTGGTCATCCTGGGCCTGCTGCGCGAGCGGCCCCTCTACGGCTACGAACTCAAGCAGATCATCGAGGAACACATGGGCGACTGGACCAACATCGCCTTCGGGTCCATCTACTTTGCCCTGGGCAAGCTGGCTGAGGAGGGGTTCATCGAGGAGGTCGGCACG
Source organism: Anaerolineae bacterium (assembly GCA_034435155.1). Lineage (GTDB taxonomy): Bacteria > Chloroflexota > JAHJIN01 > JAHJIN01 > JAHJIN01 > DAOTYG01. The sequence continues at coordinate 6,471 of DAOTYG010000309.1, read as the reverse complement.
GAGCAGGAGGGTAACCGGCCCTCGCGCACCGTCTATCGGATCACCGAGGCCGGCCAGGCCGAGTTCCTGCGCCTGCTGCGCCAGGTCTGGAGCACACTGGAGCGGCACTACTTCGCCATTGACGTCGGTCTGATGTTCAGCGAGGCGTTGCCAGTCGAGGAGGTGCAGGGCTACCTGCGGAAGCGGGTGGCCGAGTTGGAGTCCATCGTGGAGTACGTGACCGCGCATCGGGCCGGGCAACTGACGCAGCCGGAGGTGCCCCGGCTGGCCGCCGCCGTCTTTGACCATTCACTGGCTCACTTCCAGGCCGAGCTGGCCTGGACGCGCGATCTGCTGGATAAGACGGAGCGCGGCGAGTACCCGTGAAATTCCCGCTCTTGCTGCCGGAGGTGCGGGTCAGCGGAAGAAGTACAGGCATTCGCGGCCCAGATTGACTCGCGGTTCATGCGCTGGGGGCTGCGGCATTCGTTCGGGGGGGCTATACGGTGGCGGAGGCGGAACGGCTGGTGGACGGCGTCCCGTTCGCCAGTGTGCGCGTCGTGGCAGACGGCATGAGCATGGAAATCTGGCTGGAAAAGTGAGGGAGCGATGAGCGACAACATACACCTGACGGTGGACAGCCTGGCCGGCAACGTGTACGACCTGGCGGGTGTGCTGGAGGCGATACACGATCTGGCGGGCCTGAAGCCGTTTCTGCGATTTGAACTGGCGCTGGCGCACGGCGTGGTGCCGGTGGCGCAGGTGATGTGCGGCGATGTCTCGCTGGAGTTCCTGGAGCAGGCCCGGGGCCACAGGCCGGCCGGGGCGAGCCACATTGTCCGGGTGGTGGTAGAGGTTCCGAACCGGGAGCCGGCAGTGCGGGAGCTGGAGCCGGGACTCTGGCTGGCGGTGCGGCCCGGCCCCAAGACCCGCGTGGCCGAGGTGGAGGTCCGATCCAGCGCCGTGGCCGAGGACCTGGCCGTACTCCAGGCCTGCGGCGGGGCCGTGACGGAGGAAGGCGTGCTGACGCTGGGTGAGGTGCAGGTGCGCTTTGCGCCGGCGCCGGGGGCCGAGCCAGTGGCCGACCCGGACCAAAGTCTGCCCGGCTGGCACCGCCTGGGCCTGGCCCACCCTCGGCTGGAGGAGGCGGTGGCGGCGCTGGTTAGGGCCGGGGCGGCGGTGGTCGTGCCGCCGTACCGGGTGCTGCCGGGGCTGCGAGAGGCCATGCTGCGCCTGCCCTCCGGGCTGGTGGTGCAGCCGGTGGAGCAAAAGCTCTGGCAGATGCTGCCGACCATCGCGGTCAAGGGGCTGGCGGCCCGGCTGACCGGCCGGCCCTTGCGGTTCAAGACGACGACGTAAAACGGGGGGCATCGTGCCCCAGTTGGTCAAGGGTGGCAAGTGGGCCGATCTATGAAGAGGCGCTTAGACACCCTGAGCTGGTGTGCTCTGGGCCGGGGGTGTAGATACAGCCTATCCACCTAAAGCCACGCGGCGATAGTTCACGTTGGACTGCCAGGCGAACATGGCGGCCGTGGGGTTGTGGGTGGCCCACAGGGTCTGCACAGCCTTGCGCACCCGGGTGGCGCGGGCGTACAGGCGCCGGTTACACGCTTCCATCGCCTGCGCCAGCTCGTCCGGCGTCATGCTATCGGGCCGGTAGACCACTTCGGTCATGTCGTAGCGGTCCCAGTCCCGGGGAAAATCGGTGTAGAGCAGCCGACCCTCCGCCTGCAAGCGGTCAAAGAGCCGGGTGCCGGGCAGCGGGGTCAGATACGTGGTCTGCATCACGTCCACGCCCTGGCGGATCATGTACCCGGCGCGGCGGCGCAGCTTATCCGGCGTGTCGCCGTCCAGCCCAAAGATGAACGCGCCCAGCACGGCGATGCCGGCCCGGTGGATGCGGCGAAACGCCTGCGGGTAGGAGGCCACGCCGCGTTGCAGGTTGAGCCGCTTGTTCACCCCGGCCAGGGCGTCTACTTCCTCTGCCTCCAGCCCCAGGAAGACCATCTGGCACCCGGCGCGACCGGCCCAATGCAGCACCTCCTCGTCGTCGGCAAAGTTGAGAGACGCCTGGCAGAACCACCACTTGTCCAGCTTGCGTTCCACCAGGCCCCGGAACAGGGCCAGGGCCTGCTCCCGGGACGCCGGGCCGTAGCCGATGATGTTGTCGTCCACGAAAAAGAGGTACTTCTGCGGGATGGTCGCCAGCTCGTCGAGGACCTCGGCCGGCGGGCGGCGGCGGTAGCGCTGGCCGTTGAACGCCGTGACCGAGCAGAACTCGCAGTCCAGGAGGCAGCCCCGGGAGGTCTGTACGGAGGCGAACATGTAGCCGGGGTGGAACAGGTCGCGGCGGGGGACCGGCGCGCCGGCCAGGTCCGACCACCCGCCCCGGTAGAGCGGTTGCAGCCGCCCGGCCTCCGCGTCGGCCACCACCTGCGGCCAGACCGTCTCCGCCTCGCCCACGACCACGGCATCCACGAACCGCTGCGCCTCCGCCGGGCGCATGGAGGCGTGGATGCCCCCCATCACCACCGGAACGCCCCGCCCCCGGTACGCGGCGGCGATCGCGTAGGCCCGGTTGGCGGACGCCGTGAACGCCGTGATCCCCACCAGATCGGCGTCCCGGTAGACGAAAGGCTCCCAGTTCTCGTCCACCAACTCCACGTCCCAGTGCGCTGGCGTCAGCGCCGCCACGATCCCCAACCCAATGGGCGGAAACCGTGAGCTTTTGTTGATCGTGAGGCCGGTCCGCGCCGGGTTCACCGGGTTGATGAGCACCAGCTTGCGTTTCACGTGCGCCCTCCTGTCTTTCGCCCACTGACCGCCGACCGCCGTAGCATGTGGGATCGGCGGTCGGCGGTCAGTCGTCGGCGGTCGGTTATTGCCAGGTGAATCCCAGGCCGTGCGAAGCCTTCAGGAGCAGCCGGTGCAGTGTGCGTTGCTCCTCCTCGTCCAGGGCGGCCAGGAAATCGCGGGTATACGTCACCGTCCCCCAGATCGTCTCCTGATAGGCGCGTTGCCCGGCCGCGGTGAGGCGCAACGGCCAGTTGCGCCGGTCCGCCGGGTCCTGCTCCCGCTGCACCAGCCCCTTCTCCACCAGCCGTTGGACGTAGACCGAGATGGTGCCGGGGTTGATGTCCATGACCGCCGCCAGCCGGCGCGAATTCAGCGGCCCCAGTTGCCCCAGCACCATCAGCACCGCCCGATCCGACAGGGCCAGCCCGGATCGTCGCGCCCGTTCGTCCCGCATCATGCGCGACTCGTAGGCGTGGGCCAGGCTGAACAACGCCTGGTTGATCTGCACGAACTCGGTTTCCGTCAGGGGCATGGTCTCCCTCCGATTAGTTGTGTTATCAAACGGTTATATTATACAACGATACTGCGATCCTGTCAACCCTGCACGGTCGGCCTGGCGTGGGGAGCCGGGGAAGCGCTGCGCCACGCTTGCAAATTATTGCAGATATGATATAATGGTTTTTGCAAAAAGTTGCAATAGTGAGCTGCGAACTGGAGTAGCTCGTGGGGACGGAGGAGGGACGTTGATCAAGGAAACCATCTGGCGGCAGATTGACGCGGACCGGGTGGAACCGATCCAGCAACTGGTAACAGTGGAGTATGACAACGCCCTCCAGATGCCCACCGGCTTTTACTATGGCGATAGTCACCACGAAGTGACCGAACTGATCGGGGCCTTTCGGGAGTCGGTGGCTGACCCGTCGGTGTTGTACCTGGTGCGCACCCGGCAGGAGGTCTATGCCCTGTACCTGGACGTGGACCCGTCGGCCGGTAGCCCGTGGCAGCGCAGTCGTTGGGTGCTGCATTTTCGTGTGGAGGAAACAGGAGACACGGATATGCTGGTGGACATGAAACTCAAGCGCGCCACCGATTTCCACGGTCACCTTTGCCCGGATCTGGTCATCGGCTACCGGGCCTGCCAATACGCGCTGGACTTGCTGATCGTGGAGCTACTATACTGCTCGAATTTGCGCATCATCGTGGAGAACACCACGTCGGCCGTGGATGCGGTACAGCAGTGCTCCGGCTGCACGCTGGGCAATCGCCGGCTTCGCCTGTATGACTACGGCAAGCACGCCTATACCTTCGTCTACGCGCCGGATCGAGGCCTGCGGCTGGCCCTACGGCCGACGGCCTGGCCTGAGAACCCGCGCCTGCTGGAGCTGGAGGCGCGCATCCAGGCCGGGCAGGCCAGCATGATGGAGACCGCCCACTACCAGACTCTCCTGGACGAGCGCATCGCCTTCCTTCTTGAGTCACCGGCCGACATCCTCTTCACCGCCGGGCATATCCCTGTCGAATGGCCTGAGGAGCCGCTGACCTCGGCCCTGGCCCCATGCGCCGACTGTGGGGAGCTGATCGTGGGCACGCACCTGGTGTCCAGCAATGGGAGAAGCCTATGCCGACCCTGCTACGAACGTCGGACGAGATGGCGCTGGCCCGGCTGATTGACCAGCATTGTCAACGCTATCCGGCGTTGGAACCGCGCGACGTGTACAAACTGCTCTACCAGGGTCTGCGCGGGCCGGAGCACCTGATCGCATCGCCGGCCGAGTTTGCGGCGCGCTTGCAGGCCGAGTACGAGGCCGTGGCCCCCGATGACGCCGGGCCGCTGTGGGAGGCCGTGCGGCCGGATGGCCGGCTGGGCCGGCTGCACCTGCGCCCGTTCAAGGCCCGGTCTGGCGACCTGGCGGCGCTGACCCGGGCCTGCCTGGCGACGGCCGGGTCGGCCTGGGGCACGCTGGAAGACGTGCGCGCGGCCTGGGCCGTTTTTGAGGCCGGGTGTCGCGCGGGGCGGTGGGCTTTTCCCATGTCGTCGGTGTTGGACCTGACCCGGTGGCTCCAAGAGCACGAGTACCCGGCGGTGCATCATTCGGAATCATATCGCGCGGCCTATCAGCCGGCCTACCGGTTGGTGGGCCAGGAGTGGTTCGATCAAATCGCGTGAGGAGAAACTGATGCTGGCTCGCGCCCGGAGAAGGGGGTGAGGTCAGGTGGAGCCGGAGAACCCATGAACGAGCTGCGCGCCTTTTTTGAAGACCTGGCCGGGCGCTGGGACGGTTTTCAGCCGCCGGATCGCCCGGCAGTGCTGCACCGGCTGCTGGCCCCCTTTGCGCCCTTGCTGAGCGACGCCCGGGCCGTGCTAGAAGTGGGCACCGGCACCGGCATGCTCATCCCCGGCCTGCGCGAGCGCGCCCCGGCGGCCCGGCTGGTCTCCATAGACCTGGCCGGCGCGATGCTGCGGCGCGCCCGGCAGCGCTGCCCAGACGCGGCCCTGGTCCAGGCCGACGCTCATCACCCGCCTTTCGTCGCCTCGGCCTTTGACGTGATCGTCTGCCACAACAGCTTTCCCCACTTTGCGGACAAGCCCGCCGCGCTGCGCAGCCTGGCCCGCGCCCTGCAACCCGGTGGGCACCTGCTCATCCTGCACGATCGGAGCCGGGAGGAGGTCAACGCCATCCACAGCAGCGGCGGCCCGGCAATCCAGCACGACCTGCTGCCGCCGGGCGCGGAAACCCGGCAGATGTTGATCGCAGCGGGGTTCACAGAGGTGCAGGTGGAGGACACAGCGGCGCGGTACGTGGCGGTGGGGCAGTTGGACCAGTCCCGGCCGCTGGTCGCTGGCCAGGGCAGCCAGGCCGACCAGTAGCCCGGCGTGACGATCTCGCGCTGGCTCCTGGTCTCCGCCTCCAGCAGCCAGACCCCGGGCGGCCCGCTGGCTTCATCCAACGGGGCGCGATAGAAGAGCCGGCGGCGGCCGTCGGTGACCGGTATAGACCCGTAACCATATCGCGCCTCTGTCAAGCGCGGCTTGACAGATTAGCCTCGTTGTGGTATGCTTGTTATTGAAAAGTTTTTTCAAGAGGTTAGGATGTTGGACTGGGAACAACGCCTGGCCGAGGCCGGGTGTCGGATCACCGCCCCCCGCCAGGCCGTGATGGAGACGCTGCTGGCCGCTGACCGGCCGCTCTTGCCGCAGGAGATCCAGGAGCGGGCGCGGGCCAGGCACCGGCAGTTGGGCCTGGTGACGGTGTACCGCACCCTGAACCTGCTGACCGGGCTGGACCTGGTGCGTCGCGTCCACCGCGAGGACGGCTGCCACGGTTACCTGCTGGCCGCGCCGGGCCACCGCCACGCCCTCATCTGCCAGGGCTGCGCTCGCGCCGTCGAGTTCGCCGGCGAGGACGACCTGCACGCCTTCATCCAGCGGGTGGAGGCGCAGACCGGCTATCGCGTGGAGGAACATCTGCTCCAACTGTTCGGCCGGTGCCCCGCGTGTCAGGCCGCGGCGGCCTGATGCTTCTTTTTTTAGCCGTTATTGAAAAATTTTGTCAATAACTAACCAATAGACTTTTGCTGAATGTAACTACCTACCCTCCCGCAGGTTTGGGCGCAATGACCAGACCAGAGCACGCCCAGATGACCGGCTGCATCGGTTGCCAGCCCATTTCTAACCTGCGGGAGGGTTCAGGGTAG
>DAOTYG010000308.1:0-2720 GCA_034435155.1 Anaerolineae bacterium | reverse complement strand
CCCTGGACCAATGTCTGGCGGCGTGACTCGGGCAGTGACCGCGGCCCCCAGACGGCGGTCATTGACATCTCGGCCATCGCGGCCAACCAGGCCAATGTGATGATCCGTTTCCATTACTACAACGCCAATTATGATTGGTGGTGGGAGGTGGACGATGTCATCGTTGGCCCGCCGGTATGTGTCCCGCCGACAACCGGCGGCCTGGTGGTGGGCAATGTGTATGATGACAACACCGGCGCGCCGCTGAACGGCGCTGAAGTCTTCAACGACAGGGGTTACTCCTTCATTGCAGCGCCCACTGCGGACCCGTCCGTGGACGATGCCTTCTATACCCTTTTCTCCCCACCCGGCGCACATGCGTTCACCGCCAGAAACGGGAGAGGTTACGGTGCAGACGGCAGGTTTGTCAACGTCGTCAACGGTGATACCGTTGAGCAGGACTTCTACCTGCCGGCAGGGATGCCCTCCTACGCTCCGCTCTCGCTGGAAGCCACGCTTGATATGGGATTGAGCACCACGGTATCCCTGACGCTCACCAACCTGGGCCGGGCGGCGATGGACTGGAAGCTGCTCGAGCTGGATAGGGGCTTTGAGACGCTCGGGCCGTTCCAGCAACCCGTCTTCGGAGTCAAGCCTTTCAAGCAAGGCTACCCGACGGCCGCCGGCCTGGGCATCCCAGACCCTCCAGCCGCGCCGCCTTTAGCAGCAGGGGACGTGCTCCAGTCCTGGACGCCGACCGGCGTGGGAAGCGATGCCTGGGGCATTGCTTATGACGGCGTCAACAACACCGTATGGGTTGGCGATGGCTGGGGCACGACGGACAACGCCGTCGAGCACCAGCGCGACGGCACACCTACCGGCCATGCCTGGCCTTATAACTGGCCCACTCTGGGGTCATACGGCCCGGCCGATTTCACGTTCAACTGGAATACCGGCAGGCTGTGGGTGATGAACGTGAATACAGGCCAGGACAACTGCATCCATGAGATTGACCCCGCCCTCGGCGTGACCGGCAACGTCATCTGCCCTGGCGGCGGCACGGGTTTTGCCACCGCACAGCGCGGGCTGGCCTATGACCCGGCCACAGACACCTATCTGGCCGGCGGCTGGAACGACCTGATGGTGTACCGTTTTGACTCAGCCGGCAACATCTTGCAGCAGGTTAATACGGGCCTGGCCATTGCCGGGCTGGCCTACAACGCCGATACCCGGCACCTTTTCGTGATGGTCAACGGCAACCCGAACCCCGTCTACGTCCTGGACGCCGCCAACAACTTCACCATCACCGGCCAGTTCAACGTTAGCCTGGGCTTTGGGGCATATTCCGGCGCCGGCCTGGAGATTGACTGTGACGGCAACCTGTGGGCCGTGGATCAGGACACCAATACCGTCTACCAGTTCGAGTCCGGCGAGACGACCAGCATGTGCGCCCGGGATGTGCCCTGGCTGAGCGAGAACCCGATCACGGGCACGCTCGGGGCCTCCTCGTACTTCTACCGTCCCACAATGGGTAAACCGGTCCACCGGCCGTCGCCTGGGGCGCCGGCGCCTTCTCCCTCACCCCTGACTCTTCGCTCGCCAGAGCAGGGAGCGGCCAGGGTGCCAGAAGCGCCTGCGCCCAGGCTTCCTGATGTCGTGCTCTGGGATCAGCCGCTCAGCCCGGTTAATATAAACGCCTACGTTGACCAGGATTTTATAGACTACCCGGCCTACAGCAGCTACCTGGCCGATGATTTTGTCAACGCCGACCCGTGGAATATCACCCGCATCTTTGTCCCCGGCAATGGTTGGAACGGCTTTACCACACTGGCCAACGCTGTTTCGCTGGTATGGGCTATTTACGCAGACAGCGGAGGGGTCCCGGATGGCGATCCCTCCGGTGGCGGCAACCCGCCGGTGTGGACAATTGCGCTGCCCCCCGACGATCCGCAGGTTGCGCTCAGCAACGGCACCGGCGGCATGCCCTCCAATGTGACTCTCAACCTGGCGGTGCCTGCCCGCCTGCCTGCCGGCCACTGGTGGCTGGTGTTCTATCCGGTGATGAGCTTTGGAACAGGTGGACAGTATGGCCGGCAGCCGGCCGACACGACCAACGGTTATATCGCTCAGTTCATCAACCCCGGCGGCGGGTTCGGCTATGGCACCTCCTGGCAGAATTGGACTGTGCTTGGGCCGACTCAGCAGGACATCGCTTTTCGCCTGGAGGGGAGCGTCGCCCAGCCGGCAACTCAGGCTGTTGACGTGACTTTCGACGCAAGCGTGCCGGAGGTGACGCCACCGGGCAGGTACTACGCTCAGCTAAAACTTGAGCATGATACACCCTACGTCCTGGCCAATATCCCGGTGACGATGACGGTGACAGCGCCGGCGACGTGGGGGAAGCTGGAAGGCGTGGTGCGCGGGTTGGGGTACTGCGACGCGAGCCCGGCGCCGCTGGAAGACGCCACGGTGCTGGTGGAGGGCAGCACGGGGATGACCCGGACGCTGAGGACGGGCGCGGATGGGAGATACGTGCTATGGCTGGACGAAGCGCACAGCCCGCTCACCGTGACGGTCACGGCCGCCGATCACACGGATGGGATGGCCACCGGCGTGATGGTCACCGGCCAGCAGACGACGACGGTGGACTTCGACCTGCGCTGGCTGCGGCCGTGCCTGAGCGTGGATCCGCTGAGCCTGGATGCGGTGCTGGACATGGGTGCCAGCACGACCGTGCCTTT
>DAOTYG010000307.1:0-2613 GCA_034435155.1 Anaerolineae bacterium | reverse complement strand
GGGGGCGCTTCGGCCGGCGGGGGTGGCGTCTCCGCCTGAAAAGTGGGCTCGGGTTGTACCGTGTTTTCCGACATGGCCCCTCCTTGCTCTACCGGCTCAGGAGCGGGGCCAGGTTGACTGTTTTGTCGCCCGGCAAATGAAAGGTGAACGAGTGCGCGGTCTTGGCCACAGCGATGATCCAGATGGCTTTGGTGGGCCGCCTGTCCTTGTCGCTCGTTACCGTGCTGATGCCCGGCGTATCCTCGCGTCCGGTCTCGTCAATGGTGAAGGGTTTCCACGCCAGGATCTTTTGCGCATCCGTAGCGCCAGAGAGCGTCGCCTCGATGACGAGCAACTCATCGCTGGCCTGGCGGGGCCGGTGCGTCCCGGTCGCCGACTTGTAGCTGTCCTGACGGGTAGCAGAAGTGAGCTGGACCTGCACGCCCTCGACGGTGATGGGGGTATCAATGCCCGGCGTGGAGGTGCGGAATGGCGACTCGCCACTGCTCAAGGCCCACACGCCAGCTCCCAGCGTGGCGCACAGGCAGCAGACACACAGGATGACCACAACGGCGACGAGCAGGACCCAGACCCAGGTTGGCACGCGCCGGGCCGGCGGCGTCTCGACAACTGGCGATGCAGGCTCAGCCTCAGTGATGAGGGTCTCGGATTCCGCCGCTTCATCCACAGGTGGGGGTGACACGATGGCGCTGAAAATGAACGGGGTGATCATGCTTCCTTCTCCTTGTAAAGTTGGTGCGCCAGCCCGGCGAACGACGGTCACAATTCCATTGTAACTGATCCCAGTGGGAAAGTCAACAAGCTGAATGCCCCCTTACTTGACAGAGTCTCCCGCCTCCTGTATCATGCATCCTGTATCCTGCATCCTGTCTCCTGTCTCCTGGAGAAACCCATGCCCACTGCTGCGCTACATGGTGTCCGTATCCTGGACCTCACCCGGCTCTTGCCCGGCCCGTTCTGCACCATGATCCTGGCGGATTTTGGGGCCGATGTGATCAAGGTGGAAGACCCGGGCGGCGGCGACTACATGCGCGGCGTGCCGCCGTTGCTCGGTGAGGATAGCGTGTATTTTTTGGCCCTCAACCGGAACAAGCGCAGCCTCACGCTGAACCTGCGTGTCCCAGAAGGCCGCGCGGTGCTGCGCGCGTTGGCCCGCACCGCTGACGTGCTGGTGGAGAGCTTCCGGCCCGGCGTGATGGCGGCGTTGGAACTGGACTATGCCGCCCTGAGAGCGGTGAACCCGCGCCTGGTCTACGTCTCTCTCACCGGTTACGGCCAGACCGGGCCGCTGCATGACCGCGCCGGCCATGATGTGAACTATCTGGCCCGGGGCGGCTTCCTGGGCCTCACCGGCCCGGCCGACGGCCCGCCGGCCCTCCCCGGCCTGCCCATCGCCGATGTGGTGGGGGCATTGTGGGCTGCCGTCGGCATCCTGTTGGCCTTGCAGGCCCGCGAGCGCACCGGCGTGGGGCAATACCTGGACCTGGCGATGGCCGATGGCGTGACCGCGCTCCTGGGGCTGCCGTTGGCGACCATGCAGGCCACCGGGCAACCGCCCCGGCGGGGCGCGGATCACCTCACCGGCGGCGTGGCCCGCTACCAGGTCTACGAGACCGCCGACGGCCGATATTTCTCCCTGGGCGCGCTGGAACCCAAGTTCTGGCAACGGTTCTGCGACGCCGTAGACCGGCCGGATCTGCTCGACACCATTCTGGCCGATGCGCCCGGCCAACAAGAGGCCATCGCCGAGTTAAGACGGCTGTTTCGTACCCGGAAGCGCGACGAGTGGACCGCGCTCCTGGCGACCGCCGACGCCTGCTGCGAGCCGGTGCTCTCCCTGGACGAGCTGGCGACAGACCCCCAGATAGTCGCCCGCGAACTGCTGACGACGCTGACCCGGCCGGACACCGGCCCCCTGGCCCAGGTGCGCACGCCGCTGCGCCTGAGCGAGATGCCGGACCAGGTGCGCATGCCGCCGCCACGCCTGGGCGAGCACACCGAGGCCATTCTCCGTGAGGTCGGCTACGACGCCGAGGCAACCCAGCCCAGGCTGGACTGGATCGCTGATCTGCGCGCGCGAGGGGTGATATGACCCCCCGTGCCTTGCCGGCCTTTGCGCATCGGTATTTCTGGGACATTGACCCGGCCCGGCTGGACGTGGACGAGTATCCCGTCTATGTCATCGAGCGGTTGCTGGAGCACGGCGATCTGCCGTCAGTGCGTTGGCTGCTGAGCGCTTTTCCACGTGAGATGATCGTCCAGGTGCTACAGCGCAGCCGAAAGTTATCCCGGCGCAGTGCCAACTTTTGGGCTCTCTACCTGGATGTAGACAAGGAGCGCGTGGCGTGTTTGTCGAAGCCTTACCAGAACAAGCCCGACGCAATCTGGCCCTATTAGGCGCATCCGGCGTCGCCGCGCCGTTCTATCTGGCCGGCGGCACAGCAGCGGCCTTGCACCTGGGGCATCGCGTCTCGCTTGACCTGGACTTCTTTGGTCCAGCGTAAATACCTACCCGCCACCCTCCCGCAGGTTAGAAAGCGGCTGGCAAGAGAGCGAGCAGCTCATTGCGGCGCACTTCAGTGCGGAGATTGCGCCCGAACCTGCGGGAGGGTA
>DAOTYG010000306.1:0-4367 GCA_034435155.1 Anaerolineae bacterium | reverse complement strand
CCCCACCGCCCCCGCCCACGGTGGCCGGGATCCGCGTGGAGGGCGTCACCGGCCTGAGCGTCCGGCTGGCTCAGTGCTGCGCCCCCATGCCCGGCGATGACGTGGTGGGCTATGTGACCAGAAACCACCTGATCTCTGTCCACCGCCGCGATTGCCCCAACGTCCTGCGCCTCAAAGAGCGTGAGCGACTCCTGGAAGTGGACTGGGGTCGGGCCTATGAGCGATTGTTCCCGGTGGCGGTCCAGGTACGCGCTGTCAACCGGCATGGCCTGTTGCGAGACATCGCCATGGTCGTGGCCAGCGAGCGCGTGAGTATGACCGATGTCCATACCCTGCAGGACCCGGAGGCCGGCCTGGCTACCCTCTCGGTCGTCCTGGAGGTGGCAGACATCCAGCAGTTGAGTCGGCTGGTGGACCGCATCTCCAAACAGCGGGGCGTCATAGACATCTGGCGCGACACGGGCCGGGGGCACTCCCCGATCACGGCCCGGCGCAGCTCACGCACCCGGCCCACCTCCCCGCCTCAGGATGGGGGTGAGACCGCGCTCAGCCGCGCCGCCGGAGCGGGTGACCGGGAAAGCCGCCAACGCCCCAGCCCCGCTTCTACCTGACGACCTGTCCTGGGAGGTATGTAATGAGGGTGGCCGTACTGGCCGATGTCCACGGTAACCTTCATGCCCTGCAAGCGGTGCTGGATGATGCCTGGACTGAACGAGTCGAGCGGTTGCTCTGCGCCGGGGACCTGGTGGGCTATGGCCCCTTGCCCAATGAGGTCATCGCCCTCCTGCGCGAACATGATGTCAAATGCGTCATCGGCGACTATGATGATGCCGTGGCCTTTGACCGCTCCCGGCCGGCTGCCCCCTGGCTGCCCCCGGCCGTGGCTGACCTGGCTTTCCTGTGGACCCGGGTCCACCTGGACGTGCGCACGAAGGCCTGGCTGCGCCGACTCTTGCCCCAGGCCCGGCTGGAGATCGGTCCCTGTCGCCTGATGATCACCCACGGCAGCCCCCGTGACCTGCGGGAGAGCCTGGGCACTCAGACCGCCGAGGCGATCTTGCGGGAGCTGACTTATCAAACCAAGGCCAACCTCATCGTCTCCGGGCACGCCCATGTGCCCAGCTACCGGGTGGTCAACGCCGTCACCTTTGTCAATGTGGGCAGCGTGGGCCAGCCCCGTGACGGCGACCCGCGCGCCGCCTACGCCCTCCTGGACGTTGACCCGGTCACCGGCAAGACCCAGGTGCTCATCAAGCGCGTGGCCTATGACGTGGACGCGGCCGCGCGCGCCCTGACTCAACGGGGATTGCCTCTGGAACTGGCCCGGGCCTTGCGGGAGGGTTTGGAGGAACCCGAGACCTGGGAACGAGCGTGAACTCGTAACTCGAAACTGGAGAGACCAATGACCCTGAAAGTCTATAACTACCTGACCCGGCGCAAAGAACCGTTCATCCCCTTGCAGGAGGGGCTGGTCAACCTCTACGTCTGCGGCCCCACGGTCTACGATGACGCCCACCTGGGCCACGCCATGGGCTACGTGAGCTACGACGTCATCGTGCGCTACCTGCGTTACCTGGGCTACCGGGTGCGCTACGTCCAAAATCTTACCGACGTGGGGCATCTGCTGGATACCGGCGAGGACCGTGTCCTGAAGGGGGCGCAACGGGAGCAGTTGGAGCCGATGGAGTTGGTGGAAAAGTATATCCGCTCGTATTTCGCGGACATGGATGCCCTGGGCGTGGAACGCCCCAACATCTCGCCCCGGGCCAGCGCGCACATCCCAGAGCAGATCGAGTTAATAAAGACCTTGCTGGAAAAAGGCCATGCCTACGAAGTGAACGGTTCGGTCTATTTTGATGTATCCTCCTGGCCGGACTATGGGTCGCTTTCCGGGCGTAAGGTGGAGGAGCTATTGGAAGGGGCGCGGGTGGAGGTGCGCGACGAGAAGCGCAGCCCGGTGGATTTCGCCCTGTGGAAACGGGCCGATCCGGAGCACATCCTGCGCTGGCCCAGCCCCTGGGGATGGGGCTATCCCGGCTGGCATATTGAATGCTCGGCCATGGCCCGGCGCTACCTGGGTGACACCATAGACATCCACGGCGGCGGCGTCGAAAACATCTTCCCCCATAACGAGGATGAAAAGGCCCAGAGCGAGGCGGCCAACGGGGTGCCCTTTGCCCGCTATTGGATCCTGTGGGGCACGCTCAACGTGAATGGGGTCAAGATGAGCAAATCCCTGGGCAATTTTATCACCATCAAGGATGCTCTGGCCCGCTATCGCCCAGAGACGTTGCGCTTCTTTATCCTCACCAGCCATTATCGGGCCACCGTTAACTTTCAGGATGAGGCGTTGGAGGCGGCCGATAAGGGATTGCGCCGGCTGCTCGAGGCGGTGGCGGCTGTGCGCCGGGCCATCCCACAGGCCCCAGACGGTCCGGCTGATGAGGAGGTGCTGACCAGCCTGGAAGAGCACAAAGCCCAGTTCCTGGCGAGCATGGACAATGATTTTGACACCGGCGGGGCCATCGGGGTCTTGTTCAACGTGGCCCGGGAGAGCAATACCCTGCTGCACGGCGCGGAAGCGGTGAACAGGGCCACGCTGGAGGCCATTGATCGCCTCTACCGGGACCTGGGCGGGCAGGTCCTGGGCCTCATCCCGGCCGAACTGAAGGAGGAACAGGGCCAGGGCCTGGTGGAGCCGCTCCTGGCCTTGCTGGTGCAGACCCGTCAGGAACTACGAGCCGCCCGCCAATGGGCTTTGGCCGATAGCATCCGGGACCGGCTGGCTGAGTTGGGCATCGCCCTGCGCGACGGGCCGACCGGCACTACCTGGCACATCAGTTAGATCATTGGACTTGGGACGACTGGTCGCATACCACAAGGAGCAGAGGCTTTAGCCGGTAGTGCCCACAAGATATGGCCCGCCTGAAGGCTCGACTCCAGTCCAGTAAATCAGCCTCCCGCAGGTTTCAGGGCCTGCGGGAGGATTTTCGTGTGTCAGCCGCCTGTTGTTGGTTATCCTTGCAGGTCTCGGAAGGTCACCCGTTCCCGCAGTCGCTTGCTCAGGATCAGGTCCGAGGGGAGCAGTACCTCCTCCAGGGCATTGCGCCAGTGCCGGTTCAGGTCGGCGAGGGTCTGGGCTTCGTAGCCACAGGCGGCGAACAGGCGTCGGGTAGAGGCCGGCGTATCCGGCTCGATCAGGAGCACCACCCCCTCGCAGAACAGGTCATAGGCTGCTTTTTCCACCACCCCAAGCAGGGCTGCGCCGATGCGCCGCTGTTGCTGGCGAGGCCAGACCCAGAACCCTCGCACCACACCCACCAGGTTGATAGCCTGCCAGCGCAGTAGGCCGCGCAATTGCGAGGTGCGGGCCAGCAATAGCCCCCAGGTGAACAACTCCTCCAGCAACTCGGCCTCTGAGACCGGTTTCGTCGGTCGGGTGGTGTTCAAAAAAACCAGGACCTCCGGTATATCCTGCCGCCGACCACGTTGCACGACAATGCGGCTGGTCATGGGCACTCTCCTCCTTGCAGGATGGGTAATCCGACCGTAACTGCTCACCCTCCCGCAGGTTCGTGCGTTCTCGCGGACACGCCGGTGGACGGTACGCAGACGGGAAATACGGTTCCCAGCAACCTGCGGGAGGGTAGACTGAGCAATTACATCCGACCTATATTTTCGGGCCAGGGGGTGTGTCCTGCACACCTGGCTCAGGCTCCCGGCCCGAACTGGCCTGGGTGACTGGATGGGCAATCAACTCCAGGGCGCGGGTCAGGGTCTGCTCCAATTGGCTCAATGTGAAGGGCTTGGCCAGGTAGGCAAACGCGCCCAGACGCAGGGCTTCTTTTTCCACACCCGGCGACCCGTAGGCCGTCATGATCACCACCGGCACCGGGCGTTGGGATTCTCGCACATAGCGTAACACGGCGAACCCATCCAGGACGGGCATCTTCAAGTCCGTCAACACCAGGTCCACCCTGTCGCTCTGGAGGCGCTCGATCCCGGCCTGGCCATCGGCAGCTACCAGGACCTCATAGCCAGCGCGTTTTAAGAAAAGCTCCAGATACTGCCGGATCAGCCGCTGGTCATCAATAACCAGCACGCGATAGGGCACTTGTCCTTCCATCTCCCTCTCCCCGCCGGGCGATGATACCCTACTTGCTGATGGCCTGTTTTTACGTTACAATTGGCCGGTTTCACTACCGGACACTTTTCAATCACGAATGATGCGAATGGACGAATGACACGAATTGGGTAACTGCCTACCCTGAACCCTCCCGCAGGTTAGAAAGGGGCTGGCGAACGATGCAGCCGGTCATCTGGGCGCGCTCTGGTCTGGTCATTGCGCCCAAACCTGCGGGAGGGTA
>DAOTYG010000305.1:0-2237 GCA_034435155.1 Anaerolineae bacterium | reverse complement strand
TACCCTCCCGCAGGTTTGGGCGCAATGACCAGACCAGAGCGCGCCCAGATGACCGGCTGCATCGTTCGCCAGCCCCTTTCTAACCTGCGGGAGGGTTCAGGGTAGGCAGTTACCGCATGACACTGATCCACTCCTCACTTCGTGTCCCTTCGGGGGAGGGAAGAGAATGCCTGGCAGGTTTTTTTGCGATGGCTTTGCCGCCGCAAAAAAACAGAAAGGCTTTCTCTCCCTTTGTCCCCTCCCTGACAGAAGTTATGCACGGATGTCAGTGACGTTGGGTGGCCGGGGCGAAGCCGTTCTTGACAGGCCGCCCGTCCGTGTGTATGATAGGCCGGGCGTGATTCGTGCTGCGTAACAAGAATCACGGTGACTGCTCAGCCTACCCTCCCGCAGGTTGCTGGGAACTGTGGTTTGCGCTCCGTCTATTAGGGCGATCGTCGGCCGAGAAAACGCCTAAACCGGCGGGAGGGTGAGCAGTTACGAATCACGTGCAGTCAACACGGGGGGCCGGTGCAGCGATTACGCGAGTTTGGACAACAGCACGCGATAGACCTGGTGCTCAGCGCGGCGTTGGCCGGGGCGAGCTTGTTGCTCTACGTCCTCACCCTGGCCCCCACGGTGCTGGAGGGCGACAGCAGCGAGTTTCAGGCTCTCCTGCGCACGCTGGGCATCGTGCACACCACCGGCTATCCGCTCTATACGCTCCTGGGGCACATATTTACCTGGTTGCCCCTGGGCGATGTGGCCTGGCGGGTCAACCTGTTCTCGGCCGTCGCCGTGGCCCTCAGCGTGCCGCTGGTCTATCTGATAGCGAAGCGTGTCACTGTCGTGTTGCGGCCGCCATACGCCCGCATCGCGGCGGCCCTGACGGCCGCCACTTACGCCGTGGGCTATAGCGTCTGGTCGCAGGCGGTGGTGGCCTCAGTCTATGGGCTGAACGTGCTCTTTGTGGCCGGGGTGCTCTATCTGGCCCTGCGCTGGTCCGAAGCCCTCTCTCCCGCCGGGGAAGGAGCGGGGTGGGGACGCGCCGACCGCTGGCTGTTGGCCCTGGCTTTCGTCTACGGCCTGAGCCTGACCCATCACCGCACGATGCTGTTGTGGGGGCCGGGGCTGGTCGTTTTCATCCTCTGGACCCAACCGGGCTTGCTGCGGCGCGGCCGGTTGCTGGCCCAGGCCGCGCTCCTGGTCCTGCTGCCCCTCCTGCTCTACCTGTACATCCCCCTGCGCGCCTGGCAGTTGCACGATACGCGCGTCCTGGGCGGCCTGCTCCCCTGGATCACTGGCAGCGATTTCGGCGGCCACCTGATCGAGGGCCTCCTCCAGATGGACGCGCCAGCGCAATTGACCCGCTACGTGGACCTCCTGGTGCGCCAGTATACCTGGATCGGCGTGGGATTGGGGCTGCTCGGCTTGCTCTGGCTGCTCTGGCCGCGTCGGGCTGAGGTAGCTTGCGAGCCAACGGCGCGGAGCCCCATGACTGCAACAGGCGGCGGAGACCCCCCCCAGCTTGCACGAGTGCAATTTGTGACCCTGACCGGCCTCTCGTTCCTGTTCCTCAGCGTCTTTGCCCTGGCCTACCGCTACGGTGATCCGGCCCAGGCCACCTATAACCTGCATGTCTACCTGTTGCCGGCCTATCTCGTCTGGGCCTTGTGGATCGGCGCCGGCCTGGCTGGTCTGGCCGCCTATCTGGTGGAGCCGGGCCTCAGTCTCCTGCTCGCCCTGTTGCCGGCCTTTCTGGCCTGCACCACGTATCCAGCCGTGGACATGAGCCGCAATGATACCGTAGCCCGCTACGCCTGGTCGGTGTTGGCCTTGCCGTTTGAGTCGCAGGCCGTGGTCTTTGGCGAATGGGACCACCTCACGCCGCTCTGGTATCTGCAACAGGTGGAGAGGCGACGCCCGGACCTGACCATCGTGGATGTGCCCTACCTGAGCCGGGACTGGACCACGTACATCGCCGGACAGGCCGCGGCCGACCGGCCCATCTATTTCTATCGCGGCCCCACGCGCACGGATGCCCGTTACGACGTGGAACCCTTCGGCCCGGGCGGTTATAGCTATACCGCGCGCACCGACAGGCCCTTCCGCCAGGTGAGTGTGCCCGGCCTGGTGCGATTGTTCCCGGCTGCCAATGACGGGCAACCGACCCACCCGGTGGCCTTTGATTTCGCCGGCCGGGTGACGCTGGTCGGTTACGACGCCGGATCCCCTCTCCCTCCCCCTGATCCCCTTCC